>MPMP01000098.1 GCA_002238565.1 Albidovulum sp. bin36
AGAGCGTGTCGTGCTGTGGATGGGAAAGGGGCGCGGGTCGGACTCCTCGGCTTAGCGTTCAAGCATTCGCCGAAACTCCCGCCCCGGAACTCGGGCAGTCGGGCCAACCGGATGCACATCGATGACCCGATAGACTAACCGGCTTCGGAGTGCAAGTCCCGGAAACCGGGCGAGCGCGGATATCTCATGGCGGCAAGTTTCTTGCTGTCCTTTGGGTTGCTCGCCGCGAATTGGATTGAGTCCAGCCATCGGGGATTTTCCGGCGCGCATGGACGGCAAAAAGGGCGGGACAATTCAGCACTTTGTCGCGATCCTGCCGGCGCCGCTCCGAGGCGCTCGAAACCCCGCCGCCTTATAGCCCGGAGCTGAACCCGGCTAAGACAGCCCTATTTTCAAAGGCATGCCGCTTCTCAAACCAGGTCTTCTAATTCACCGACGCCGTAAGGGATATGATGGACACGGCTTGGCCGGCCTTTAGCAGATCCTCAAACGCGGTCCGTGTGGATGGTATCCAAACCTCGGATGTCCTAGGATCGAAAGCTGCTTGAAGGCGGTTAAGTGACGTTTTTCAAGTCACGGCGGGATTTTTTCGAATTCAGGGCTTGTCAGGCAATCACATCCAAGCAGTTTGCAATGAAGCCGCTAGGCGGATCGCTCGCGCACGTGAACACCTCCCCCCTGCGTCATCCCGCCGAAGTTGTGTAGATCGGCTCGCCGCGGTGACCGATAGGACCGTGTACTTCTCGAGCCTGAAGCCGTTCTCCTTCCGCGTCGAGAGCGGGGTCGGCCACAAGAATTTTAAGGAGGCGTTCGGCATCGGCCGCTCAACGCCGCAGGGGGCTGTTTATGCGACGAAAAAGGCATTCGGCTCAACGCGCGCCTTCGGCGCTGCCTGTGCTCAGCTTGATTTCGGCGCTGTTTGCTAGGTTGATTCCTGCCGACCGGATATCGCGGACTTGATAGGCGCAACCAGAATTCGCCTTTCGACCGCGAAGTCGGCGGTCTACGAATTCGCTCCGATTGTCCGGCGGACGATTTTCGCAAAATTTCCCTGCAACGAACTCGCGAGATATTTGGAATTTTGCCGACTGGCTCACCTACGACGCTAAACAACCGACAGGACTTTTTCAGTTTTCTTTGCTGCGCATAAATTTTTCTAGCAATCAATCGAAGAAATGAGTATATGCGGAGGTTCAGCTTCGAATTGATCTGCGGCAGAAGTTGTTAACCGTTAACCGAGTCCGCGGGGAGCCAATTTTTATGCCAAATGAATCTATTCGTAGCGTTATCGTATGCGCGGGCAGTCTCCACTATGATATCCTAGTCGAATCTTCCCGTTTGCCCGATCTCGGGGAAACTCTTCCCGCAAATCGCTGGATTCCAAAATTCGGCGGCAAAGGCGGAAATCAAGCCGTGGCGGCCGCACGTCACGGTTCCAAGGTTCGCCTGCTTTCCGCAGTCGGCAATGATCCATTCGGCGGCATGCTGCGCAAATCGCTTTCAGATACGGGAATTGACGATTCTTTCGTTCTACAGCTGGAGAATCCCACCGGCATGAGCGTCGCAATAACCGACGACAAGGGCGACTACGGCGCCGTGACAGTGACCGGCGCCAATGCGAGAATTCCTGTCGGAACGGCAAGCGAGCCTGCCCTTTGGGCAAACGCAGGCACTTTGATGCTGCAGAATGAAATCGATTCCGAATTGAACCTGGCACTCGCGGAGGAAGCAAGAAGTCGCCGAATGACCGTGGTTATGAACGTCGCCCCGTCAGGACCGATAAACAAAGCGCTTTCGGACTACATAGATATCGTCATTTTCAATGCTCTGGAAGCGCGGCAGTTTATGGGCGGGGATCCCATCAAAACGATATACGATGCCTATAACAGCCTAAATCACATCAGAGAATACTTTTCCGCTGCGATCATTACCGCAGGGGCCGAGGGCGTCGCCGCATACTCGTCAAGCACGGACATCTTTATCGAAAAGGGAATCAAGGTCAACGCCAAGAATTCGCATGGAGCCGGTGATGTCTTCGCGGGGACGTTTTGCGCGGAACTGGCGTTTGGCAGCGATCTGGTCAATGCGGTGAAAGTAGCCAATAAAGTAGCTAGTTCATTCGTCGCCGGAAATTACGGCACCGCCTGAGCCTCGATTCAACAAAGAAGCGAATAACTGCATCTTTTATTGAGGGCATGAACCGCATGCCTGATTCTGAAAGCAGATTTTTACGTGCAACCGACTCTTGCGGAGTATGCACTCGCGCAGAGCAATTAGTATTTTTCAAGCCGGAAAAAGGCTTCTTGCCTTAATCGACCGGTCGGATCACCTGGACGTTCCTGTCGCCGAATACGTTGTCGACGCGGTTGACGGGCGGCCAGTACTTGTCAATCGCCCGGTTTCCTGCGGGAAATGCAGCGGTTCTGCGGCTATAGCCGTGTTCCCAGTCGTCAACGAGATCCTCGACGGTATGAGGACTATTCTTTAACGGATTGTCGCATGCGTCCAGTCGTCCGGAAGCGACGGCGTCGATTTCCTCGCGAATCGCGAGCATGGAATCGCAGAATCGATCCAACTCGGCCTTGGGTTCCGATTCCGTCGGTTCGATCATCAGCGTGCCGGGAACCGGCCAACTCATTGTTGGAGGATGGAACCCGCTGTCAATAAGCCTTTTGGCGACATCTTCATTATTGACATTCGCGCTCTTCGCGAACGGGCGAATGTCGACAATGCATTCGTGCGCTACCCGGTCGTTTCCGCCGGCGAATCTGATGGGGAATGCGCCTCCGAGCCTGGACGCGATGTAATTCGCGCTCAGGATGGCGACTTTTGTCGCCAGTTCCAGCTTGTCCCCCATTAGTAAAATGTATGCCCAGGAAACCGGAAGAATCGACGCGGACCCGTACATCGCCGCCGAAACGGCGTTGTCCGCATCGGCCGACAGCGGGTCGACCGGCAGAAACGGCTCAAGATGCCCTTTAACTCCAATCGGACCCATTCCCGGCCCACCGCCGCCGTGCGGAATACAGAATGTCTTGTGAAGGTTCATGTGCGACACGTCGGCTCCTAGATCCGCCAATCTTGCGATTCCGACGAGCGCGTTCAGATTTGCGCCGTCGAGATAGACTTGGCCGCCAAACTCATGGGTTATGCCGGCGACCTTGGAAATCGTGTCTTCGAACACGCCGTAGGTTGACGGATACGTTACCATGGTCGCGGCGAGATCATCTCCCGCCGCCCGCGCCTTTTCGAGAAAATCATCGATATCGATCCTGCCGTCCTCGGTCGAGCGTACCTGCACGACATCCATGCCCGCCATGCTAGCGGATGCAGCGTTCGTTCCGTGCGCCGACGCGGGAATTAGGCAGACCCTTCTTTCTCGCCGCTCCCGAGACAGATGATAGGCGCGAATTGTCATCAATCCCGCGAATTCCCCCTGCGCGCCCGAATTGGGTTGAAAGGAGATCGCGTCGAACCCAGTAATTCGGCAAAGCCGAGAGGACAAATCTTCAAACAGCTCTTTGTATCCGTCCGTCTGATCGCTCGGGGCGAAGGGGTGAATCCTTGCGAATTCCGGCCACGTGATCGGAATCATTTCCGTCGCGGCGTTTAATTTCATCGTACAGGAGCCCAGCGGTATCATGGTCCTGTCGAGCGCGAGGTCGCGGTCCGCCAAACGCCTCATATAGCGCAGCAGCTCGGTCTCGGAGGGGTTCATATTGAATACGGGATGGCTCAGAATCTCAGATTCTCGCAGCAGGGCATCCTTGAAGGCCGGTCGAAGCCTACGGCCGCCGCTTGCGAATTCCGCCCCGAACGCGGCGCAAACCTTGGCCAGAGTATGTCGAGTCGCGATTTCATCCACGGCAATGCCTATGCGCGATTCCGATACGCGGCGAACATTGATGCCGCCATCCGCCAATCGCCTTGCGATCCTGTCGCGCTTTGCGCCTGCTTCGACCACTATCGTATCGAAAAATGATTCCGGCTCGACGGAATAGCCGGCCTTCGCGAGCGAATCGGAAAGATCGGCGGTCGCGAAATGCACGCGCTCGGCGATCGCGCGCAGCCCTTTGGGTCCATGGTAGATTGCGAAAAACGCCGCGACCACGGCGGGCAGAACCTGCGCCGTGCATATGTTCGACTTAGCCTTTTCGCGACGAATGTGCTGCTCCCTGGTTTGCAGGGAAAGGCGATAGGCGGGCCGGCCTCGGGAATCCACCGACACGCCGACGATGCGTCCAGGCAGCTCCCGTATGAATTCCTTCCTGCAGGCAATGAAGGCGGCGTGAGGGCCGCCCATGCCCAGCGGAACGCCGAATCTCTGGGTCGAGCCTACTGCGATGTCGGCGCCCATAGCGCCCGGCTCCTTGATCATGGCAAGAGCGAGCAGGTCGGTCGCGACGGCGGCAATTGCGCCGGATTCCTTCAAGACGCCTATATCGTCCGTCAAATCGCGAGCAATTCCGTATGTTCCGGGATTCTGGAATATTGCGCCGAAAAAGGAATTTCCGGCCAGGTCCGCGCGCGGATCGCCGATCAACAGACGAATTCCAAGCGGCTCCGCGCGCGTTCGCATCACTGCGATGTTTTGGGGATGGCAGTTCACGTCGACGAAAAACGCGTTGGAACTGGATTTGGAGAGTCTTCGCGCCATTGTCATCGCTTCGGCGCAGGCGGTCGCTTCGTCCAGCAGCGACGCATTGGCCGCGCTCAGGCCCGTGAGATCGCTAATCATGGTTTGGAAATTCAGTAGAATTTCGAGCCGCCCCTGGCTTATTTCCGGCTGGTAGGGCGTATAGGCCGTGTACCAGGACGGATTTTCGACGATGTGCCTTAGGATCGGCGGCGGCGTTTCGGTTCCGTAGTAGCCGATTCCAATCAGCGACTCGCACACCTTGTTCTTGTCCGCCGCGGCGCGCAGGCGGCCTAGCACCTGCCGTTCAGCCATCGGCTTGCCCAGATTCAAGTCGCAAGCGGTCGGCATCCCTTCGGGAAGGGCCTCGGCGACCAGGTCGTCCAGGCTTTCGCTGCCGACGACCGCCAGCATTTCATCGATTTCTCGCGGCGTAGGCCCGATATGCCGGCGCCCGGCGAATTCGTAGGGATCGTAGTCGGAAGGAATGAATTTCATGAACTTCACCTCCCGGCCTATTCGACGAGCTTGCGGTACTCGGCCTCGTCGAGATATTCGTCGATAACGGCGGGGTTCTCGGGTTTGATTTTGATAAACCAGCCGGCGCCGAGCGGATCTTCGTTGACGAGAGCAGGATTTTCGGCGATTTTGTCGTTGACCGCCACGATTTCGCCGTAGCAGGGCGCCAAAATTTCAGCGGCGGCCTTCACGCTTTCGATTTCCAAAAGTATGAACCCCTTAACCGCCCTCTCGCCGACGCTGGGCAAACCGACATAGACGACATCGCCTAATTGCTCGGCTGCGTGCCGAGTAATTCCAACGACGATTTCGTCGCCCTCCGCGCGCAGCCATTCATGCTCCTTGGTATATTTCATTTCTGCTGTCCTTTCGCTTTTTGTATTGAGACTCGATGAACGGCAGCGGCGCTACGCGCGCAGGCAGGATCCTGTTGCGCACGGCCGCGTAGATTCGGGTTCCCGGGATGCTGCTGCCCCTAGCCACGTATCCCATTGACAACGGCCTGTTCAATGAAGGCCCGAATCCTCCGGATGTCACGGCGCCGACGGAGATTTGACCGGTCGCATCGCTATACAGCCTTGTTCCGCGGCGCATCGGAACCGGCCCTTCCGGCTCGATTCCAACGCGTCGTCGAGCGCAGCCCCGCTCTATTTCGCTCAGTATGCGTTCGGCCCCGGGGAACCCTCCGGGCCGAGCGCCGCCGAATCTTCGCGATTTCGCGATCGCCCATGTCAATCCGGCTTCGACCGGGCTTGTTTCCAGATCGATATCCTGTCCGTAAAGGCACAGCCCCGCTTCGAGCCGCAGAGTGTCTCTCGCGCCCAGTCCGGCGGGAATCACGCCGCCACCGTCTAGCAGAAGCTCGGCAAGCATGTCGGCTTTACCCTTCGGGATCGATACCTCGAACCCGTCTTCGCCCGTATAGCCGGATCTGGAAATCCAGCAAGTCGCGCCGGCAAGGCTCGTTTCGCGCGCATCCATGAATTCGAGCTTGGCGGTTGCCGGGGCTATTCGCGCCATAACCGCCTCGGAAGCCGGTCCCTGTATGGCAATGAGCGAGCGGTCTTCAACTTTCTCTACTGAACACGTTCCCGCCAGCGCAGCTTGAAGGCAATCCAGGTCAACAGTTGTCCGCGCGGCGTTTACTACGAGTAGAAACGACTCCTCGTTCCTCGCAATCATCAAATCGTCTATGATGCCGCCCGACTCGCTCGTTAGGAAGCTGTAGCGCTGGCGACCGACCGGAAGCGCGACGAGGTCCGCCGGCATTAGCCGCTCCAAGTGCAGAGCCGCTTCGCCCATGCCGCCGACTAGGGGCCTAATCAAAATCTGCCCCATGTGGCTGACATCAAATAGACCGGCCGAAAACCTCGTTGCGAGATGCTCAAGAATAATGCCCGCTCGATACTGCACGGGAAGCCTGTAGCCCGCGAACTCAATCAGCCTGCCGCCGCGCCTCTTATGGAAATTGAACAGCTCGGTTTTGTTTAGATGTTCCATTAGCCCCTCGGACCGGCGTTACGGCATGCGCGTGCGCAGGCGCACTCTGGAAGCGCATTCGAATCGAACGCGCATCCGGTGCCCCCTCTGTCCTTGAGCCTGAGATATTCTACCCGTCGGCGGACGCTGCCTGCGCCACTCTCCAGAGAATTTCCGAGGAACGGTCCTTTTGCCTGAGAGTTTCCGGGGCAGTTGCTCCGTCGGCCCGGTCAATAACCAACCGCTTCTCCCACTCCTCGGAATGCATGATACTGCATGTCTGCGGCGCATGCAAGCTTGCGCCATGCAATCGCCGGAACTCGGTGCATTCGCCCGCCGCGCGAATACTATTTGCGCCGGTTTTCGAAATGATGCCGGAACAACCTATTGCATTCCGGGCGACAAGCCGCCGGTTTCAGGCGCCGGCCCGGATAGGGTCATCGGAATCACGGGCGTGCGAGGATACCGCCAATGCCTTCGCCCCGCGCAAGCGACGCTGCCGCGAACAGCTCCTCGACCCAGAAATCAGTGCCGGCGCCGACGGGCGCAGTTTCAAAACAGACGCCTCATTCCGAATTTTCTGGAATGATTCGGCTTCGAGGGCGCCAACATTCGCATACGCCGGGTGGACATCGGATTTCGCATTCGCCTAGACCACTCGGCGATTCACCGGCGAACATGCCTGAGCAACGGCATAAGGCCGGCCATTTCGGGACCGCTATCCCTGCCCGTCAGGGCCTTGCGAAGCGGCATGTAAAGCTTCCGGCCCCTGCGGCCGGTCCGACGGGACACATCGGCGGTCCAATTTCGCCACGTGTCGGTCGAGAACGGCGGATCGGGCAGCATCTCCAGAGCCTGGCCTACGAACTCCTTGTCGTCGTCGCGGACGCTAGGCTCCGCTCCCTTCAGGCAAATACGCCACCATTCCGACAAATCATTGAACACGGCGATGTTTTCCCTGGTCGCCAGCCAGAAGGCTTCGGCGGCATCGTCCGGAACGCCTAGTTCCCTGATTCCCGTCGCCACCTCCACGTACGGAAGACCCGAAAGACGCCTGGCGGTCAGACGCGCTATCGCATCGGGATCGAATTTCGTCGGAGCGGTGCTGAAGGACCCGATGCTGAAGACCTCCAGCAATTCATCCATGCTGCCGAAAAGCTTGGTGGATTCCGACGATCCGGTCGTCGCCAGCAGCGAAAGGATCGCCATTGGCTCCATGCCGCCGGATCTCAATTCCTTCAAAGACAGATCCCCGGTTCTTTTCGAAAACGGTTCTCCGCCAGGGCCGGTCAGGAGCGAATGATGCGCGAACGCCGGCGGCTTTCGCCCCAGAGCCTCCATGATTTGCACTTGCGTCGCCGTATTGGTTAGATGGTCGGATCCCCGCACGACTATCGAAATATTCATATCCAGATCGTCGACCACGGAAGCCATCGTGTAGAGGAACGCTCCGTCGGCGCGAATGAGAACAGGATCCGAAACGCTTGCCGCGTCAATCGAAACCTCGCCGAAAATCTGGTCCCGCCAGGCGACCGAAGCGCGGTCGAGCAAGAATCGCCAGTAGCCCGCCCGCTCCGAGCGCATGCGGGCAATTTCTTCATTCGGCAGATTGAGCGAGGCGCGATCGTAAACGGGCGGCCGCCCCCTGCCAAGCTGCGACTTGCGCTTCAGCGAAAGCTCGACCGGCGTCTCGAAGCACTCGTAGAGGCGCCCGGATTCCCGAAGATCGTCGGCGACTTCGCGATAGCGTTCCAGCCTGAGCGACTGGCGCTCCAGCCGATCCCATTCAAGACCGAGCCACTGGAGGTCGTATTTGATCGAATCGACAAATTCCTCCTTCGATCTTTCGAGGTCGGTGTCGTCGATTCGCAGGATGAATTCGCCGCCGGCCTCTCTTGCAACCAGCCAGTTCAGCAGCGCCGTGCGCAGGTTGCCAATATGCAGGTCGCCTGTCGGCGATGGCGCAAATCGTGCAATTGCCATTTTATATCCCCTCGGGAGCCGCGCCTCTTTCCCGTGCGACTCAACTTGTGCATATTCGCATTGGCAGGACGGAGTCGAACCATATGGCCCAAGATTGGGCAAACCGCAATGCGCCCGGGATACAAGTCATAGAAATCTTGGCCCAAGAGGCTCTCGAGGCGCTGCCGGAATTCGCCGCGGAGCCTGCGCGCCGGATTCGAATCAACGTAGCCGACTTCGCTTCCGAGGAGGTGCTGGACAGCGTCGGCATCGAGGACGGCTTGGAGTTGACCGGCCATTACGAAGGCATTCCCCTGGTCGAAAAATCGTATTCCGACCAGCCCACGGCTATCGACTCCGTCTGGCTCTACCGCCTGCCGATTCTTTTCGAATGGGCCGAGCGCGGCGACGTCGCGCTAGGCGATCTCGTCGCCCACATCGTCGTCCACGAAATCGCGCATCATTTCGGCTGGTCGGACGAAGACATCGCAAAAATCGACAAGTGGTGGGAGTAAGCTTTCCGCAGGGGGGCTATAAGCTCCCGCGCTCGGCATCGGAAGCGACGCTCTCCTCATCCCTCCATTTGTTCACGATCGGATAGCGCCTGTCCAGCCATAGGGCTCTGCCGGTCAATCGCGCTCCCGGCGCGGACTGAAATCTCTTGTACTCGGAGCTATAGACTAGCTGCTCGACCCTCTTGACCATCTCCCGGTCGTAGCCCATCCGCTCGACATCGTCGACCGACTTGTCCTCGTCGATGAGCATTTCGAGAATTCCGTCCAGGGTTTCATACTCGGGCAGGCTGTCCGAATCCTTCTGATTCGCGCGCAGCTCCGCGGTGGGCGGCTTTTCCAGCACGTTTCGGGGGACGACGGCGCCTTCGGGCCCGAGCATCCACGGCCTGTGGTTGGAATTCCTCCAGCGGCAAATGTCGAATACGCGCGTCTTGTAGAGGTCCTTGATCGGATTGTAGCCGCCCGCCATGTCGCCGTAGATCGTGGCGTAGCCGACCGCCGCCTCCGACTTGTTGCCGGTCGTAAGAAGAACTTCGCCGAATTTATTGGAAATCGCCATGAGCAGCAGCCCGCGCAGTCGCGACTGAATGTTCTCTTCGGCAACGTTTTCGGGAAGATTCCGAAACACCGGCGCCAATGCCGCGAGCACGGCGTGCCTGGGACCGTCGATAGGAATCTCGTCGAGGCGGCATCCCAGAACGCGCGCGACCTCCCGCGCATCAGTCTCGGATTCCTCCGAAGTGAATTCCGACGGCAGCAGGACGCACCGCACCTGCTCCGGGCCGATCGCGTCCGTCGCCAGCGTCGCCACGAGGGCGCTGTCCACGCCTCCAGACAGCCCGAGCAAAACCTTTGAAAAGCCGTTTTTCGCCAGATACTCGCGAAGCGCGGTCAGCATTACGCGATAATCCTGCTCCTGCTCGCCGCCCGTGCTCGCGAGGTCGCCCGGCTCGGCCCTCCAGCCTTCTTCCGATTCATAGAAATCGACAAAAGCCATCTCCTCTTCGAACTGGGGCATCTGGAGAGCAAGCGACCCGCCGGGATTCAAGACAAACGATCCGCCGTCGAATACAAGGTCGTCCTGGCCGCCGGTCATGTTGACATAGGCAAGCGGAAGTCCCGTTTCGACAACGCGCGCAACCATGACCGCGTGCCGTCGCTCCAGCTTGTTCCTGCTGTAGGGCGAGCCGTTCGGCACGACCAGCAAGTCCGCGCCCGATTCCTCCAGCGATTCGCATATGTCTTCGTGCCATGCGTCTTCGCAGATCGGCGTTCCGATTCTCGCTTCGCCGATCTTGAACGGACCGGAAATCGGCCCCGGCGTGAAGTGGCGCGCTTCGTCGAATACGGCATGGTTTGGCAGGTGATGCTTCAGAATCTCGGCTTTGACCTCGCCTTTCGAAAGAATGAAATAAGCATTGTACAAATTGCCGTCCCTAAGGAGCGGGCCGCCGATGCCGAGCGCGGGGCCCTCCGCGCATCGTTCCGCGAGGGCGAGTATGTGCCGCATGCAATCGTTCGTGAATGCGGCTTTCAAGACGAGGTCCTGCGGCGGGTAGCCGGAAATGAACAGTTCCGGCAACGCCACCATGTCCGCGCCCCGGGCTCTAGCCTCGCGATGCCGGAGTCGGGCTTTTTCCGCATTGGATTCCAGGGCGCCGACCGTTGGATTGGATTGAGCGATCGCAAGCCTGAATCTTGACGGCATGGCTTCTCTCCGTATTTCTCGGGCTAAGCGGGAGGCCAGCCGCGATGATCGATTCGACCCCGCACTATATTCGTCGGGCAGCGAAGCAAAAATACGATTTCTTGCCGCGAGAATTTTAAAACCCGCGTCAATATGTCTTTGCTTGCAGGCTTGAATCGCGTAAAAGGCCGTAGATATAGCGTTTGAAGTGAAAAATACATGCTTATTTTGATGGCGCTCGGCGCCAAACGGCGCTTGAACTTGGCAATCGCTGCGGCCGTGTTTGCACAAGCCGGAATAATTGGAAGCCAGTTCGCGCTTGCGCAGGATACTCCGGGCGCCTTGGAGACCACTTATTCCGACGGCGCGGTTTATGTCGGCGAATTCAAGGACGGACTGAGGGAAGGCCAGGGGACTCTTCGCCGACCGGACGGCTTCGAATACGACGGCGAATGGCGAGGCGGCGCAATCAACGGAAACGGCCGAGCCGTTTTTCCGAGCGGATCCGTGTATGACGGCGAATTCCTCAACTACAAGCCGCACGGAACCGGTTCGATCACCTACGCCGACGGCTCCACCTATACAGGCGCATGGCGCGACGGGGAAATGAACGGCAGCGGGATTGCGACATTTCCGAACGGCGCAATCTATGAAGGCGAGTACGAAAACGGCGTGTGGCATGGCCGCGGCAAATTGACGCGCCCGGACGGGTATTCCTACGACGGCGAATGGGCACGGGGAAAGAGATCGGGCCAAGCGGTCATAGTCCAGCCCGACGGATCCAAATACGAAGGCGGAAACCTAGGCGGCGTATTCGAGGGCGAGGGAACATTGAGGCTCCCCGACGGGCAGGAGTTCAAAGGCACTTGGAAAAACGGAACGCTGCCCGGCGAAATCGTGCTGGCGGGCAAGGACTCCGGCGAGTATCGCTATGAACTGTCGCAAGGCGAAGAAAATGAGGAGGGCAAGCTCGTTTTTCCGGACGGCAGCGTTTACGAGGGGCAATTCGAGGGAGGCTCGCCTCACGGCAGAGGCACTCTGGTACGAGCTAGCGGAATTGTTCTGGAAGGCGCGTGGGTGCGCGGCAGCTTGGATGGATCGGGCCAGAAGATTACGTATCCCGGCGGCGACATCTACATTGGCGACATCGTCAATTTCAAAGCCGACGGGAAAGGCAGGCGGGACAAGCGCGACGGCTCGGCATTCGACGGAGATTGGACCGAGGGCAGATTCGAAGGCGAAGGAAAAATAATCTATTCATCCGGCGACGTTTATGAAGGTTCAATCGCAGACTGGAAGCCGCACGGCGAAGGAAAGCTGAGTTCGGCGGACGGCACAGTTCTCGACGGCGAATGGGAATCAGGCGTCGCGGTCGGCGAAGCAGTAATCGAATATTCGTCGGGCGATAGGTATGAAGGGAAAGTCGCAAACGCGAAGCCGCACGGAAGGGGCGTCCTTGCGCGGAAAAACGGAGCCGTATTCGACGGAGAGTGGGCGCAGGGATCGTTCGAAGGAATTGGCAAGGTATCCTTTCCGAACGGCGCAATCTTCGACGGCAGCTGGACCAATGCCAAGCTGAACGGGCAGGGATTCGCCAGGCAGCCGGACGGCACCGAGTACAGGGGCGAATTCAAAGATTCGAAATACCATGGCGGCGGCGTTGCGAAATATCCCGACGGGCGAATCTACAAGGGACGGTTTTCGGACGGCGCGCGCTCGGGATTCGGCGAATTGAGCTACGCCGACGGGCGAGTCTATTCGGGCGAATGGATCGCAAACGAAAAGCACGACGAAAACGGTTTCGAGTCGTACGGCGACGGATCCGAATACGAAGGCGGCTTTGCTAACGGGGTTCGAAGCGGATTCGGGAAGTTTACAAGCAGTGACGGCCTGATTTACGAAGGGCCGTGGAGCAACGGCCAAATGAATGGCTACGGCAAGCTCCATTATGCCAACGGCGACGTCTTCGAAGGCAACTTCCGCGACGGCAAGAGAGAGGGTCGCGGCGTTTTCCGCTATAGCAGCGGAAAAATTCTCGATGAACGCCCCGAACCCGAAAAGGAATAGGCGTCGCGAATAAACTCGGCGCGGTCGATGATTGCGCCGAACCGCTTGAAATCCGCGATTTTGACGGAGACCGCCCTATCGCAGTCGGACCCCGCGCGGATTCCGCCCCGGCAACAGGCGCAGCGCGAGAAAAACAGTCGCCATCCGCCTCGCCCCGAGTGCTGCGAACCGCGTTGACCCTGATCCTGCAGAAAGACAGCCGCCAATTCCAGGGGAGAGCGCCGCCGCACCGTGAGCCGGCCAAGCATTGAGTCGTCTTCACGACTAACCGTCCAAGGAAGAATTGCGGCGCGCGAATCGTCGCGCCCCAATCGGGAACGGCGACGGCAATCGGAAAATGAAAAAAACTTGTTCCGAAATTACAGCTCCCGCCCGGAGCGATTGGGGAAGCGCGTTAAAGCGGACGAAAGTCGAATGTTCCGGCCGGCTTCCCCTGGCGGGATTCGAGCGGCTGCTGTCCATGCCGGCCGCGCAATTCGGTCTCGCCAAATCGGCTCTCCGCCCTGCCGCCGCCGAGGACGGGCGGCTCCTGCCAGGGCGGCGGGGCGATTTCCAGGCGCTAGCCGCACCGCCTTCCGCTTGCATCCGCATGATCCCGAAATCGATTCGACGCGAACAGCCAATGCGAGGGCGAGTCTTCAATAATCCTACTTTTCGAATCGAATTTTTTTTGGTAGATGTCGCGCCATGGAATATTTGAGCCATAAGATTATCGTTGATCTTTCAATGCTCGGGCGGCGCGCCCGGACCATCCTATTGCTAAGCCGCCTCTGAGCGTGCCGCGTCGGCGCGTCCGCTTGGAGGAAGAATGATCGCGCCGAAAAAAACAATCTGAATTTTCGAAACCGAGCACTGATACCATGGCCGAACAAACTGAATCAGAAAAAGAACGAGTACTCATATTCGATACGACTCTCCGGGACGGCGAGCAATCGCCGGGAGCTACGATGTCGCTGTCGGAAAAAATCGAAATCGCGATGCTGCTTGACGAAATGGGCGTCGACATCGTCGAGGCGGGCTTCCCGATCGCCTCGGAAGGCGATTTCCGGGCGGTTGCCGAAATATCCAAGCTTTTGGAAAACGCGACGGTTTGCGGACTGGCGCGCTCGTCTCTCGCCGACATCGACAGAGCCGCCGAGGCGCTGAAGAGCGCTAGATCGCGGCGAATTCATACGTTCATATCCACGTCGCCGCTTCACATGGAATTCAAGCTTCAGATGAAGCCCGAAGAAGTCATTGAAGCGATTCACCGGTCCGTCCAGCGGGCCCGCAAATATACCGACGACGTGCAATGGTCGCCCGAGGACGGCACGCGAACCGAGCACGATTTCCTTTGCCGCGCCGTCGAAACGGCTATCAAGGCGGGTGCCCGGACGATCAATATTCCCGACACGGTCGGCTATACCGCGCCGGAGGAAAGCGCCAGCATCATCCGGATGCTGAAGGAGCGCGTTCCGGGCATTGATCGCGTCGTGATTTCGACGCACTGCCATAACGACCTCGGCATGGCGGTCGCCAATTCGCTCGCGGCGGTCTCGGCGGGCGCCCGCCAGATCGAGTGCACGATCAACGGGCTCGGCGAGCGAGCCGGAAACGCCGCGCTTGAAGAAGTCGTCATGGCCATGCGCGTGCGCGGCGACATCCTGCCGTTCCGCACGTTCGTCAATACGAAGAAGATCCTGCAGGCGAGTCGCCTTGTCTCCTCCGCCACCGGGTTTCCGGTCCAATACAACAAGGCCATCGTGGGGAAGAACGCATTCGCGCATGAAGCGGGCATTCACCAGGACGGGATGCTCAAGCATTCGTCGACGTACGAGATCATGCGCCCGGAAGACGTCGGCATCGCGGAATCCAACCTCGTGCTCGGCAAGCATTCCGGTCGAGCCGCGCTGCGAGCCAAGCTCGAGCAGCTCGGCTACAATATCGGCGACAATAGGCTGAAGGTCATTTTCGCGCGATTCAAAGATCTGGCGGACAGGAAGAAAGAGGTGTTCTTCGAGGACTTGATCGCCCTCATGCAAACGACCCCTAGGGATGCCGACGACGCACATCTTCGAATAAAATCCCTTTGCGTTGCCTGCGGCTCCGAATCGCCGCGGCGAGCCGATATCGTTCTCGAGGTCGGCGGAGACGAACTCGAGGCCACGGCCCAGGGCGACGGGCCCGTCGACGCGGCGTTCAACGCCATCAATGCCCTGTTCCCGCACGAGGCGAAACTCAAGCTGTACCAGGTTCAGGCCGTGACGGAAGGCACCGACGCTCAGGCGACGGTCAGCGTCAGGCTCGAAGAAAACGGCAGGATGGTCGTCGGTCAGTCGTCCGATACGGATACGGTATACGCATCGGCGAAAGCCTACGTCTCCGCACTGAACAATTTGGTCCAGAGGCGCACGAAGTCGGCGCCGGCCGCGGCATCCGCATCCGCCGGATAGGCGCCGGGCGGTCGGCCGGCCGCGAATGTTTTGCCCGCGGCAAGATCCGCGTCAATTCGCTTGCGGTTGCACGGGCCGGCGGCTGCGCCACTGAATAAGGTATTCGGCGAATGTTCAAACTTTTCTCGGGTTTATTTTCCTACGACATGGCGATCGACCTGGGAACGGCAAATACGCTAGTCTACGTCCGGGGGCGCGGCATCGTTCTGAACGAGCCCTCGGTCGTTGCCTATCACTTTCAGGAGGGGCGCAAGCAGGTTCTGGCCGTCGGCGAGAGCGCCAAGAGCATGGTCGGACGGACTCCGGGGTCGATTCGCGCGATTCGGCCCATGCGCGACGGCGTGATCGCGGACTTCGACGTCGCCGAAGAAATGATCAAGTACTTCATTCGCAGAGTTCACAAAAGAACGACCTTCGCCCGCCCGAAAATCGTCGTCTGCGTTCCCTACGGCGCAACGGCGGTCGAAAAGCGCGCCATCCGGCAGTCCGTGCTCTCCGCGGGAGCGCGCAAGGCGGGGCTGATCGCGGAGCCGATCGCGGCGGCCATCGGCGCGGGGCTCAGGATCACCGATCCGAAAGGCTCCATGATCGTCGACATCGGCGGCGGCACGACCGAAGTCGCGGTGCTGTCTCTAGGCGACATCGTCTACGCCAATTCCATTCGAGTCGGCGGCGACCAGATGGACGCGTCGATCATCGATTTTCTCAGGCGCCGCCACAACATGCTGATCGGCGAATCGACCTCGGAGCGAATCAAGCACACGCTGGGCACCGCCAAGATGCCCAGCGACGGAACCGGCCGAAAGCTAAAGGTCCGGGGGCGCGACTTGATAAAGGGCGTTCCCAAGGAATTCATGATATCGCAGGCCGACGTGGCCGAAGCGCTCGAAGGCTCGCTGCAGCAGATTTGCTCGGCGGTGCAGACGGCGCTTGAATCCACGCCTCCGGATCTGTCCAGCGACATTTCCGACAACGGGCTCATGCTGACCGGCGGCGGCGCGCTTCTCGGCAATCTCGATGAGGTCTTGCGCGAACAGACCGGCCTCGCCATCTCGATCGCGAATGAATCTCTAAGCTGCGTCGCGCTCGGCACCGGCAAATCGCTGGAATACGAAAAGCACCTGCCGCATGTGATAGACTACCATAGCTGAATGAAGCCAGTGAATCCGCCCGCCTGATTCGCAGCGCGGCGGAAAGACCTGTTAAACCTGTTGAATCAAGCCAGCGGAAGCGACGAAAGGAATTGCCGGCAATGGAAATGCGGCATGGAATTCGCAGGCCCGCCGCAAACGCGCGGATGCGCTTCCCGGTGAGGAGAATCCTAGTCGCTTCGACAGCGGCGATTCTAGCTCTAATGTTCGTATTGTGGAGATTTGACAATAATCGCGTTGAAACCCTGCGCACCGATTTGATAGACGCGATCCTGCCTAGCTTTGAAATCGGCATCAAACCCGGCAGAATTGTCTGGAGCTTTTTCGACTCAGTTGGTAGTTTCTCGCGCATCGTCAAACAGAACGAGGAATTGAACCGCGAGCTGTCGCAGTTGAAGTCGTGGCGAGAGATCGCTCACAATCTCGAACGCGAAAACGCCAATCTTCGCAGGCTGCTGGACCTCAGGGCGGCGGCCGAGCACTACTTGATTTCCGCGTCCGTCCTCGCCGATTCCAGTTCGCCGTTCAGGCAGTCGTTTCTAATCAGCGCGGGCCGGGAAAACGGAATCGTGGACGGCTGGGCGGTAACCGACGGCTTCGGCCTGGTCGGACGGATATCCGGAGTCGGGACTTCGACATCGCGAGTAATTCAAATTACCGATCCTAACAGCCGGATACCGGTCAGGCTGGGCTCCGGCAATCGCGCGATCCTGTCGGGCGACAACTCCAGCGCTCCGCTGCTGGACATGATCGAGAGAGTCGACGATGTCGAATTGAACGACCGCGTGCTGACATCGGGCGACGGAAATGTATTCCCGGCCAACACGCTCGTCGGCTTCGTAGTCAAGGACTCGAAAAATCGGCTGCGGGTCAAGCCAAGCGCGGATTTTCGGGACCTTCAGTTCGTTCGGGTAATTCGAGTGCGCCCCAACGAGCGGATCGAAGGCCCCGGCGAGCTCATCGTCGAGTCCTCCGGTTCCGCTCAAGGATTGCAGCCGGAAGCTACGGCGAATTCAGGCAACTGAGAGTTTTTCGGTGTCCGGCTTGCTGCAGCGCACGACCATTATCGTCGCGTCTATCGGCATTCTGGCCTTTTTTCTAACTCCGACCGGGCATGCGCCTAGCCGCTATCCGCCGCCCGACGCAATCTTTTGCCTGCTGGCCGCGATAATCGTCCGCCGCCCGTCGCTCGTGCCGGCGTACGCGGTGGTAGGCGTCGGGCTGCTGTGCGACATTCTGCTGTTTCGCCCCTTGGGCCTGTGGACGCTCGCCATGCTCGGGGCAACTGAATTTCTTCGCGGCAAAACCGACAATGTCCGCGGGCTGCCATTCGCATTCGAATGGATGCTCGTTTCGGCGGCCTTTCTTTGCGCCTTGGCGATCTACAACGCGGTTCTGATTGTTTTCTTGACGCCATTTGCGGATTTTAGCTTGATTCTTCTGCACTATTTGGCGACAGTGCTGGCCTATCCGGCGTGCGTCGTGGTGGCCATCTTCGTCTTCCGTGTTCGTAAACTGCATCCAGTTGAAGAAGACAGCGCAAAGGGATCCAGCGATTGATTCGGGACGAGGAGAAAATCCACAAGAGCCGGAGGATGATCGCCCGGCGCGGAATCCTGATCGCGGCGGGACAGCTTGCGGCGATCGGCATCCTCGCGGACAAGCTACGGGTGCTGCAGCTAACGCAGGCGAGCGAGTATCGCAATCTAGCGGAAAAAAATCGCATCAGCGTTCGACTTATGGTTCCCGAGCGCGGGCGGATATTTGATCGAAACGGCGTCGTGCTCGCCGACAATCGCCAGCTGTATCGAATCCTGATCATCCGCGAAGAGGCCGGCGACTTCGAAGCCGTTCTGGATGATCTCGGAAAGATCATCGACATACCGCCGGACGTCCGCGCGAAAAAAATCGAGGAGATCAAGAATCGCAGGTCGTTCGTGCCGGTCGTCGTGGCCGAAGACGTCGATTGGAACGAATTCGCCGCGGTTTCGGCCAACTCTCCGTCGCTGCGGGGCACGTCCGCCGAATCGGGATATTCCAGGATCTATCCGCACGGGCGGGATTTTGCGCACCTCATCGGCTATGTCGGCTCCGTCGACAGCCGCGACAGGCTCAGGCCGGAGGATCGCGACCCGCTACTCGAAGTGCCGGATTTTTCCATCGGCAAGACCGGAATCGAAGCGGGAATGGATCTAACTCTCCGCGGCAAGTCCGGAATCCGCAAGATCGAAGTCAACGCCTATGGCAAGGCGATGCGCGAAATAGACCGAACGGACAGCGTTCCCGGCGACAACATCGTGCTTTCGGTCGATCATCTGCTCCAGAACTACGTCCACGCCAGGATGCAGGAGATTGCCGCCGGAACCGCCGCGTTGCTCGATATCGAGACGGGCGAAGTGCTCGCGCTCGTTTCCCGGCCGGGTTTCGACCCGAACAAGTTCGCATCCGGCATAACGCAAAAGGAATTCGATGAGATCCTGCAGCTGAAGAGCTCGCTGGTCAGCAGAAGCGTTCGAAGCGGCTATCCGCCCGGCTCGACGTTTAAAATGGTAACGGCGCTCGCGGCGCTTGAAGCGGGCGCGATTTCATACTCGGAAAAAGTTTTCTGCGGCGGCAGCATCGAATCTTCGAATCGAAAGTTCCACTGCTGGCGCAGAGGCGGGCACGGCAGAGTAGATTTCGTTAGGAGCATCGCGGAGTCCTGCGACATCTATTTTTATACTCTCGCCGAAAAAGTCGGCATCGACAGGATATCCGCCATGGCCAGGCGACTGGGCATCGGCGTCAAGTTCGATCTGCCCATTCCGGAAATTTCAGCCGGCCTCGCCCCTACCAAGGAATGGAAACTGCAGATGCGGTCCAGCGCCTGGACGATCGGCGACACTTTGAATGCCGGAATCGGCCAGGGCTTCGTGAGCGCCACGGCTCTTCAGATCGCCGTCATGACTGCGCGCATCGCAAGCGGTCGCGCGGTGGAGCCGAAAATCGTGAAGAGAATCGGATCCAGCGAGAACGACCACTCGGTGGAACCGCTCGGGCTTGGCGAAAGCTGGCTTGCCAAAGTCAGAACGGGAATGTTCGAGGTCGTGAACAACTCGAAGGGAACGGCCTTCAAATCTCGCACGGTTCAAAAAAACCTTCTCATTGCCGGCAAGACCGGAACGAGCCAAATCCGCAACATAACCGCCGAAGAGCGAAGAAGGGGCGTTGTCAGAAACGAGGACTTGCCTTGGGAAAGACGCGATCACGCTCTCTTTTGCGGCTACATCCCCGCGGACGACCCGAAAATTGCCGCGGTCGTGATCGTCGACCATGGAGGCAGCGGGTCGGAGGCTGCGGCTCCCTTGGCCAGAGATATGCTTATCAGAGCCCATGTCGGAGAGATTCCGCCGCTCTCCGCCTATCCCGAAAGCCAAAGAGAGGAAATTAGAAGGCAGCAAGGGAATTTGAATGTGCTTCGGCAGAAGCCGGCGACGAGAGCGAGATCCAGGGCGTGAATCCGAATTCGGACGACATTCCCGCCGACTTAGGCCGGCTTCGCTCGCGACGGGGACTCGAGCCTCACGCTTCCCCCAGGCTGTTCGCGTAGACTTCATGGCGTATATCGCAAAGTCGGAAAAATCCGAACCTACCGGATTTTCCAAAATTCTCCACCTGAACTGGGGGTTGATGCTACTGGTGCTTTCAGCATCCGCCCTAGGCCTGATCGTGCTCTATTCGGTCGCCGGAGGCTCCTGGCATCCCTGGGCGAGCGCTCAAGCCATAAGGTTCGCGTTCGGATTGGCCATAATACTTGTTGTCGCGGTCGTTCCGGTATGGTTCTGGCAAGGAATCGCCGTGCCGACTTACATCGGCGCCATCGGCTTCCTAATCCTTGTCGAATTGCTCGGCGTTACCGGCATGGGAGCCCGGAGATGGATCGACCTGGGATTCGTGCGCCTCCAGCCGTCCGAATTCATGAAGGTCGCTCTCGTGATGGCCCTGGCCACATACTACGACTGGCTGAGCCTGGAAAAAGTTTCGCGCCCGCTTTGGATACTGCCGCCACTGGCGATGATTCTGATTCCGGCGGAAATCATCAGGAACCAGCCGGATCTCGGAACGTCGGTGCTCGTCGTTGCGGGCGGGCTATTCGTCATGTTCGCGGCGGGCGTGAGTCTCCTCTATTTTGCCGCCCTGGCCGCCGCCGCCGCCGCGATCGTCGCATTCGTGATTTGGAGCCGGGGCACCGAATGGCAGGTTCTCAAGGACTATCAATACAAGCGCCTCGACACTTTCTTCGACCCGTCGCTCGATCCCTTCGGCTCCGGCTATCACATTACGCAATCCAAAATCGCGCTCGGGTCGGGCGGATGGTCGGGACGAGGGTTTCTCCAAGGCACGCAGAGCCAGCTGAATTTCCTGCCCGAAAAGCACACCGATTTCGTGTTTACGACCTTTGCCGAAGAATTCGGCTTCGTCTGGGGCATGCTCCTCATTGCGATTTACGGAATAATTCTGGGCTACTGCGTCGTATTCGCGATCACGAGCCGGAACAGATACAGTTCGCTTCTCGTCCTGGGTCTGGGCGGCATGTTCTTCCTGTACTTCACCATCAACATGGGAATGGTGATGGGGCTTCTACCGGTCGTCGGCGTCCCGCTGCCGTTCATATCCTACGGCGGCTCGGCAACGATGGTCCTTGCCATCGCGTTCGGACTCATACAAAGCGCGCACGTTCACCGAGCCAGGTAGGATTAACGAAATGCCAGTGAAAATTCTCTACAACGGCGACCCCCGGCTAGCGGGCACATGGGTCCCCGCATTGCGCAAGGCAGTTGCCGCGAAAGGCGTCGAAGCTGAAATCCTCGCATCGACCGACACTCCGGAAGCAATTCATTACGTCGTGCATTCGCCCAAGGGCGAAATCGGCGACTTCTGCCCCTTTTCCGGACTCAAGGCCGTTTTGAGCCTGTGGGCGGGAGTCGAGGATATCGTCGGCAATGAAACAATCAGGGTGCCGATTTCAAAAATGGTCGATCCGAGCCTTACGGAAGGCATGATCGAATACGTTGTCGCGCACGTGCTCAGGATCCATCTCGGCATCGACAGGCATATTCTTCACCAGAACGGCGTTTGGCGGCAGCGAGAAACCTTGCCCGTATTCGTAGCGCGGCAGAGAACCGTTCTCATGCTCGGCCTCGGGGCATTGGGAACCGCGTGCCTAAAAGCGCTGGCGGATTTGAACTTTCAGGTTTCGGGCTGGAGCCGCACGCCGAAGTCGATCGGCGGCGCGACAACCTATAGCGGCTCCGACGGGCTGGACCGCGCGCTCGCGCTTGCCGACTTCATAGTGCTAATGCTTCCGATGACGGCGGATACTCGAAACGTGCTCGACGGGCGCCGATTCTCATTGATGCGAAAAGGCGCGGCGATCATTAATCCCGGGCGAGGCCCGCTCATCGACGACGACGCGCTTCTGGAGGCGCTGGACAACGGCCTTGTCTCTCACGCGACTCTCGACGTGTTCAGGGAGGAGCCGCTGCCGCCTTCGCACCCGTTCTGGTCGCACGAAAAAATCCTCGTAACGCCGCATATCGCCGCCGAAACCAAGCCGGCGACCTCCTCGATGTCGATTGCCGAGAACATTCGCCGCGCCGAATCCGGCGAAGGATTGCTAAACGTCGTCAACAGGGACCAGGGCTACTAGCGAGCGCTCTCGCCGCAAGGCCGGGCCATCAATGTTCTCAGCGCTCCATTGGAGGCGCGCAAAACGAATTCATGCAGGATGCCGGCATGCCGGCTGGCAAGAACCTGAAGCCGGTCGGGCGAGACCGGCGAACAGCTTCCCTGTTCTGTCGCCGCCTCGGGAGCCGGTTCGGGCAACTGCGTTCGCGCATCGCGAAAATCATCGGCCGCTGGAAGCGCCCGATTAACTGGAATTGCCTAATCCGGGACGACTGTTCGCGCGACCGGCGGCGCAGTCGACCCGACCGACGCCAATGGCCTGAAATCCTTCGAAACGGGGCCGACTTTAG
>MPMP01000099.1 GCA_002238565.1 Albidovulum sp. bin36
CGCGCTTCGGAGCGGACCGGGGCCTCGGTGAGGTAAGATCAGCCAGGCGCTTCCCGACATCGCGATTGAGTTCGATTGCCTCGATCACGACATCTATCATACCAAGATGCAAACGCTCGCAATCTCAGGAAACCTTCCGATTATCCTTACGCTCCGGCCCGGCAAGCGCGCGGGTTGTCTGACGGACAAGGGCCGTGCGATGGATCTGCGGCCGATGATTGAAGCGGACGATATTGCCGCCGCCGGAAAGCCGTAGTCCTCGGGCCGCAAGGCGGCAATGGCATAATCTACGAGCCGGGGCTGCCTTCTGTAGACTACCCGAACGTCGTCTATGCCGACATGGCCTTGCCGGCGAAGCTCGGGCTTGAATACCCCGGGCATTAGGGGAGTTCGAGAAGCAAGCGGCGCAGATTGCCGAGGCAAAATACCGTCCCTTAGATTGGGGCGGCTAGGTCGGCTTGGGTCATGCAAACATGCATGCTGTCGATGCCGACCGCGCGCGTCGGAGGCCTCGAATGGTTCGACATGGCGAGCAAGGGCGAATGCGCCGGGCCTGCGAGCTGCACTCCGTCCCGCAGTAGATGTTGCCGCGGTCGCAGCGCTCGCAGACAACCGTCCGCATCCCGCAGCGAGCGCAGCGAAACATCCGACCCTGCAAGTGCGTGCAAATACCGGCCTCCGGCGAACGGGCTGGCTCCCGACGCGGCGGCCTGATAGAAGGAAACAGGCACTTGTCACTTCGACATGCCGCCGGGATGCGGCGCCGGACTGTTCCCAAAACAATGGCCGGTGCCGCATCGTTCGCAACTGGTCCATACATGCCGGAAGAACAGGCGGAATGCACCCCCTCGACTCTTCCCGCGGCCGCAGCCGATCCGACTCCGCGGGACCGGGAAGCAGAGCTACCCCAACTTGTCTACTTGGAAAGAAAAAAGGCGCAGTATCTGAAACGCGCCCCAATAATCAAATAGCCGCACTTATTGATGAGTATCAACATCGGGTTGCAGGGCATTAGCCCCGTCGTCGCTTACCAGTTGCTTTAGAACCGACCGGTCGATGGCCGGGCTTTGGAGCCTACGGTGATCCAAGTAGTCGAGAGCCTTGCGCCCAGGCAATGAGAAAGACTTGTCGGTCTGTACGCCATGCGCCATCCCCTTGTAGATACCGGTGTAGTCGTAGTCCCCGTGTCGTACAGGCTGCGCACATGGCGGGCTATCTCGCGTAGCCAGCGCGTCATCCGCGCATTTGTCGGAGTCTTGGCATGCTCGATGAGCGGGATCGCCACGACTGCGACATCCGACCACACGAACACGTCGAAGCATTGTCGCTTGAGAGACAGGGATTGCCCCTTGGTGCGCCATTTCGGCTGCAACAGGAACGGCGACTGGATGCTGCGGGCAAGACCGAGAACGTTTTTCAACGCGGCAGCCAAGGCATCCGCGTGGCTGAAGACCTCGGGCGTGTTGTTCCACGACGATATGCAGTTGTACGCGCTGCGCAACATCTGAACGGCCTTGGCCTTCTCGCCGCCAGCCTCGTTCAGCGCCATTGCGATGCTCATCATGGAGTGAGCCGAACTGACCGGACGCATGACCATTTCCGGTGCCCATTCGGACTCCGGCGAGTTGGCGGTCCCCTCGTCGGGCACCGCGGTCAGCTTTACTTCCAATGCCCGTGCGTGCCGTCCCTCAATCTCGACCACGATGTCCAATTGGTCGGTCGCATTGCGCGAGTAGATGCTGAACGGCTGAAACCCGCTTTCAAAGCGTTAGTACGGCGATGCTGACGCCGGTCCGACGATCTCGCTCATCTTCCATCGCTTGTCGCTCGTTGCGATCTTCCCGTTGGAGTATGCGACTGCGACCGGCTTGATGCCCTTGTCTCTCATGTAGAGGCTCAGGGAGAGCGGGAATGTGGAATTGAACTGGTTCTTGCCCCACAGCGCGGCACCGCTTCGACTCGAATTCGACTCCGAAATCCCGTAAAGAGACGGGGCGGAACTATCGGACGGCATCGCGGACTCCACGACCGACGAACGAGGCCAAGGAGACGGGAACGGCATTGCCGATTTGCATTTCGGCATCGGCGTTGCGGTCGCTGCAGTTCCAGTCCCAACTCTTCGGGAAGGTCTGAACACGGCTGCGCTCAACGGTAGTGAGCGGTCGCACCGTCTGCGGGTCAACGGAATCCAAATGGTTGCCTTTGTACGCCTTGGGCACCGGGCGATTGACACCTCTCACGGTCGGCGAGGGCTCATGCACAGAGAACACCGACCGTCGCGAATAGTTGCGGGGGTGGCGGTAGTAGTGCTGAATGTCGATGTCGCTGCCGAAGTACGCTTTGACGGTCATTTTTTCGCTGGCCAGCCGCTCATTCAGCGACTTGATGAACCGGCTCGCTCGCCCGGCTTTGGAGCCGAACGCGAAAAAACGCTTTCGTGACTGCGGCACTCCGCAAAGGCTGGCATCGAGGACGATTTCGACGACATCGTAACCGGCGGCCACAAGACGTGCCTTCATCGTTCCGTATGTCTCGCTGAGACGCACTTGCGGCACATTCTCCATAAGGAAATACGGCGCATCGCAAGCCTCGATGACGCGGCCAAAGGCGAGCGTCAGATTGGCGCGGCCAGCTTCGATGCGCTTGCCCGCCGTGGAAAAGTCTTGGCATGGCGGCCCACCGGCCACAAGGTCAGCCTTCGTGGATGCGATGGAATCGGCGACTTGGCGGACATCGGTGATATCAAGGGTGTCTGCATGGTCGCCGATGTTCCGGCGATACGTGTTCAAGGCGGGTTCCCAATTGTCGTAGGCAGCGACCACGTTGATGCCCGACTGGATCATTCCCGCGCTCAAGCCGCCGCAGCCACAGAACAAATCAACGGCCTTAAGGCTCATACGGCCACCGGCTTGTTGGACTCGCCATAATCGACGATCAAGTCCTTGTAGCGGAGCCGCTTGCCGTCCGTCTTGCGAACCATCGCCGTCATCTGCGCGATTGTGTCCTGATCTCGGATGGTGTTCCTGCCAGCAAACACCTGAACGTATCGGTTAAGGTGCTTCTCGGACAGGCGGTGGAAGGTGCCGTGATAGCCTCGCATTAAGAGGATCCAGAAGGATTCCGCCCAATTGGTATGCGCCATGCCCCGGACATACTCGCTGACGATGTGCTTGACCGTCTCGTGGTCGAAGGGGACGCCCTGATACCCGGTGACTATCTTGGTGGCGCGGTCCTTCGCACCGACGACCGCGACCTTGCCAACCGCCCCGCACCCGGTGTCTTTGATCGCCTTCCGCTTCGAGTTGCTCATGTTGCGGCGCTTACCGCCAATGTAGGTCTCGTCAACTTCCACCGGGCCGGGGAATGCCAGGCGGCTCGCACCTTCGTTGAAGGCTTCGCGGATACGTTGAATCAGGAACAATCCGTCGCCTGACGAACGCCGACTTCGCGGTAGAGCTTCATGCTCGACGTGCCCATGATGCCGGTGGTCATCATGTAGATGGCGACGGCCCACTTCTGCAGGCCGAGCTTGCTCGTCGGCATGACCATGCCCTTCCGAACAGAGAAATGATTGCGGCAGTCGCGGCAGCGGTACGGCATTGGCTTCCGGCTGGCGACCGCTACGGTGGTCGTATTTCCGCAGTCGGGGCAGAACCTGCCATAGGCCCAATGCAAGTCCTCGAACCACTTTTCGGAGGTCGCATCATCAGGGAACATGCGAAGTAGCTCCATGACGGTGAGGCCATTGCGGTGCGATCTTCCTAGCGCCTTCTGTGTCATCGGACCGCTCCTTCGATTTCTGGCTAGTGATGTATACTAAACGGGGAATGGGCTTCGCCCGCCTAGGTTCCGCAATTAGTGGTAGGAGCGCACGAGTCCGACAAGCTTGCCTTGAACTTCAACTCGGTCCGGAGAATAAATCTGAGTCGGATATGCGGGATTGGCTGCTTCCAAAATAATTCTGCCTTCCTTTCGGTAGAATGTTTTGAGCGTGGCCTCGTCTTGGTCGATTAGCGCAACGACTATGTCGCCGTCGTTGGCGATGCGTTGCGCCCTGATCAGTGCCGTATCGCCGTCGAGAATGCCTTCGCGTTCCATCGATTCTCCCGCGACGAGAAGTGCGTAGTGGTTTCCCTTGGAGCCAATTAGGCCGGTTGGCACGCTTATTCGGGTTTCTTCGTAGCTAATGGCCTCAACAGGCGTGCCCGCTGCGATTCTGCCCATAAGCGGAATTTCGGCCAGGACGGACGTAGTTAGCGATTTGACCGCCTCTGCAACCTTTGTTTCCAAGTCTTGCGGGAATAGGTCAAATTCGCGCTTCATTGCGGCTGGCAGCTTAATTATTTCGACGGCGCGAGCGCGGTACGGTAGCTTGGACACGTATCCTCTTTCAACCAGCGCGGCAATCAAGCGATGCACTCCCGATTTGGACTTAAGCTCGAGTTCTTCCTTGATTTCGTCGAACGACGGCGGAATTCCGTCTCTTTCGATTCTTAAGTGGAGCAGCTTGAGCAACTCGTACTGTTTCTTGGTTAGCATGATGAATCCTATTCTGACGGCGATTTTCAATTCACCGTGTGTTCGCCCTGGGTTCTAACACTGTTCTGCGAAGCCGTCAACAAAAAAATCGAGTTTTTTCTTTTCGGCAATCCGAATTTACTCGGATCAGCCCGCGCCGCTGAAAATTCGCTGGAGGGTCGGATGCTATCCGGCTTCAAGGTCGATGAATTCTATCTCCGCGCCCTGGTCCAGCGACCCCCCGAAAGGCGGTCGCACGACGAGCGCATTCGCAGACGCCATTACGCTTAGCAGCGAACTGTCCTGCCTTTCGAAAACTTGCAAGCTCGGAAAACCGCAATTCTTTTTGACGAATGCTCTCATAAAATGCTCTCGCGGCCCGTTCGGCCCAAGAGGCGTTTCGAGTCGCCCTAGATTTCTTTTTCGATGAGCGCGGCCAAGCCCCTGCATCGCGACTATTGCCGGAATGCCGACGACATGCGCGCAAACAATCGAAGAAACCGGGTTGCCCGGAAACGCGAGAAGCATAGTTTCGTCGAGGATGCCGGCCATCAGGGGCTTCCCCGGCCGCACCGCCACGCCGTGGAACAGCAGTTTAGCGCCTAGCGATTCGGCTACGCTGCGAACAAGGTCGTACTTTCCGACCGATGCGCCGCCGATCGTAATCAGAATGTCGGCATCCCGGGCAAGCGACATCGCGGTCGAAAGCGACCTCTCGTTGTCTTTAGCGATTGGCAGCAAGCGAACTTCGGCGCCCGCCTCCTCGAAAATTCCTTTCAAAGCGAACGGGTTCGAGGCGATGACATTGCCAGGCTCGCTGTCGCCCGGCATCGAAAGTTCGTTTCCCGTCGGCAGCAGCGCAATTACCGGCCGTCGGTAAACGGGAATCTTCGAATGATTCATTGACGCTAGCAAGGCCGTATCAACCGGCGAGAGCTTTTTTGGAGCGCCGACGCCGGATCCAGCTCGAAAGTCGCACCCGGCGGGGCGAACGTAGGAATTGCTATCGAAACTGTCGCGCAAAGTTATGCGGGTGCCGTTTCTCTCCGCATCTTCCTGGATAATAACATGGTCGCATCCGACAGGAAGCGGCGCGCCTGTAAAAATTCTGACAGCTTCGCCGCTGCGCACGGTTCCGCTATAATTCTCACCGGCCGACACCTCGCCGACGACTGCGAACTCGGCGCGCGGCCTAGCTTCGGATTTCCTGACGGCGTAACCGTCCATTGCCGACGCATCGAAAGGAGGCTGGTCGCGGGACGCTTCCAGCCAGCGGGCCAGGACGCGACCGCTTGCTTCATAAATCGGTACGTCTTCGGTATCGGTTTCCGGAAGCGCGTCGAAAATTTTCCTTAAGGCTTCGTCGAGCGATATCATTGCCGTCCTACGAAGCGACCGGACTTGCCGCCGTCCTTGAAGGCCAACCGGATTTCGCCGATTTCCATTGTACGGTCGGCGGACTTCGCCATATCGTAAATCGTAAGCGCCGCCACCGACACTGCGGTCAACGCTTCCATTTCTACTCCCGTTCTGCTCGTAGTCACGGCGGTCGATTCAATTTCAATGCAGGAGTCATTATCGTTGAAGGAGAATTCCACGGCGACCTTGGACAGCGGCAAAGGGTGGCACAGAGGAATTAGATCGCTTGTTCGCTTAGATCCGGCGATACCGGCGACCCTTGCGACCGCTAGAACATCTCCCTTGCCGGATTGTCCTTCCCGGACCATGTCGATGGTCGACGGCTTCATTCGAACGGAGCCCCTGGCGACGGCAGTTCGCTTGGTTTCGGCCTTGTCCGATACGTCGACCATCGTAGCGCGGCCCGACGCGTCAAAGTGCGTGAATTCTGTCATGCGGTCCTTCTACCGTGATTCTGCCCGGAATGCCTCTTCGAATCGTTTTCGATTGAATTGCCGATTCCTTCGCATGCCAGCAATTCTCGCAATGCGACAGCAATATCCGTTTGCCGCATAAGGCTTTCGCCTATCAGGAAGCAACGCACTCCCGATTCCGACAGTTCGGCGAGATGAGCGGAATTCCAGATGCCTGATTCGGATACGATTGTCCTGCCGGGCGGGATTCGAGGCACGAGACGAACGGTTGTTTCTATGTCCACGCGGAAAGTTCTTAGATCCCGGTTGTTGATACCTATCAGCGGCGAACGAAGTTTCATCGCGCGGTCCAGTTCCGCTTCGTCGTGAACTTCAATAAGCGCATCCATGCCGAGGTCGAACGCAGTCGATTCAAGCTCGTGCGCCAGCACGTCGTCAACCATGCCCAGAATAATCAATACGCAATCGGCGCCTATCGAGCGCGATTCGAAAATCTGGTAGGGATCCAGCATGAAGTCCTTGCGAATCAAAGGAAGAGACGCGGAATTGCGGGCTTCATCGAGATGATCCGGCGACCCTTGGAAGCTCGGCGAATCCGTTAGCACTGAAATGCACGCCGCGCCTCCCGCTTCGTATTCCGCGGCGATTTCAGACGGCGAAAAACTTTCCCTGATCAGTCCTTTCGACGGGCTCGCCTTTTTGATTTCGGCGATGATTCCGAACCCGGTTCTACTGCGATCAATCAGTCTTTCGGCGAATCCTCGCGTCGGCGGCGCGTCGCGAGCCAATGATTCGAGCTCGGACAAGGGCAGGGCGTCCGAACGGGTTCGGACCTCCTCTGTCTTGTAGGCGGCGATCCGTTCCAGAATCGAGTTCATGGCGCCGCCTTCGAGGTTATTTCGGCCAGGGATTCGATCTTGCCTTTCGCTTTGCCGCTGTCGATCGATTCGGCGGCGATTTCAGCGCCCTCGGCGAGGGACCCCGCCTTTTCGGCAACGACCAGCGCGGCGGCCGAACCCAGGATCACGGCGTCCCTGTATCCGGACCGCGCGCCGTCAAGCAACGCGCGAAACGCTTTCGCGTTGTCCTTGGGCGAGCCCCCGCGAATCGATTCAAAGGGATGCTGCGGCAAGCCGGCGTCTTCGGGAGCGATTTCCAAGAGCGAAATCTCGCCGTTCCTTAGAACCGCAATATCCGTTTTGCCACAAATGGAAATCTCGTCGGTGCCGTCGCGCCCGTGCGCAACCCAGGCGGATTTGGAGCCGAGCGCGCCGAGCGTCTGAGCCATGGGCTCGATCAGGTCTCGGGAGAATGCTCCGCACAAATGGAGCTTGACGCCGGCGGGATTGGTAAGCGGCCCAAGGATATTGAATATCGTGCGGGTTCCAAGCTCGCGCCGTACAGACATGACATGGCGCGTCGCCGGATGGTGCATGGGCGCCATCATGAAGCAGATGCCGGTTGCGGCAAGCGCGCTCTCGGTTGCATCGGCGGGCAGCATGACGGATACGCCGAGTTCCTCCAATACGTCAGCGGCGCCAGATCTTGACGACAGGTTTCTGTTGCCGTGCTTGGCGACCGTTAGCCCGGCTCCCGCCGCTACGACGGCAACGGCGGTGGAGATATTCAAGGTGCCTTGCCCGTCGCCGCCGGTCCCGACAATGTCAATGGCGTCGGGCGGCGCTTTGACGGAATTGCATTTCGCGCGCATGACAGCGGCGGCGGCCGCGTATTCTTCGACCGACTCGCCCCGAGTTCGAAGCGCCATGAGAAGCCCGCCGGCCTGCGCGGGCGTCGCTTCGCCGTTCATTAGGAATTCAAAGGCGGTTTCCGCTTCCGAGCGCGAAAGAGTCCGCTCCGAGGCGGATGCGATAAGACGCTGGAAATTTTCGCTCATGCGGTGTCCTTCGATTCTTCTAGAAACGCTTCAAGAATTCTGTGGCCGTACTGCGAAGCTATGCTTTCGGGATGAAACTGGACTCCGTGAATCGGGAATTCCCTGTGCCGTACGCCCATGATCGTTCCATCGTCTATCCAGGACGTGATTTCCAGCGACGCCGGCAAGCTTTCCCTTTCGATTATTAGCGAGTGGTAGCGCGTCGCGACAAAAGGGCAGGGCAGTCCGCTGAACAGACCGGCATCGCAGTGCGTGATGGAAGCCGTCTTTCCGTGCACAATCTCGCCGCACTGTACTATCTTGCCGCCAAATGCCTGGCCGATCGCCTGGTGCCCCAAGCACACGCCGAGCAATGGCGTGCGCGCCGCCGCCGCCGCGGCCACCAGTTCCAGGCAAATTCCCGCGCTCTCGGGCTTGCCCGGTCCGGGCGAAACGACGATCGCTTCCGGTTTCATTCCCATCGCGTCGTCGACGGATAGGACATCGTTGCGCCTTACAACGATATCCGCCCCGAGCTCGCCTAGATAGTGGACGAGGTTGTAGGTGAAGCTGTCGTAGTTGTCGATCAAGAGAAGCATAGCGGGAACTATTGGTTCAAAATTCAGAATTCGGCAAGCCCGATCGAACAGATCGATGCATCTAAAGTCGACTTTGTCGCGTTTCCGTAGTCCGGAGCTTGATCGTGAAAACCGATCCGCATCCGCAAATGGATCGCGAATAGAAATCTAGTATTTGTTTCGGCGCACCACGTTCTGGTTCAAAGATCTCTTGTACGTCGAATTCAAGATCATTGGCACTGTCGGGGCGCGGCTTAAAATTCGCGTGGACGGCGTGAAAGCGATTCTATGAAGCAAGCTAAACAACCGTATCCCGAGTTCTCCCGATCAGGCCGAGCGGCCGCCCAGTCCCGTTGATCGCCACCGAGCAGTGCGCCAGGATGCCGTCGCCCCCTTGCCGCCGCCGCCGAGATCGGCCAGCCCGGCGGTCGCCTCCAGCCCTTCGGATGGTGGTTCTCGACCATCGATTCCCAGCTCCGCCGCTCGCTGTCCGGAACCGGATCGAGCGACACCTCGCCGAGAGCCGACAGGCCGCAGGCGAGCGTACTGTCCGGATAGCCGGCCTCCGCACGGCGCTGCGCGCCCTCGGGACGCGCCTCGGGCTCGGGCAGCGGCACCCCCAGCGACGCGGCCAGCTTCGGAAGAAGCTTCCGCGCCGAGGCGCAGCAGAGCCTGCCGCCGGGGCCGCGCCAGCGCGGACCGAGACGGCCGCCCGGAACCGTCGCCCGCACAGGCCTCCTTGAACCATTCCGCCGTTTCCGAGGATATTTGACGCAGCCCGATTTACATGGCCGCATGATTCGCACAAATTCAAACTCGAGTGAAGCATGGGGTATTGATAGGCCGAGGACGCGGGCGGGTCACAACCAGGACATGCCGCGATCGAGCAGCTCGCGTGAAAGCTCGGTCCGGCGGGCCAGCTCCGTCATGCCCTTGGCATGGGCAACCACGCCAAGCGCGTGGGCAACGCAGGCCGGATCGTTCGTCGTCATGGCGGCGCACATGAGGTCGGCGATGGCCTCATCGGACTCTAGGTGCTCGGCCGGATCCAAGGATAGTCATTCTTCGTTCAAGCTCCCCCAGCCCGTTCGGCCTCCCGCGGTTGGAACGAGACCTTCAGACCAAGAGCCTTGGCAACCTTCAGGACGGTGGCGAGCGTGGGATTCCCTTCTCCCGACAGCGCCTTGTTCAAGCCGACGCGGCTCATCCCGACTTCGCGGGCGAGTTCAGTCATGTTCCGTGCCCGTGCAACGGTTCCGAGGGCACGGGCGACATAGGCCGGGTCGTCGCCGCCTTCCTCCATCACCGCCTCAAGATAGACTGCGACATCCTCTTCGCTCTTAAGGTAATCGGCACTGTCATAGCGGGCATACGTCACTTTCTCCATTCCTCATTCCTTCCAATCTTCGGCGAGGGCCTTGGCCCGCGCAATGTCCCGGACCTGGGACGACTTGTCTCCGCCACAAAGCAGAACGACGCGATACTCGCCGCGCCGCAGGCAATACACCCTATAGCCTGGACCGTAGTTGATCCGCAGTTCCGAGATGCCGCCGCCAAAGGCCAAGGAATCACCGAAGTTCCCTGAAGCGAGACGATCAAGCCGTGCCGCAATCCGGACCATTGCCTGACGATCTCGCAAACCGGACAGCCATTTGTCAAAGACGCCGCTTCGGATCACGTCCATCATGTGATAACTATAGTTATCATCACGCCAAATGTCAAATTAGATGCGAAGACAGTCCCGTGCCTTGGTTCGGCCCCATTCGCTGATGTGGACAATCCTCGTTCCGAGAGCCGGACGACATGAACAGGAGCTGCTGATTGCCGCTTCGCCAGAATCGGTCGAGCGGCGCGATCCTGGCCCAGGTCAGATCTCTTCACGACGGCAATGCCGGGGCGGGAATAGCCCTTGGGGATAATTCGGCTCAAAGGGGCGTTCTACATTAACATACGGTGGCACGGGGCCGCTTAACGGCAACCCCTTGTCGAGTGAAAGGAGATAAGGAATGTCGAAAGAGCTGAACGCGCGGCCCCTTCCAAAGTCGAAGTGAGCACGCTGTTCGTCGCGTTGGAAGTGAGCGGAACGTCATGGGTAGTCGGGATCGGCGACCCGGGGCAGTCGGACAAGGTCGGGATGCACAAGCTGGCGCCGGCCGACAAGGGAGGTCTTCTGGAGCAGAACGGGAAGGCCTGCGCCGGCGCCGACGGGCTATCAAAACTCCACGCTTAACTCGAACATAAATTTGTGCGAATCACGCGGCCACGCAAATTGGGCTGCGTCAAATATCCTCGAAAACGGCGGAATGGTTCAAGGAGGCCTGTCCGGGCGACGGTTCCGGTCGGCCGTCTCCGAGCTGGCGCGGCCCCGGCGGCAGGCTCTGCTGCGCCTTGGCGCGGCCCGAGGGCTTGCACCGCCGTGCCGAGGGCGGCTATTCGGACAGGGCGCTCGCCTGCGGCCTGTCGCTCTCGGCGAGGTGTCGCTCGACCCGGTTCCGGACGGCGAGCGGCGGAGCTGGGAATCGACGGTCGAGAGCCACCATCCGAAGGGCTGGAGCCGCGCCCCGGGCGGGCGGGTTCTCCAATGGATCCGCTCCTTGCGGCACGGAGTTCTCGGCGGCGCGGGGTTCGCGGCCGCCGGCTGCCAGGTGAAGCCGTGCGGCGACTTCATCGGCGCTACGCGCAATCAACGTTGCGCCTAAACTTGAATCTTGCGCCTATAAGAACGATACTTGCGTCTATAGTCTATGCGCAAGAAAGGCGATGATGGCCAACAAAGTCCCCGAAGATGCCCTTGAAGAACTCATCGATATCGTGGCCGGTCATCCCGATGGCATCGCCGCACCGGGTATTGCTGAAAAGCTAACCGATGATGTCCCGCGACGGACACTGCAATATCGGCTGAAGCAGCTTGTCAACAACGGTCAGTTGCGGATGGAAGGCAGCGGTCGGTGGGCACGCTATCATCTCGCGGCATCCGAAGAGACGACTGAAGTAGGGAAAGATGACGGCAGCCCGGACTATGATGATCTCATCACCTTGTCGGACAACGCAAAGGCCGTCCGAAACTACGTTCAGAAGCCTGTCGCAGGGCGTAAACCAGTAGGTTACAACCGCGACTTCCTCGACCAATACGAGCCCAATTCGACCTTCTATCTTGAGGAGAGCGACAGGGTCCGCCTCGAACGGCTTGGCAAGCCCCAAACGGCCACTCAGTCAGCCGGCACTTATGCCAAGCTCATTCTGAACCGCCTTCTGATTGATCTCGCGTGGAACTCAAGCCGCTTAGAAGGCAATGCGTATTCACTCCTCGATACCAAACGATTGATTGAGTTCGGAGAGGAAGCGACCGGACGGGATCATATCGAGGCGCAAATGATCCTCAATCACAAGGATGCCATTGAGTTTCTGGTGGGCTCTGTCGAGGAAATCGACTTCAACAGCTACACGTTTCTGAACCTGCACGCGCTCTTGTCGAACAACCTCTTGGCTGATCCAACCGCCGCAGGCCGACTGCGTTACATCACCGTAGCCATCGAAAAGTCGGCGTTCCACCCGCTTGAGCTCCCGCAACTGATCGACGAATGCTTCAATAGGATCTTGTCCAAGACCGCCGCGATCGACAATCCGTTCGAGCAAGCCTTCTTCGTGATGGTACACATTCCTTATCTGCAGCCCTTCGACGACGTTAACAAACGCGTATCGCGCTTGGCCGCCAATATACCTTTCATCCGAAGCAATCTGGTACCTTTCTCTTTCACTGATGTTCCGCAGCGCGCCTACACCGAAGCGATCCTTGGGGTGTATGAGCTTAACGACACGGCGCTTTTGAAGGACGTGTTTCTCTGGGCCTATGAGCGGTCTGCCGCGCAATATGCTGCCGTCAGGCAGTCCCTGGGCGAACCCGATCCGTTTCGGTTGAAGTATCGCGCAGAGCTCCGTGACACCGTCGCACAGATCATTCGTTCCAAGATCGGGCGAAGGGCGATTGCTGACGAGATCGCGAAGCTGGCTGAAAAGGCGGTCGAGCCCGAAGACCGAGATACATTTGCCGCCGTCATTGAAGAGGAACTCCTCAGCTTACACTCAGGCAACTTTGCACGTTACCAAGTGCGACCTTCAGAGTTCTCGGCTTGGCAAGACGTGTGGGCGGACACGTGAGCGAAACGAGATATCCAACCATTGAAGCTGATGACTTCGCTCGTAGATTTTCGATGCGACCTGGTGGTCTCATGTGGCTCTTGGGCGCAGGCGCTTCTGCTACCTGGAACGACATTCTCAGAGACGGACGGGCGCAGACTCCATCGTAAAGCGTGAACGAAACCCGGACGCGCCAAGGCCCCAAGCGCCGTTCGAGATGCCGGTGCCCGCGCAAAAAAGCGGGGGGATCCAGCCGGAACCGCTTCCGGGAACCGGACCGAGGGCAGAACCGCACGCAAATTCCATCAAAAAATGTGAACGGTACTCCATTAAATAGCGTGAATGCGCATACCCCTTATCCGCCGCTTGCGAATATGCGTGCGTCCGCCGCGGCTCGGCGAAGAGCCATTGACTTGTTGACGGCTTCGTACCATTCCGTTTCCGGGTCGCTGTCTTGTACTACGCCGCAGCCGGCCTGAATATACAGCCTTTGATCCTTCAGTACCGCCGTACGGAGCGCGATGCACATGTCCATGTCGCCGTTCGCCGAAAAATACCCGACGCCTCCGCCGTAGACGCACCTCTTCACCCGCTCTAGCTCGTCGATGACCTCCATCGCGCGAACTTTCGGCGCGCCCGCAACCGTGCCGGCAGGAAGACCCGCCAGGAGAGCGGACAGCGCGTCGTGATCTTCGGAAAGCTCGCCGACGACATTTGAAACGATGTGCATGACGTGCGAATAGCGTTCGATGACGAACTCCTCCGTCGGTCGAACCGTTCCGGTCTTCGCGACGCGCCCAACGTCGTTTCGTCCGAGATCAAGCAGCATCAGATGCTCCGCGCGCTCCTTTTCATCGGTCAGCAGCTCGGCTTCCAGCGCACGGTCGGCTTCAGGGTCGTCGCCGCGCGGACGGGTTCCCGCGAGCGGGCGAATTGTGACTTCGTTGCCGAATACGCGCACGAGAATCTCCGGGCTGGATCCGGCAATCTGGAATTCCCCAAAATTTAAGAAGAACATGAACGGCGACGGATTGGTTCGCCGCAGCGCGCGGTAAAAGGAGAAGGGAGGCAAATCAAATTCCAGAGACCAGCGCTGGCTTGGCACGACCTGGAAGATTTCGCCCTCCTGGATATACTCCTTGGCCTTCCGCACAACGTCCATATAGGCGGCCTTGTCGAATACGGCCTCGGGCTCCTTCAATTCATCCGGCTCCCCGAGGTTCCTGCGAATATCGCCTGGCGCCCGTTCCAAATCCTGGACGGCGTCCATTACGCGCTCCGCGGCGCGAGCGTAGGCGTCGCGCGCGCTCAGTCCGGAATTCGTCCATGCGGGGCTGACGACATTGACTTCGCTTCTCACGCCGTCCAGAACCGCGATTACGGACGGGCGGATAAACATGGAATCCGGAACATCCAATTCGTCGGGGTTGCAGTTCGGCAAGTTTTCGACGAGGCGGACCATGTCGTAGCCCAGATAGCCGAATATTCCCGCCGAAATCGCGGGCAAGCCGTCCGGTAGTTCGATCTTGCTTTCTTCGAGAAGCCGTCGCAAGGAAACAAGGGATTCGCACGTTTCCGGTTCGAATCCGTTGCGCGAGAATCGCGCATTCCGGTTTATGCGCGCGCGATTGCCCCGGCACTCCCAAATCAGGTCCGGCTTCATGCCCACTATCGAATACCGACCGCGGATTTCCCCGCCGGTTACGGATTCCAGTAGAAAACTGAAGTCTCTGGCCGCCGCGAGCTTGTACATCAGCGACACCGGGGTATCGAGGTCGGCCGCTAGCAGGGCGTAGACGACCTGGTTTCTTCCAGCCTCGTATTCCCGAGCGAAATCCTCGAATGACGGGAGCAGCGGCATGGCCAGGCCAATCTACTGCAGCTGCGCGTGGACGGCGTCAATAATCGATTGATCCAGGCTCATGCCGGCTTCGAACCGAATCGCATCGGCGTATATATGAAACACGTTAAGGCCAAGATCCTGGTCCGCCTCCAGCGACAGCGATTCCCTGGCATCGCCCGCATCGGCGGAATTCAGGTCGAATTCTTCGATTGCATCGAGGCGCGCTATCGCAACGCCCGACGCATGCTCGAACACGGCGATTTCTCTTTCGCCGAGCATGAATACTTCCCTAATCAATCCGAAGGGAACGCCGGCTTGAAATGTTCCGCGGCCAGCCCCTTCGACGATGCTCGACGCCAGCGCCATTTCTTCGAAGCTCTTGCCGGCTTCAAGTTCCGTTTTGCTCCGCTCGGCGGATTCCACGGCGAGCTTCCTCGCCGTTTCGAGCCGCGCAGCCTCCTCGGCTTCGAGCCGAACTTCCGGCAGCGGTCTCAACTTCGGAGGAATAATGCCGTCGAGGCGAAGCGCGAACACGCCGCCGCCGCTGAATTCGCGCAATTCGGGAAAATCCGAATCCCCGACGGAGTCCGCAACCGTTCGAAATTCCGGGTATCTGGTGATCTCGTCGTCGGATTCTGAATTGTAGTCGATCGATCCGATGCGCAGGTCGGTTTCGCGAGACAGCTCCTCCAAGGTCGCACCGGCCGCGAGCCTGTCTTCGAAGTCTTCCAGACTTTCCAAGATTTGATTGCGGGCGCTTTCGAGCGCGAGTTCCTCCGCCAAATCTTCGCGGGCATCTTCGAACGGCGTTGTCCTGGCGTTCAGAATGCCTACGACATTGTACAGCGCCGGGCCGAATTCAGAGTCCGCCGGCCCCGCGATTCCCGGCTCCTGCAGCGCGAATACGGCTTCAGCGGCTGATTCGGCGAGTTCGCTTCTTTCGACCGTTCCCAGGCCAACATCGTCGAGGGTCAAGCCCTTCTCGACAACCAATTCCGAAAAATCGATCTCGCCGCTGTCGATTCGCGCCCGAGCCGACTCCGCTTCGGCGCGATTCGAATATACCAGCCGCTCTACAGCTCGCCTTTCGGGAATCTCGTAAACGCTCAACCTGTCGTCGTAGAGGCTGCGAGCTTCCGCCTCGGACACCGAGGCGCTGTCCGCGATCATATCGGGAGTAAGCCAGGCAAAGGTGATTTGCCGTGTTTCCGGCACCGTGAACTCGTCCGGGTTCCCGTCGTAGTAGGCGGCGACATCCGCATCGCCGACATCCGATATCTGCGGCAACAGAGCTTCAAGTCCAATATCCGCCCATTCGAAGCTGCGCTTTTCGAGAAGGAAGGACATCAACGTCTCGACATAGGCGTCCGGCACCGGAATGGAACCGGCAACGGCTTGTCGAAGCAGCAGCCTGGTCTTTTCCTCGCGAACGATATCGTCGAATTCGGCGGCGGTTAAGCCCTGCCGCTCCAGCGCGAATTCATACGCCGCGACGTTGAATTCTCCGTCCGCGTCTAGGAATTGCCTGGATTGCCGCAATTCGTCGACGACCGTCTTGTCGCCCACCGAAACCCCTAGCTGGTTGGCCTCGTTGTCGAGGGAGGCATTGAGAACCACGTTTCGCAACGCAAGCTGGTCGAGCCCGAGCTGCTGCAGTTCGAACAGCGACGGAGCGGTGCCCGTCTGCTGCTGGTAGCGGTTAATCTGGGTCTGGAGAATCTGCGCATACTCCTGAACCGAGATTTCCTCGTCGCCGACCGATCCGATTGCCTGGACGGTCGAGGAGAAGTTGCCGATGCCGAAGCCGGCCAACCCCAGAATCAGGAGGCCGACAAGCCCGTAAACGAGAAAATTTGCGCCCTTGCTGCGAAACGCCTTTGCCATCTTCCACCTGCTGAGCCTGACGAACGCAGGGTTACTAAACGCGGTACCCGATTAAATCAAGCGCAGAGGCAAGATCGTTTCGATTTCCATCAATTTTCCGGTGGGACTTGGATTTTCAAGTCGAGATTCGACCGTCGTGCGACCGCTCGGCGTCTTTTCGGCGGAATTCGGGGGGCGTGAAGCCGGAGGCGCCCGGCTACGACCTCTTCAGCTTGGTCAAAGCCGCCGCCGTGCCAGCCTCCAGCGTCTCCAATACGTTTCGGCCCTGCATGCGCGTCGTCTTCGGCATCGTCCTCAGGTTCGCCTAGGCCACCGCGCCGGCCAGGCTTCGGTAGCAGCCGGAAATCTTATGCTGGATCTTGTACAGCCGCAGAACGCGCTCCGCCGGGTTGTTGGCCGCCGGAACCGAGGGGTCGCGCGCGAAGCGCAGCACCTCGTATGTTCAAAGAATCAGAAACGAATCAGGAGGTGGCTGTGGATAATTGGGCGCGGATTCCTGTGGAAAACCATTGCCTTGCCTTCCATCGGCTCCCCGGTTCATTCCTGTGTCGGGACCGCCGTCGCCAGGCCTGACGACGGTGGAGCGGGGCTTCAAGATCGGACACGCGCCTGGCCGGCCGCCAAGCAGTGCTTCCGAATCGTTAGGCTTTTTATGACTGCGTCTAAATTGATCTGCTCGCTTTCGCGGCTTAAGCCGTCTCGCGAGGCATCCTCTCGCTGCAAGCGAACCGCCGTGTCGAGGCGAATTCAGAACGCGACAAGTAACAAAAACAGAACAGATTCACCCCGCACTGCGCCCCGGTTGTGGACCCGTTCCTGAACACCTTTTTGCGCTCTAAAATAAGCGCTATTCCAGTATGCAATTATCCGAACATGACGGACCCATAGCGAAGTGAAAGTACTGCGGAGATTTGTCTGAACCGCAGGACTGCGCATGTTGAGAGGATTATGGCTGATTTGACCGCTAATTTAGATATCGAACAATTCTGTTGCAGCGCCGTCGCCGCGGCCGAGGATGGTACGCTGCTTAGGTGGTTTTGCGAAGAAGGATACAATTCGGCACACAATCACTTTGGTGAGGTGTGCAATTGTTTGACAGATTTTCACAATAAAGGGCGAATTGACTTCTTCGATTGCCTGCTCAACGGGGAACTTGCTGCGCTCGAGCGAAAACACTTTTGGACCATACATATCCTTTTTAACGCCGCAGCGCCTAAAATGAATACCAACGCTGACAAATTGATGACCGCCGTAATCCTATTGGTTAACAACGCCGGACGTGACGGGTTAGCCGATCAGCCTAAATGCACTTTCAAGGAGTGGTTGAAGAGGCGCCCAGACGAAACGCGTGAACTCCTGGACCAATTACTTGAACCGACTTCCGAAAACACAGGGCTGTTGACCTCCGTGCTGGAGGCAGGCGCCTCACACGATTTGGCTTGCTACCACAAAGCGGCCGTTGTCGCTTTATCGGACTGCAGGGACAGCGTGCGATCGTCAGCAATTGCGGCTTTGAGTCGGATCGATCCAACCGAAAATATCGATTGCCATCTGAGAGGGCTCGATGCTCTGTGCCAACAAATCCGGAAATCGGACACTGAGAGGGAAATTGCTCTCGCGGTCGCGGCCTTGCTTGATGTGTACGCCCGAGTTCCGGGCCGTGAACGCGAAAGCGTCATGGAGGCGGTTAAGTCCGCCGTAGCCAAGGAATCGCCTGAGTTGCAATGTCACTTGGCCGGTGCGCTCATTTCTCACCACAAGGCCTTAAGCAAGGACCTTCAAACTATCATAATCGAAGCCCTAGGCCGTGCGGACCCTTCGAACAAGGTCATCGTCAAACAGATTGATTTAGCGTTTTTTAGCTGCTTGAGTGAAGATAATCGCGAAGCGATTGCCGACTGCCTGCAAGCACTGCTCAGCCATCCGGAAGCACCGCTCAGTTTTTCAGATTTCTACTTTTTCCTGGACCGGATAACATCAGAAATGCCGGAAGTGACAGGCTGGCTAGTGCTGCGCTGGCTGAGGTTCGGCAATCACCATGCCCGCCAAAGCCTGCCAATCCTGACCGACCGATATAGATGGCACAACTGTAAATTGGATTTCCCGGTCGACTTATTCGGGTTTTCTGACGAAGAGTTGACATTCGTATGCCGTAAAGCCCTGGGATATTTTGTCTTGGAAGCCGAAACAGCCGCATCAATCCTCGTTGCCTGCCTGCAGTCCGCCTCAAGTGATAAGGCTGCAAACGAAATTACCGATCTGATTTTCGATCCGTTGATGATCAACTTCTCTGGCCAGGCGCGTAAATTGGTCGAGTGCAAAGCAGTGAAGGGAACACCCCGGCTTGCTGAATTGAAATTGGCGCTCAAAAAACATGATGAATACATCGACGGGCTGAAATCGGTTTCCGAAGTGCCGGAACTGTGGCCCTCACCATCAAATTCGACTGGTGCAGCAGCAGCTTCAACGAAAGAAATTTGCAAAATCCTCGAAGGAAGCCGAGTTCAAGTCAATGTTCATAAGTATAGCTACCCGGCAAACACTGCTTTGCGGGTCGGGGTGGATCAGTTACCAATCCATGGGATCCGGCACGCTGCACAGAACCGAATCTCGCCTTGGGAGATACAGAACATCGATTAAGTTCCCGCGCTATGAGACCGTCGATCCAGTTCTCTTTGAACTCAGGATTCGTGAATATCGCAACGAAGTTTTCTCCCAATGAAGTTGTTGATCAAGGAATACCTATCCGCATTGAAGGAGCGCGGGGAGCTGGACGCGATTCTTCCGGACCTTCTAAGCGAATTGGGATTTCATGTTTACTCCAAGCCTTCCATATTCGTACGCCAGCATGGAGTTGATCTGGCGGCAGTGGGCTATGATGACAAGGATAAACGGAAGAAGGTGTTTCTGTTTTCAGTCAAGGCCGGGGATTTGACGCGCAATGACTGGGATGCCGGTACCCATGCATTACGGCCTTCGCTCAACGAGATTATCGACAGCTACATTCCAGACCGAATTCCGAAAGAATATCGAGACTTGCCTATTGCCATCTGCATTTGCGTTGGTGGCGACATCCGGCAGGATGTTGATGCCGATCTCCGCAACTATATCAAAAAAAACACTTGTGATGGCAGGGAGTTCCAGCAGTGGGACGGCGACTTTGTTGCCAACCTGATGCTTTCGGGCATTCTCGGTGAGAACGTCATTTCGGGTGAAGCTAGATCCTTATTCCGCAAGACTGTGGCACTCATTGATGAACCAGACGGCGCTTATAAGTACTTTGTTGAATTGCTCCATAAGCTAAAGGCTGAAACGGGACCACATCAGAAAAACACAGTTACCTTCGTCCGCCAGCTAAATCTCTGCTGCTGGGTTCACTATGTTTGGTCTCGTGAAGCACGCAATCTCGAAGCATCTTACCGTTGCAGCGAATTGGCTATGCTCTGGGCATGGGATGCAACATCGCAGCATCTCAAAAAATCAACAGCTCCGGCCAAGGCCATGCAGCGCGCTATAGTTAATCTTATAAACCTTCATGTCAACATTGGCAATGAATTGATAACGCAACGATATCTGCAGTACTCTACGGTTCGCGACGGGCTTTCAATGGCGGTGAACAGTAGCTACAGCCTGGACGTAAATCTGCGTTTGTTCGAGGCAGTGGGACGTTTGGCGGCTACCGGCATCTGGCTTCAGTTCTTTGTCGACCGAAATGAAGACTTGGCTGAAGGCAAAAAAGAAAACGCCGAAGCCCGTCTGAATGACATCGCTAACGGATTGATCGGCATCCTGAACAATAACGGGGCGCTGCGAACCCCGATAATGGACTCACACTCCGTTGAAGTCAATCTGGTGTGCTTGTTCCTTGCCCTCCGCCATCGCTACGACGCAATCCAGGACTGGACCGGGGATGTTCTGGAAGCCTGTATCTTTGCATTGAAAGTCAACAAAGCATATCCCTGCACGTTGACGGAATACCATGAACTGGCTGAACATCCACAACAACCGTCGGATCAGGATTACTTCGAGGATGCCACGGCAGCTAGCACGCTGTTCCCCACACTGTGCATCTGGCAGAAACTGGCCGATCCGCATTCGCAATTTACTGACGAGGCACACTTCTTCAGTGAGAATCTGGCGCATTGCACTTTCCAGCTTTGGGTACCTAACGAGTGTAGCGAGAAACACCTCTACACAAATTCGGAAATTCACGGTTTCGCGGTTGTCGGTCTAACGGTCACAGAAACTTGCGACGAGTTGCTTGAGATTGTGTCCGAGGAATGCCAGCACAATACGGATCGTTTTAATAATCTAAGTGCAATTCGACTGGGACACTGGCCAATCTTGCTGGCGGCCTGCCGACACCATAGAATTCCGGTTCCATTGAATTTTTGGCATGATTTATTGGACCAAGGAAATCGAGCCGGGCCGATGCCGGGTCATGTCCAATCTCCGACGTGAGGATGCGAACGATGAATGACAAGAATTCGAGTTCGAGCTCAGTGGAGCTGTACAAAGCAATCGAGGCCAACGACGCCGACAGAATCGAGCGAGTGCTGGCGATGCGGCCAGACCTAGTCAATTCCACCGAAGAAACGCCTCCCCCGACTCACTGGGCGATTTTTCGAAACAAGCGCGCGGCGCTGGAAGCGCTTCTGGTTCACGGAGCGGATCTTGGCCTCCGGGACCGGGATCGCGATGCAACTCCGCTCGACTATGCCGTTGTCTACGCACGAAGGGAGATGATCCCGGCGCTGATTGCGCGCGGCGCCAGCCTTGAATGCGGCATGCAGGTAGCCTTGAAAGGCGCCGCCGGCGGATTCGAGAATTACGCCGAGTTGCCGGACCGCGAACGGTATGAAGGGATTGTCGAGTTGCTTCGCGAACTCGGCCCGCCGGAACTGCCGCACCGCGCCAATGAACACAGCGCTTGATCGCGTTCCAAGCTCCATCGGAATCAAGCCGGCGGACTTTGGATCCTTCCCGCCGCCTCCCTGACCAGCTCGCCGACATATTTTTCCGAAGAATCCGCCGCCATCGATTCAATCAGCCGCGCGCTCCTGCTGTTCCGCCACGATGCCCCCGGTGTCCGCGGTCAGGAACCGCCCCACCTGGCGCGCGGAGATGTCCAGGCCCACGTCGTTCAGTATCGACACAATCCGTCTGATCGTCGACTGGCACTGGTAATACAGCATGATGACCAAAGCCTTGACGCCGGGACCGTACTGTTCGCGTCCCGTCGCCACCCCCGGCGGCAGCGGCGCCACATGCCGGCTGCCGTCCGGGAACCTCCAGACCTCGCATCTGTAGGTGACTTCCTCGGCATGGAACACGATTTCGCGGACCGTGTGGTCGACATAGCCCTTGTGCACCGCTCCCTCCGGCACATCGTCAAGACACACTTTCACGTCGCGACGGTGCCGGTCCGGAAGCCGACGCCGCGGACCGCGCCCTTTCCTGCGACCCTT
>MPMP01000100.1 GCA_002238565.1 Albidovulum sp. bin36
TTCGCAGCCGGGTTTTCGAAACCGCCGATGCCGTCAAGTAGCAAGTAGAAGGTTTGCGCAGTCCGGTCGACTTTCACCAAATTTTTCTATCGAATCCCTACGGTCGGCCTAATAGAGGCAATTTCCTGGCTTTTTGGTATCATTTGAGGATAGTCTCTGTGTTGGCAACGCTTCCTTTCGGCATGACCTATCCGACCGTCCAGAATTCTTTGAACTCTCTCCGCACTATGAAATTTAGGAGTTCAAAGCTGAATCATATTGTGATTCAATATGTTAAGATTGAACGAAGACAATCTGCCATACGGTTAGCGTTAGGTCCAGCGGTGACGATCCGTGTTATCCGATTGCCGCCGACGCCCTGGAAGCCGCCGTGAAATGTTGTCCTGAGCGCGCGCCGCGCGGACTGCGCAATTGTTCCGGGGTTCCCAAAATGCCGTGAACGCGGGATCCGCCATTTGCTATATTTAATGTGGTTGCTCATATCCCGATATCCTCGATGCGAATCTCCATGCGCAGAGCAAAAGCACGCCGGATTCCTTGTTACCAGTACAAATTTCGCAGTGACCGAAATGACGCCGCGGCGGACTGTCGCCATCGCTCGACCGGACGAATACAGGCGCAATGATGTCGATCTTACGAAATGCCATTGGGAATGGCCGCTCTTGCATTCTTGTGGAGAATGTCTCCGGGCAGTCCGTCCGAACGAGTTTCGTTTGACGAAAAGGGAGCATGGGCGTGCTCGAGTCGCCCTATCCCGAGGTATTGCTCGGCCTTGGTCCCGGACGTTCCGTTGCCCAGAAGTTTCTGCAGGACCGTGACTATATCGGCATGAAGAAATGGCTGACCGAGCGTACGACCGCGTTTTCTAGCGGCGAGCAAGTCGTACTTTGCGCGTTCGGATATCAACCGTCTCTCGAAGTGCGCGATTGCACCGAACACATTGAACGCCAGTCGCCGGCTGCCGAAGTCGTGTCGATATCCTCTTCATGGCTGATCAGATTGATCTCTTGCGCTTTCAGCGTGTCGACGATCTCAAGGAGTTCCCGGAGCCAGCCAACCCTTGTAGCCACGCTGGTGTGCGTTTCCTTTAGGGGCTGGCGGGGGATGTGCTTCGCCATCCCCTCGATCCCCCGCTCGATCGGGAGGCAACCGCCCTCACACCCGCGCATCGCTGCGCTCGCGGGCGAAATGATGCCCGGTCGAAAAATGTCTGCCTATCGTTCCTCGCGACATGGGCTAGCCGCCGGAACGGCGGCGCGTCCGAAACCAGGGGCGAAGCCGAACGGGTTCGGGAGATGGCAGTAAAAAGATGGACAGCGGCGCGGGCTGGTTTCGCTCGGAAACATATCTTATTGTCAGAACCGGGAATCATAGCTTTGCTTCCTTCTGATCGAATATATGGGTAGCCTCGATGATAAAGGTGGCATCTCGAAGAAGTTCCGTGCGCGTGAACATCACGATATCCCCGCCAATATTTGACTGGAACGGTGTAGCATCACGCTTTTTTGCGATGATTCATGATGCTCTTTCAGATAAAATCAATGTGAATCTCAGTAACTACGGCACTGTTCCGGCAATAAATTTAGGCGAAGTAGTAGCACGGTACAGCATCTTCAGCGGTCAAAGCAACATTGCCCTGTACTCCGACAGACTTTCAATGGAGTTTCCTGTTCTGTTGTCGGAAGACAGCGATTTAGCTCAACTAATTGTGGAACATGTTTTTGTGGCGTTCCGCGAGGCATTTCCTGACCACCGGTATGTGACGGTTCACGCTAACCTCGCCGATCACTTGGAAATTCTGGACGAAAACGCCGTCACTGACTACCTGACCCGTTACGCAATACCGTCAGTGGACAGTGTTTTCGGAGAGGGAAATGCCGTGCATCTGCCCGGCGTCCGGTTCGGTGTGGTCGATGCTGCTGCTGCTTGGGATGCACGCTGCATCATCGAGAGAAGCGACTTCCTGCCGAATGGCCTCTATGTTTGTCTTGATCTGATTTTCGGGAAAGTTGGCGAAAAAGACAGCAGCTATCAATATTTGTTTAATCTCTACAAAACCATAGCTAGTCGCTGTTCGATTGCTTTGGAACTGGATTGGAAAAATGGAGCTTAACGACAACCTGTCTGTTTCGCCTAAGGGATTAGTCGCGGCGCAAAATTACCAGCAGGCGGATAACCTTGGACGCCAATCCGTATCCCAACCGGTCACGACATATTCGGACCAATATGAATATCGTCTGGGCACCTCGCTCTCGAAACTTAGGTCTGGCAGAGACATACATCGGTCTTGGGCAGCATCTGATATTTCACAGGGTCCGCGGGAAGCCGGCGAGATTCGAGGCGAGCTGAAGATCTTCGTCGAAACCTGCCAGCGCTGGAAACTGAAGCTGAAAGATCAGGTAATCCTCCTCGGATACCAATCCGGGGACAGTATCGGCATGCAGATACTGAATGGCCGCGTAAGGGCGCATTCTCGAGATATCAAAGACCGTTCCGGATATGTCATTGCAATCAGCATCGGACTCGGAATCCTTTACGGAGAGAGCATTGATGCGGAAAATCAGTGGCTGAGGAACCCCCGGCAAATACTCGATGGCAAGTCACCGCTAGATTACATGCTCGGAGGTAAAATGATCGATCTGATTACAATTAACCGGATGGTCGAACGAGAAAGAGGTCTTTAACCGTTGCTTGACGAGTGCCCGGAATCCGGAGCAAGCACAACCGCCTATCGGCTCGCTTCCGTTCTCGGGAAACGGAATCGCTTTCGACCAGGCTGTTCAGTCGCGGAAGCAATCCAGCGGATGTTCCTGACACCGTTTTCGTCGTTAGCGGAAAGACACCGTTTTCTCTTGTATAGACCATAGACAACACGTTCCATGCGCGTGAGGGCGAGGCCCTGCCTTTCCAAGAAGGTCGCTTTGGTGACGGTACAATAGGCATCTTTTATTCAGCAATTGAAGAAGACAACTGCAAGAAGGAAGTCGCATTTCACCTGAATGAACAGATCAAGGATTTGAATCGGGATAAGTATCCCCGCACATATCATTCGATCGAGTGCCATTACGAAGGCGCCACGGTCGATCTGCGCGGCAAGGAGGAAAAGCATCCCAACCTGGTAAGCAATACAAAGACGGGATACCCGTTTTGCCAGGATCTTGCGCGAAGAGCTGTTGAACGCGGCATCGTTGGCTTCCTTGCGCCCTCTGCCCGCAATCCCGGCGGGACATGCGTTCCTGTCTTCAGGCGGACAGCCCTTTCCGATCCCCGGTCCAAACGCCGCTACAGCGCCACTGTGCGGTTCGGTAGAGTTCAGTTCCAGAAGTCATAACGCGGAAATCGCCCCGTAAGCGCCTCGGCTCCCAGCGCAAAATTTTTGTCAAAAGGCAAACTGCGCCTGCATTATGGATTCGGTCACCGCAGACAATGCCTGAGACCGGGGATTCGAAGTTACTCCAGTTCCTATATTTGCCTTGTCCCGAACTTCGGATGCCGGGTTCACGGCTAAGTTTTTGGTTACTGTAATCTGGCTGCCCGTAAAGGAGTCACTTAGTTGATTGCGCACCTCGCTTGCATTGGATGATCTCTGTAACTTGCTCGGTGGCACTGCCTAGCCGTGTAATCAAACCTCTTTCTCCTCCTCAGCTCGGAAGCTCGAAACGGCGGCCGATCTTTGCCTGCGACCAGCCAGGGGACACTAATGAAGATTATGAATGTGCTCAGTGCGCGTAACTCCCGCATTGTCGTTTATCAAAATTTAATTGGAGGACATGTTAATGCCAAATAATTTTTATACAGCCGATTCATTCCGCAACCGGCGGAAAAGATCCCTAAATTGTCGAGCGCCAAAGAAGAATTTACAGAAACCTGGTATTTCGCGGAAATCCGGCGAACATTCATGTTGCGCACAAAAATGCGTGCACTTACGATGGTTAATGCCATGACCGGTAGGCAATTCATCGCATGGGTCAGCAAGTTGGCGAAGGCGCGAGATATGGTAGTAACTTTTGACGCGGCGGCAGGGAAAGGTTCGCACGGAACGCTCTACTTCGGCGATCTCAAGACTACCGTCAAGGATAGGAAAAAGGAGATCGGCAAGGGACTTGTCAAAAAGATGCTCGACGACCTAGGGATCGACCGGAGCGAGTTCTAGTCGGCGCGTACAGCGAGTGTCCCATGCCCGGAGGAATACGGTCATGCCCGACAGCTATAGCTACCCCGTTGAAATCGAGATCGACGAGGATGGGCGGCACGTTGTCTCGTTCCCCGATTTTGGGTGGGGAGCGACGGACGGAGCGACCCTTGATGAGGCACTGGCTGAGGCCCAGGACCTGCTGCGCGAACTGATTGCATGCACGATGCGGGAATCCAAGGATCTTCCGGAACCGTCACCGCCGTCCGAGCGGCATATGCTTGTCGTTCCGCCAGTGATGATTGCGCTAAAGGCCGCTCTCTACGAGGCGTTCCGCGGGACAGGCCTGTCGCAGCGTGGCCTGGCCCGCGAGCTCGGCGTGGCTGAGAGCGAGGTAAGGCGCATGCTCAACCCGGACCACGCCACCAAGGCAGCAGCGATTGACCGCTCTTTGCGCCGTTTGGGCAGGAGTGTCATTGTGTCCGTTGGCGAAGCCACATGACGGAAACTAGAACCTTGGGGCCGATTCCGGCTCAGCGTTAAACGACGCTCTTATCAAATCTCAAATACAATTCCTCTGGCAAATTTACATGACTGTAAAGAAAGGAGGCAAGCTATCTCACGGCTAATTTTTGCTTGCTGGGGAAACTCAGACCCGGGTTTGGTCCGGCGGCCGATCCGGCGCGATTTTACCGGACCGGGCCGTTCGGACCGGCATCGGTACTAGGTCGTTGTCGGGATTCCGGGCGGGGATCCGGCTCGAATGGCGCCCCGGCCTCTTTCTGCGGACTTTAGGGCGCTTCCGGACTGCCCGCCGCCTTTGCAGCTGGCCCGAATGCCGGGAATCGGAGGGGATCGGAACTCAGGCGGGAGCGTGTTTTCCGTGATTGCCGGTCAGGCGCAGCCGGTCGAGCATCAACCGCGGGTTTCGGGCCAGTCTGCGAAGTGCCGGCGCGACGGAGTCGGCGTTCGCCCGGATCAGGCGGATGGCGAGGCGCCGCAGGCAGGACATGTTTTCGGGTACGTGGCCGCTCCAGACTTTCGAGTGGGCCTCGTTCCAGCCGGTTGGCTCGTCCAGGACCCGGCGCACTCGGTTCTCGTAAGTCCAATGGAGCCGGTTCAGCAAAAGCAGCCTGGCGGCATCGGCGGTGGCGGCAGCGTGGCTGGCGATGCCGACGACGATCTCGACGCTTGGCTTGCCGACGACCTCCCGCCAGCCGGGCTTGGCGCATCTGTACTGCCGGACGGTTTTCCTGATGGCGAAGACCTGCTTGGCTAGGGGAAGGTGACCATATGCAGCGGTTCGGTCGAGAATCTTTCAGGCTATCACCGAATCCAAGGCGTAGAAGACATGAATCGGCAATTTTCAAGGGCAGAAAAAGTCGTTCCAGAGACCGAATCCCAGCAGCAAAAGGATCGCGAATGCGCCGGCGACAAAGATTCGATTCAGTACTTGCGGTGCGATTCGCCGCCCGGTCACCGCTTCGATTCCGAATATTAGAAGGAAGCCTCCGTCAAGCACGGGAATCGGCAGCAAATTCAGGAAACCGATTGCCGCGGACAATACGGCGACAAAAAATACGAAGCTTCCGAGTCCTTGGGAGGCCGCTTCGCCGGATAGCTCTGCTATACCAACCGGGCCGTGCAGGCTGCAGGAGCTGATCGCTCCGACAGACATCATGGCTATGCCCTCCAGCGAACGAAAAACAATCAACCATGTTTGAATCGTCCCTAGCCAAATCGCCTCGAACGGCGTCGGGCGATAGAATTGGGGATCGAAGAACAGGCTTGCCGAAACGCCTATTGTAGGCGTGACTTCGACGCCGCCACCGGGCATGCTGCGCGTTGTTAGCCGAGGCGCGATCTCAAGGTCGAATACTTCTCCGCCGCGCCAAACCTTAATGTCCAATGTCCTCCCGTTCGACGCGTGGATGAAGCTGCGCATTTCTTCAAACGACCGGATATCTTCGCCGCCTATCGATACAATGACGTCGCCTGGGAGCAATCCCGACTTCTCGGCCGGGGAATCGGACATAATGTCGGCGATTAGCGAAGGAACCGGAGGAGGCCCTGCCACTTCCAATCTTTCTTCGCCGCGAAGCAGCGTATAGACGTGCTGCTCTGAAGAATTGTCGGATTGAGCGTAGAGGTGCAGGTCGAAAAACCCGTCAATCGCTTCGCCGTTCACGGCAAGAACGACATCTCCCGCTTGAAAGCCGTCCGTAGGAAAAGGCAGGGGCTTGATTTCGCCGATGGTCGCCCTTCCGTCGCTGATGCCGGTTGCAACCGCGCTTAGCGCGAATACGGCAATTGCAAACAGGAAACTTGCAGCCGGCCCCGCAGCGACGGTTGCCGCCCTGCTTTTCAGCGAATGCGCTTTTGGAGCTTTACCGGCTTCGGCCCCGCCCTCGGCGACCGCAGGCAAAATCGCGCCTTCTTCGAATTTAACGAAGCCGCCTAGCGGAATGGACGCAAGCTGCCAGCGCGTTCCAGCCCGATCCACCCACGATATAACCGGCGGTCCGAAACCGATGGAAAAAATCTCGGCATCGATTCCGCAAATCCTGCCAACGAGGTAGTGGCCGAGTTCGTGCGCGAAGACGACGATGGCGACAACAGCGACGAATGCGCCTGCATCAAAAACAAAATCCAACATGGATGATTCTAGCAACGCGACATCCTCCTAGGCACTTTTCGGCGCGAGTTCGCACGCGCCGCCATCTGAATCCAGGATTTTTCCGCGCTCTTGCCAGCGGCAATGGAGAAATGCTTGAATTCTTGGCATTCGAACCGGTATTCAGAAATTCCGTTTATCACTTCCGCTCCTGCGCCGCATCAAGAAACGGATAGGCGCTGTCCAAGCGAATCGACTGCTGCGAGCAGCCGGGAATCCTTCAGGTCGCCGCTTCAATCCGCTGCTAAATTCCAATTCGAGAATCTAGGATTCGAGACTCGGCCGAGTTCGCCGCAAGAGTCGAGCGCCGAATCGCCGCCGCGGCTTTTCGACCCTTCAAATGCTCGATCTTCGCGATTGCGAAAATCGCGCCTCGAATCGCCGGACGAATTCTTTCCGGATTCATGCCTGCTTCATCGGCGGTCAATGCGCATCCACGGGCGCCAAGTCAAGGGAGCCAATAATCCAAAGCAGAATTCCTGCTCCGACAAAGCTATCGAATCGGTCGAAAAAGCCGCCATGTCCGGGAATGGCCGTAGAACTGTCCTTTACGCCGACTTGACGCTTGAGCCAGCTTTCGGCCATATCTCCCGCTTGAGCGGCAACGGCAAGAAGCGGACTAGCCCAGGCGGCCCAAATGCCGAGGCCGCCGCTAAAGCCGAATCCGACGGCGGTCGCCGCAGCCAGGCCCCCGACCGCGCCTGTCCATCGCTTGCCGGGACTAAGCGCCGGCGCGATTGCCGGCCCTCGAAAAATCTTGCCGCAAAAGTATCCGGCGGTATCGCTTGCCGTTACGACGAGCACGAACCAGATCGCCGCCGCCGCTCCGGAAGAATCTCGCAAATCGGCGAATGCGCTGCAGGCGAGCAAGACTCCAACTGCGAACAGGGCAAATTTAATGCGGCCGTTCGAAATCAGCATTGCGCACAGCGCGGTCGATGCGGCGGCGAAGGATATCTCGGCCGCCCTGTCTGCAATCCAGTATATGCAGATTGCGCAAACGGAGGCTTCAACCACGGAAAGCGCCAGCCTCCGCAAGAACGGATATCCCGGCGACGACAGCGCAAGAAGCTCGAAAACCATGGCCAGCGACCAAGCGCATGCAAAAACAACAAAGGCGGTTCCGCCTAAAAGTATCGCGGTCAGTCCCAGGCAGCATAAAACGATCGCGGAAGCGGTACGCTTTCCAAGATCGGCGAAATCGGCCACGTAATCCCTATCCGGCGGCGGCGCCGAACCGCCTTTCGCGCCGCGAAAACTTTCTTAAAACCGATTCGAATCTCTCCGCTGTGAAATCCGGCCACAGCGTTTCGACGAAGGCCAGTTCCGCGTAGGCGGACTGCCATATCAGGAAATTTGAAATTCGCATTTCACCTGAAGTTCGAACAACAAGGTCCGGGTCCGGCAGGAACTCCGTATCGAACATCGAAGCGAAGTAGCCCTCGTCGACCTGCTCGGGGTCGACTTCGCCCTTGGCCGCAGCTATAGCCAGCCGCTTGGCGGCCCTGGCGATATCGTCCCTGCCGCCGTAGTTGATCGCGACCGTCAGGACCAGCCTGCTATTGTCGGCCGTTTCCGATTCGAGTTTGGACATGGCGGCGCAAACGCCCGGTTCCAGTTCGCTTCTGTCGCCGATGAAGCGGACTCTGACTCCATTTGTCTTCAAGGATCGGACTTCCGAACGCGAGTATACCCGGAACAGTCCCATCAATCCTTCGACCTCGGTCTTGGAACGTCGCCAGTTTTCTGTCGAAAAGGCGAAAACGGTCAAGTAGCTGACGCCATTGCGCACTGACGCCTCGACAATCTCCCTTAGCCTTTCAGCCCCGGCCCTGTGGCCCATAATTCGGGGGAGACCTTTGCTTCTTGCCCAGCGCCCGTTCCCGTCCATAATTATCGCGACATGATCGGGCGGAGAGCAGCCCGCTTTCTCCGAAAAACATTCTTTGGACATTTCTCGATAATTTAGTTCAAACCTGCATGATTTCTGTTTTCTTCGAGTCGAGCGCATTGTCGACCTTGGCGATCGCCTTGTCGGTCAGATCCTGAATTTCATCGCTCCAGATCCGGGCGTCGTCTTCGCTCATGCCGCCGTTTTTCGCTTTGCGAACCTCTTCCACGCCGGACCGCCGAACGTTGCGAATAGCAATTCGCGCGTTTTCCGCATACTGGGCCGCTACCCGCGAAAGCTCGCGACGCCTTTCCTCGTTCAGTTCGGGAATTGGAAGGCGAATGAGAGTCCCCTCCACGATCGGATTGATTCCCAAGCCCGATTCATGGATCGATTTCACAACGGCGGCGACGTTCGCCTTGTCCCAGACGCTGACGGCGATCATCCTCGGGTCCGGCACGCTGACGGTTCCGCATTGGTTCAGCGGCAGGCTCGTGCCGTAGGCGGCGACCATCAGCGGATCCAGCATCATCGCGGAAGCTCTGCCGGTGCGCAGAGTCGCAAACTCCTGCCGCAGCATGGCAATCGCCCCGTTCATTCTGCGTTCAATGTCGTCGACATCAATTTCGATGTCTTCTCCGGCCATGATGCACCTCCTCTCCTGCCAAGCGCACGCCGAACAGAATATTGGACAATGCGCTTAATTGATAGTCGTATATGTTCCGCGCCCCTGCACGATGCCGGCGAGGCCGCCGGGCTCGTCGAGGGAAAAAACAATGATTGGCAAATTATTGTCTCGAGCCAGCGCGATCGCCGATGCGTCCATCACGCGCAAGTTCTTTTGCAGCACCTCCCCGTAGCCGATATTGTCGTATCTCTTGGCGTCGGCATTGCTGGCAGGGTCGCTATCGTAAACCCCGTCGACCTTGGTGCCTTTGAAAATTGCGTCGCACGCCAGTTCGCTCGCCCGCAGCGCCGCGGCGGTGTCGGTCGTAACGAACGGCTCGCCGGTGCCCGCGGCGAAAATGCAAATTCGACCTTTTTCGAGGTGCCGCAGGGCGCGCCGAAGAATGAAGGGCTCGCAAACCTTGTCCATGCGGATTGCAGAAAGAACCCGCGTTTGAACATTCTTGGATTCGAGGTAGGATTGCATGGCCAGGGCGTTCATGACGGTGGCGAGCATGCCCATGTAGTCGGCCGTGGTTCGTTCCATCCCGTATGCGGAACCCAGCAAGCCGCGAAAAATGTTGCCGCCGCCGATCACTACGCTAACTTCCGCGCCGAGGTCGCTGACTTTCTTGACCTCGTCTGCGATACGCTGCACCGTCGGCGGATGAAGGCCGAAGGACTTATCTCCCAGCAATGCTTCGCCGGAAATTTTCAGCAGCAGCCGCTTGTAGGCTAAATTGCCGTCGGCATTGGCCGCCGCAGTTTCGTTTTTTGTCATTCTTATTTCCTGCCCTGGCGAATCCGCGCCGCCGCCTCAAGCGCTTGATGTCCGAATTCCGCGAAATTATCAATGCCGCAAAAAGATTCGGACCGAGTTCCAGGCAATTCCGATAAATGTGCAATCCGACCGCATCGGACTGGAAGTTCCTTTCGTCGAAACGCGCAGTGCTCCTCGCCGGGCCGACCGCGTCCGGAAAATCGCGTCTCGCGATGGAAATCGCCATGGCGACCGGCGGCACGATTGTCAACGCCGACGCGCTTCAAGTTTATTCCTGCTGGCGAATTCTAACGGCAAGGCCGACCGCGGACGATGAAGCCACTGCGCCGCATGCTCTTTACGGCCATGTGGCGCGGCAGGACAAATATTCCGTCGGAAACTGGCTGGTCGAGGTCGAGAGGCTCTTGCTGCAGCCCGACATTGCGCCATTGATAGTAGTGGGCGGCACCGGTCTTTACTTTACGGCGCTTACCGAAGGGTTTTCGTACATTCCGCCGCTAGATCCCAGCGTGTCCCGGGCGAGCGCGGATGAAATGTCGAAAAGAGGCCTGGAGGGGCTGATACGGGATTTGGAATCAAACGACCCCGAGAGCCTTGCGCGCATCGATCCATCCAACACGGCTCGCGTTCGCCGCGCATGGGAAGTCTGGCATGGAACGGGCAGAGGAATGGCGTACTGGCAATCGGCGCCGCCGATGCCGCTGCTGCGGCCGGCCGACTGCAAAAGCATCGTGCTATGCCTCGACCGAAACCTCCTCGCGCGAAGGATCGAGGAGCGGCTGGAGGTCATGCTCGAGCTAGGCCTGCTTGAAGAGTGTCGGGCCGCGCTGATAAATTGGAACCCTTCGCTACAGTCCTCCCAGGCTATCGGCGCGAAGCAATTCATCGCCCATCTCAACGGTGAGCTTTCGCTGGAGAATGCCGCCGAATTGACGGCTATCGCCACTCGACAGTTCGCAAAGCGGCAGAGAACCTGGTTCCGAAACCGAATGAAGCACTGGGCTTGGCTCGAAGTCGAATGACTGGATTCGAAAACCCTCGGGACCAAATTAATTTCTTGGATAGGCGCTCGGCGGCATTCTCGGCAACGCCCCGGCTATGCCGGCGTTTCGCGTCGAAGCGCCCCCCGGGCGATTTTGCCGACCTTCCCAATAGGATTGTCTTCCCAAAAGCCAATTGTGGTTTCAAGCGCGAAAAGCTGCGCTGAACTTCGGTCGCTTAAGGATCAAAGCGTGATTCCGCGCAATCGAATAAACGGACTCCGGCTGGAGCGCGTTGCGACTTGCTCGAAAGGGAAGTTGAAACGCTTGCCCAGATCGCAGGGCTTTCGGCGTCGGTTCGAATTTGAAAAGCTTCCAATAGCGATTTCTGTCGGCCAATGCATGCAAGGCTTGGCAATAGGCCTGCATTTCCGCCGCGGGCATTACGGCATGCCGGATCCGCGAATAGCGGAGCATGCGCATTAAGCTGCAAAGTTTGCCTTGATTTATCTTATCGAAGCGCCGATTAACGCTTGTCGACGGGTGCGAATTCGCCATTGGCGTTCAACCTGATTCCTTTAGCGCAGAATGGAAAAGAAATGGCGGGCGCCAGCGATCTGACCGTAGGCTCAATTCCACGGCATTTCCAAAAAATGGCATTGCCTATCGCGATCGGCATGATTTTCACGACGCTTTACAACGTGGTGGACATGTATTTCGCGGGAATGATTTCGACCGAGGCGCAGGCAGGCCTGGCGATTTCGTTTCAATCATTTTTCATTCTCGTTTCGATCGGATTCGGAACCAACGCCGCCATGGCCGCCCTGGTCGGCGGCGCGGTCGGAGCGAAGAATTGGCGCCGCGCGAAAAATATCGCCTGCCAGGGAATTTCCTTCGCGGTTATCGCGTCGATTGTCCTTGCCGTTGCGGGAAACAGCTTCTCGCGAGCGATTCTAGGAATCCTTTCCGAGCCGGGCGCTTATCAGGATTCGGCGATTTCCTATATGCGCGTCCTCACGCTCGCCACGCCGTCGTTCATCGTCGCCTTCGCTGCAAACGGCATTCTCACGGCTCAGGGCGACGCGGTGTCCATGCAAAAAGCGCAGATTGCCGCTTTCTTCGCGAATCTAGTATTGAATCCGCTATTCATTTTCGGCGTGCCCGGACTTGTCGAAGGCATCGGATTCAACGGAATCGCGCTGTCCACGGTAGCGAGCCAGACAGGAGTGCTTGCGTTCATTTTGGTCAAGGTGTTTCGTTCCGCCGCAATGGACGGAGGCCCGTCCAGCTTCCGCCCCAGGCGTGACAGCTTTCGAGAAATCATCGGGCAGGCGATTCCAACTAGTTCGTCCATGATCGTCATGATGATCGGGGCATTCATTGTCCAATACTACCTCAAGGGCTTCGGTCCGCAGGCGCAAGCGGCATATGGAATCGGGCTTAGAATAGAGCAGATGCTGCTGCTTCCCGGCTTCAGCCTAGCCTTCGCGCTTCTGCCTATCGCATCTCAGAACTTCGGCGCCTTGGAATTCGATCGGATGCGCGAGGCGTTCGCATTTTGCTTCAAGGCAGGCGTAAGCTTCATGCTGCTTGCATCGGTCGCGCTGTGGGTCGGCGGTCGTTTCGCCATGTCCATCTTCGCCGACGATCCTGAAGTCGTTAGAATCGGCGGCGACTATTTGAATGTCGACGGGTTTCTGCTGCCGGTCTACGTGATGCTGTTCTCGTTGAATTCGGCATTGCAGGCGATGCGGCGGCCGATGTGGACTCTTTGGATCGGCGTCTATCGCCAGATTGTCGGCCTATCGGTCTTTATTCCTATTTTTGTTTTCGTTCTGAACATGAATACTTGGGGCGTTTGGTACGGAATCGCCGTTAGCGTGTCGACAGGTCTCGCGCTTTCGGTGCTTGTAACCGGTAAAATCGCCAAAAAGGAGATCGGCGGGCTAATTCGGAACCGCATTGTAGCAAGCCGCAATCCCACGCACTAAATGGCCCGCGACGATTTCGCAGGAGTTTGCAAGATAAAGGCAATTGCGGAAATCGGCTGCATATCGGCCGATCCGGCGGGAATCTCGAAAACGCGCTTCCGACCGAGCGGCTGCCCCGAGGTCGCCGGCCGGGCGATTGCCTCGACGCCCTGCGCACGACCTGCGCAGCGGCCGAGCGGACCCTCCGGGGCGCTGCGGCTCCGACTATCTCCAGACTGTCAGGGAATCTGCCCCGAGACTTTCACAGCCCGAAAGGCCGTCGGCTAGGAGTCCGCCGCAACGAACAGGCATGCAGAGGAATTGGACAGGGCGCGCGCCGGGCTGGAGCAGCGCTTGATCGAAGCTCCGATTGCGCAATAACGGGAAGCGCTGCGGCCGATTCCTCGCAAAAAGAAGCGCCGGGCACGCAAAGGGCGCCCGCCGAGCCGTGCGCCGTCTGCTCCGATGCAGGAAGCCTGCATGCGCCTACTGCCGACCAGAGCGTGAATTTCCGCATTGTTTCGGCGAATCCGATTTGCCTTCCAGCACAGTGAAATAGGACGCTGCGCGGCAGCGAATTTTCGGGCAGCCCGCGTCGCCGTGGTGTCCGATTCGTCGCCATTCACCTGATAATAATTTCCGGTCCCATGAATGTTGTCGGCAGAAAGGTCGAAAGCCAGGGTACGTAGGTTACAAGAATAAGGAAAACGAACAGGATCGCGAGAAAGGGCAGCGCCGCTTGCACGACTCGCAGCACCGGCAGCCCTGAAACGCCCGAAGTTACAAAAAGGTTGAGTCCTACCGGCGGCGTAATCATGCCGATCTCCATGTTGACTACCATGATGATGCCGAGATGGATCGGGTCAATTCCAAGCTCCAAGGCGATCGGAAAGACAAGCGGGGCAACGATGACAATCAGACCGGACGGCTCCATAAACTGCCCGCCGATCAGGAGTATCAAGTTAACTATAATGAGAAAGACGACGGGGCCGAATCCCGCTGCCAGCATGGCGCTCGCGATCTGCTGGGGTATCTGTTCGTCCGTTAGCACATGCTTAAGAATCAAAGCATTCGCGATAATGAACAGCAGAATGACCGTTAGCTTTCCGGCATCGAAGAGAGTGTCGAGCGTATCGCGATGGAATAGCACGGACACCAGAGCCGTCGGCCTGGCCAAAAGCGAAAGCTTTCCGCCGCCTTCCCCTCCGGAAAGCGGGCCCATGTCCCTGTAGATGAAATTCGATACAAGGAATGCATAAACCGCCGATACGGCGGCGGCCTCGGTCGGCGTGAAGACGCCCCCGTAAATTCCGCCAAGAATTATGACGATGAGAAAGAGTCCCCAGCCCGCGTGGAACCCCGATTCCAATACTTCCGTCCAGCCCTGCCATTCGCCTCTCGGCAGATTCTTATAGACTGCGATAACGTAGATTGACGTCATCAGCATAAGTCCCGCCAGGATGCCCGGAATTACTCCGGCGAGAAACATCCGACCGACCGACACGTCGGTTGCCGAAGCGTAGACGACCATGACGATCGACGGCGGAATCAAAATGCCGAGGGTCCCGGCGTTGCAAATCACTCCAGCCGCGAATTCATTGGTAAAGCCCACCTGCCGCATGCCGACGATTACGATAGAGCCTATCGCTACGACGGTCGCGGGCGAAGATCCGGAAAGCGCGGCGAACAGCATGCACGCGAATACGCCGGCTATTGCAAGCCCGCCCGGAAAGTGCCCGACAACGGCGATCGAAAACCGGATAATTCGCCGCGCGACGCCGCCAGTCGACATAAAGCAGGAGGCGAGAATGAAAAATGGAATGGCCAGCAGCGTGTAGTGACCAGCCATGGCCTGATATAGCGACTGCGCGATCGAGGCCAGTGAGGTATCGGCGAGCGCCAGCAAGAAAATCATCGACGAAAATCCGAGCGCGATCGCGATAGGAACGCCGATGGTAAGCAGGAAAATCACGGACAGGAAAAGAAGAACTACTTCCAAGAGTCAGGCCTCGCCGTCTTCGGGACGCTCGGCGCTCGCAATCGGAACCTCGTGGCTCGCGATTAGTATTGCGTCGCCGCCGCGAAGAATCTCGCTCGTCGCCTGGACGAATCGAACAAGAAGAAGCAGCGCGCCGAACGGAAGGATCGCATAGGGAATGAACCTTGGAAGTTTTTCATACTCCTCGCCTTCGTTAAGCAGAGGCTCGAAAAACCTGAGAATTCCCGGCATGGGAATTTGCTCCGTTTCGTACCATGCGCGATCCCGCGTTTTTTCGTCGAAGCCCGTCGGAAACCATCGCCCTGTCGTGGAATCCATTCCGGCGAACGGCGCCCAGTAGTCCCATGCGCCCTTCAGAAGCAACGCAGCGTAGGCGATGCAAACGGCAGCGGCGGCAATTGCAAGAATTCGCTTCGACCCCGGCGAAACTATGTTTATGACCGCATCGACGCCCAAATGCGCTTTTTTCTTAACGCAATAGCTCATGCCTAGCAGGACGAGCCAGGAAAACAGGACCAGCGTGATTTCCAAGCTCCAAATGAAACTTGCGTTGAATCCGTATCGCATCACGACATTAATAAATGTCACGACGACCATTATTCCGAGAATGGCCGCGATCGCCCGTTCTTCGAATTTTTCGAACCATTCGCCGAAACGCCTGCCGAAGCCGCTATTCATCAAGATTTTTCCGGTCGGTTCATCGAGTGAAATCAAAATTTGCGCGGCAGGTCCGGATTGCGGAAATTCCGGGCCTGCCTAGGATTCGGGATCGAACCACTCGTCTTACATGTCCATAACCGCTTGCGCGGCGGCAATGTTTTCGGCTCCGATGTCGTCTTCGAACTGCTTCCAAACCGGTTTCATAGCTTCCACCCACGCGTCGCGCTGATCATCGGTCAAAGTCCTGACGACTCCGCCGGCATCGATGATTCCCTGCTTCGCAGCCTGGTTGACGGCGTACGCTTCGCCGTTGCGGGCCTCTGTAACTTCACGCAGGATTTGAGCGATTTGGTTCCGCACGCCCTCGTCGAGTTCATCCCACCAGTCCACGGAGGTAACGACGAGGTAGTCTATGATTCCGTGGTTGGATTCCGTAACGCCGTCCTGGACTTCGAAAAATTTTCGCCCGTAGATATTGGACCATGTGTTTTCCTGCCCGTCGACAGTGCCTGTCTGCAAAGCGCCGTAGACTTCGGAAAAAGCCATCGGCTGCGGCGAAGCGCCTAGAGCTTCCATTTGCGCTACGAGCACGTCCGATCGCTGAACGCGAAACTTCAGGCCGGCGGCGTCTTCGGGCATGAGCAGCGGGCGGTTGGCAGAAATTTGCTTCATTCCGTTGTGCCAGAATTCAAGGCCGTTGAGGCCGCGGCGGCGCATGGATTCTTTCATGGCCTGGCCCGTAGCGGAAGCCTGGAAGGCATCGACCGCTTCGATATTCGGGAACATGAAGGGAAGGTCGAATATGCGGAACTGCTTGGTAAATTTCTCGAATTTCGACAGAGAAGGCGCGGCGAATTGAATGTCGCCCTGCAGCATGGCCTCCAATGCTTGATCATCGTTGTACAAGGTCGAGTTCGGATAGACTTCCATGCACGCCTTGCCGTCCATTTCTTCATTGATGCGCTGCTGAAGCAGCGTCGCGGCGATTCCTTTCGGATGCTTATCCGAGTTCGTGACGTGGCTGAACTTGATTACGACTTCGCCTTCGTCGCAGGCCGCTAGCGCAGGGCTCGCAAATGCGAATAGCGCGACGGCAGATGCCGCTGCTAAAACATGCTTCATGACTTTTCCCTTCAATTGCAGAAATATTCGCGGCAAGGTACTAAACGAATTGGAAGTGAGCAATCTCAATCTTCGTATTAGTACGTCGTTAAGATTGACTTGGGCAAAATTTTTGGATCGGAGTCAAATTATGCCGAACGTGAATTCAGGCGATCCGGCGAGGGCGGAATCCGGCATTGACCGCCTTGTGCTGATCATGAAGAAGCTTCGCGACCCCGAATCCGGCTGCCCGTGGGACATCGAGCAGGACTTCGACACGATCGCTCCCTATACGATCGAAGAAGCCTACGAAGTCGCAGATGCAATTAGCAGGCGGAATTGGCGCGAATTGAAGGGCGAGCTCGGCGACTTGCTTTTGCAAGCCGTATATCACTCGCAAATCGCAGACGAGCGTCAACTTTTCGATTTCGACGAAGTCGCGCATGCATCGGCCGACAAAATGGTATCCCGCCACCCGCACGTCTTCGGTTCCGACTGCCGGGAAAAGACCGCGGGGCAGCAAATCCGGGATTGGGAGCGCAGCAAGGCGCAGGAAAGAAAGGAATCCTCCGGAGGCGCCTTGTCGGGAGTCGCTATGGCCCTCCCTGCCCTCACTAGAGCCTTGAAGCTGCAAAAACGCGCGGCGCTGGTCGGCTTCGACTGGGGTTCGAGCGCCGACGTCCTTGAAAAGATTGTTGAGGAGTCCGAGGAGCTGGAAGCGGCAAGCAAGTCGAGCGATATGGACAGCATGGAGATGGAGCTAGGCGACCTGCTGTTTTCGCTAGTAAATCTGGCGCGCCACCTGGGACTGGATGCCGAATGCGCGCTTAAGCGATCTAGCGACAAGTTTCAAAGACGGTTTTCTCGCATGGAAAGTCGAATCCGGGAATCCGGGCGGGACATCGAAGACCTGAACATCGACGAGCTCGACCAAATTTGGAATTCGATAAAGCTCTGCGAAACAGCAAAGGCTTGCAGTTAGGTTAGATGCCGTCGGAATTTGCGGGCGCTGCGTTTCGCTCAAATTATCTCGCAATGTCCCGCCGTTGCTTCGAATGGCAAGAATTGGCGATTTAGCAATTCGATGCCAATTTTACATACCTCCCGAGAATAATTTTTCCGAATTACCGCCGGCTAGGCACTGACTCTCCTGCTTGGAGGCGTGTTCATGGACGAGCAAGCATAATTCCTGACTAAAATAGTCGGCTTTATCTTTACATGACTAAAATAGTCAGGTATACGGCGGCGAATCCACTCTATAAGGAGAATCAACATGAGTAAGTTGTTGCTTTCCGCAGCAGCGGTTATCTTCGCAGGAACCGCGATGGCAAGCGAAGTCAATGTCTATTCCTATAGGCAGCCGGAATTGGTCCAGCCGCTATTCGACGCATTCACGGATGAGACCGGCATCGCCGTTAACGTAAATTTCCTGAACAAGGGCATGGTCGAGCGGCTCAAGGCCGAAGGGTCAAGGTCGCCAGCCGATATCATCATGACGGTGGACATTTCTCGCCTAAGCGAAATCGTCGCGAACGGACTCGCGCAGCCCGTCGTTTCCGAGGTCTTGGAGAGGAATATCCCGGCGGAATTCCGAAGCCCCGATTCCGACTGGTTCGCGTTGACTTTGCGTGCGCGGGTCGTGTTTGCGTCGAAGGGTCGCGTTGCCGAGGGCGAAGTCGCAAGCTACGAGGAATTGGCTTCGCCGAATTGGAGCGGGCGAATTTGCACCCGCTCCGGCACCCACGCCTATAATTTGGCTCTCTTGTCAGCCGTAATCGCTCATCATGGCGAGGATGCCGCCAGGGATTGGCTATCCGGGATTAAGTCGAACCTAGCACGCAAGCCGCAAGGAAACGACAGAGCGCAGGTCAAGGCTATTTGGGCCGGGGAATGCGACATTTCCGTCGGCAACACCTACTACATGGGCAAAATGATTTCAGATCCCGAGCAACAGGCTTGGGCCGACGCGGTAAGAATCGTATTCCCGAAATTCGAGGATGGTGGAACGCATGTAAATGTTTCCGGAATCGCAATGGCGAAACATTCGCCAAACCGCGAAAACGCCTTGAAACTGATGGAATTCCTCGCCTCTCCACCGGCTCAGAAAATCTATGCCGATGTCAATTTCGAGTACCCGGTGGATTCCAGTACTTCACCGTCGGAAATTGTTTCCAGCTGGGGCGAATTCGAACGCGACGGGTTGAGCCTAGCCGACATCGCTAGCTTCAGGCCCACCGCCTTGCGCTTGGTCCAGACGGTTGATTTCGACAATTGAGCGCCCGAACGATGCCGGCGCGAAACGCATGCTCTCCAATTGCGCGCCGGCATTCCAATAGCAATTTTGCGGGGCCGGGAAAAACCCCGGCCCTATTCAGCATTGAAATTCACTGCCAGGATGCAAAAGAAATAGCGCCTATTCCGCGAAGCCCTTGCCCCGAATGAAAGACAGCATGAAACCATTTTCTGCATCCCGGTCTCTGCTTGGACTCTCGACGCTTCCCTCACGCCTTCAATCCTCGATTACCTGCAAGAATCCAGATAAGATTCCTTTGGATTTAAAGCCTGAAAGCAGACCGCGGAAATTCTATTTTTCGGCAAATAGCGCTCGATGACTTGCTCCCGGCAGGCTGATGCCCGCCTGAAGTAGCCGCTCCGTGCGAATCCCCTCCGAATGCCGGTCAAAAACCCGGCACTCGCGTTTTCTACCCTCCACGGCCGACCAAATCGCGCGGATTCCCGAGTTCGCCGTCGGGAATCATACCGTTTATTTTTCCCGTTCTTGCTTGAATCCACCCGATCACAGGATAACTGGATTGTCTTGGGGATTATATTCGATAGTAACCGAGCCTGATTTTTTGGGGAATTATGTAGGAGAGTGCCGAAATTGTTGTTGAAAATTTGGCAGCTAACCGCTCATCCTAAACCACTCCATTATTCGGGCCGTCAAAAACGCTACGCTAACAACTGCGGGGATCATCACCGCTAGAGCGGTGAACGCGCCTATCAGAACCCAAATTTTCACCCTGCTTATGTCGTCTTTGGTGGCAGCGTGTTTCAGTGTAGCTTGGAGACTTGCAATGTCCTCTCGTGTTGCCGCGCTTTCCAAAAGAGTTTCAATCCTGAAAAGCCTTTTGTCGATTTCATTCATTCTGCCATTGCCGCCGCCGTCTCTAGCGCCGGCCTGCACCATTTTACGATGTCGAAATTCAATGACAGTACCATCTTGTTGATTGGCAATGGATTCTTTCGAACCCATTCTACCAAGCCAGGCTGCGTTCTACCAGCGTAGCAATCAATCTGAACTACTATTCCGGACGAAGTTTGAATTCCGGCCTTTTCCGAGATTTCCGAGGTTAATACTGAGTTATCAGTTGAAATGAACGCCGTTCTATCGTTCAGAAAATAGTGACTAGTTACCTTTTTCATTGCATCTAATCCCGCAAAAAACTCAGGCGATTTCCCGCTATTCACCGGTGCAGTCACTTGAATAGCACTAGCCGCTTTGGACAAACCTAGGCGAGCGGTTTCGGTCCAAGCGATCGCCCGTCCCCCGATTCGAAACACTCGGCAAATAGCAAGATTCTGAAAACGCCCAGTTTGGTTATCATTCAGGCTTTGTTACGCGGGCGCTATTCCGATACTGCCAACTCGTTCCGGCTCAGCCTCCGGGTTATGTAAATTTATCATACTGCTGAACGGAAGAACGGCTCCGCAATAGTACGGTTGGCTAACTTGAAGTAATGGGACCTGGAACCCGATGGCTGGCCAGCTATCCTATTCGCGATAGCTCTGCTTCAGGCCGCCGGGTCGACCACATGGCTCGCCAGCAGCTCATTGATCGAAGTTGCCTACTTATAAGTAGAAGCCTTTGGAATTCAGCGGAAGCAGAGTGCCTCCTGAACATCGCTCGCTCCTAGCTGGCATTTTCGGCACGAGAACAATGCTGCATTTAGTGGAACGAATGCCGATCAATCGCATCCTCCGGATGTCGTCGCGTGGTACTCGGCTTTCTGCCACGGATCATCGATCCTATAAGATTCTCGCCTTGGCGTATCGATGTAAAAATAACACCGGCTACATGCAGAAGTATCAGTATCAGCAAAACGTTCGAGCTGATCCTATGAAGTTCAATTACCCATCCAATGCCCCAATATCGCTCGGTTGTAGATAGCCAGCCGGAAATCGATGCAACCGAGATAGCCAAAATTAAAGCAACAATCATCCAGCCGCCCAGCGGATTGTGGTTAAGATAGCGCGGCTCTCCGCCCTTTAGTATCGAATCGGCGTACGAAAGTGTTTTCCGCGGTCCCATTAGAAACCTGCTGAATTTCTTGTTCGAAGGGCCCGCGAAGCCCCAAGCTAGTCGGAGTGCGACCAACGCTAGTGCGGCGTAGCCAAGCCATTCGTGAACGGTGAGCATCCGCTCGCCTCCTTCGTGCAAAACCCATGCGGTGATTGTCGCGACCGCCAAAGTCCAATGCAATAGCCGAGTGCCTATCGGCCACACGCGAATTTCGCGTTTGCCGGATTCCGAATCCGCCATTAGCGTACTCTGATCTTTTCGATTTCCAAAGTGATTGGATGGATGTACGCTTCAACTCTCTTCCCGTCCGAGTTGATGGCATAGACCTCCCAGCAATTGCCGTCTTCCTTTATTCTGCGAACCTGCCAGCCCTGTTCGGTAAGTTGGTCTTCCAGAGTTTCTTTTGCAACCCAATCCGACCGCGGTTCTGAATCGCAGGTATGCCAACCCGTTGCCGATGCCGGCGCACTGCCAAGAAGCGACAGTACGATTATCGCGCTAGCTCCGGTTCCGGCAAGTTTTCCGCCAAGTTTGTGCTTGGTCATTTGCGGGCCTCCCTATTATTCCGTTGATTCGCCTAAGTTGAATTTTCGACTCACGCTTTAAACGCCCGAAGGCGCTTTTTCCGTCGAAGACTCGATCGAATAAGTTGTCGACTCGCGGGCTGCAAGCGTTCGAGTAGTTCTTCGTGCGAGATATTGCCTTCAGCGGCAGGCCGGCTATCAATCGGCAGGCCAACTTTGAGCGCAAAAGATTTGGAGACGCGCTAACTGGAATTGACAGACAAATAGCGGATCGCAAAGTGAACCGTTTAATCTGAAGTTCCAAAAGGAGTAAGCGTTCGGTCGAGCGGTGACGATCCGTGTTGTCCGACTGCCGCCGACGCCCTGGACGCTGCCGTGAACGGTTGTCCGGACCGCGCGCCGCGCGGACTGCGCAATCGTGCCGGGGTTCCCTAA
>MPMP01000101.1 GCA_002238565.1 Albidovulum sp. bin36
TGCCGAACCGCTCCCTCGGGATGCTCGCGCTTCAGCATCGCGCCCAGAATCCGCCGCTGCTCCCGGTCCTCGGCCGGAACCAGCCGAAGGCCGGAGACCAGCCCGGCGCATGCGGGAACCTCTTCGGGCGGCGGCACCTCGATATCGAGGCCCGCCGGCCCGCCGCCGCCGCCCCGGCGGGTCGGCTCCGGGATCCGGATGCGGCTCTCGGCCGCGAGCTCGCGCAGAGCGACGGCGCAGCTCGCCTCCTGAAGGCGGCCGAGAGGATCGGCGAAGCCGAATTCCGAGCAGACCAGGCGGCCGAGTTCGGTTCTGGTCTCAAAGCCTCCCGCCTCGAGAATTTGCCCGAGCCGCTCGGCGCCGCCGGGCGACCGGAGAGTTCTCGAAATGCAGTTTTGATTCGTCATGGCCGAATCAATACAGGAACGAATCAGACTTGTTCAGTGGCTATCGAGCTAATAGGCAGGGCGCGACAGCTGGGGAAAGTCGTGACTGCTGGACGCTCCGGCCATCTTGCCCAGGCCAAGATTGAGGCCTTCGGCAAGAATCACGTTCAGCAGGCCAAGCCTGTCCTTGCATGGTGCGCCCGTGCGCAGATGCGTGAAGGCGTCGGCAAACCCCGTGGCCTGCCCACGTCCAGCAGCAGATCCGTGATCCGTATCTCGGGCAGGCGACGGTAAAGGTCCATCACCAGATCGCCGGCCTCGTCCGGAACATCGGACTTGAGTCGCTCAAGACGCAGTCCTCCATTCTCGATCGCTCCGCTTGGAAGGGCTCCGCTCCTGGCTGCCTTCGCGAGCCTGTTCAGCCCGTCCTCCATGCGTCGCCTGCGATCGGCGATCCAGTCCTCCGGTTCAAACGGAACCGCGAGTTGCGGTGTCGCCCTTGCCGCCTCGATCGGCACGAGGGCCTGTTTCAGGTCGGCATAGCGCCGGGAATGTCTCAGCCAGACATCTCCGGACCGGAACGCGTCGCGCAGATGAAACAGCACCGCAACGATCCAGAGACGTTTCCCGTCGACCTGTTCGTTCCGGAGACGCCTGCGCCTGTTTGACCGGGGCCGCAGGAACGAAATCGTGCCGGCCGGGATGTTCCGCCCATCCCGGATCACGGCGGCAGCCTCAAGCAATGGCCTGGCGACGGAAGCACAGTCGATCTCCAGGGCCTTCAGCATGCGCGGCGCATACAGCCGAAACCGATGCCAGCCCTTGACGACATGATCCAGGGGATCGGCCTTGACGGTTTCGGTCAACCGGCCGGCATTGACGGCGAGCGTCTCCAGAACGCCCCATCCGCAGGAAGCCTCGACTGCGCCCTCGAGTGGAAGACTCGCCGCCTTCGCTTCCATCAAGGCATCAGCGAGTGTCCGGAATGAACCGAGGGTGTTCCGGATGTCGGCTTGCGCCTCCTCGACCCGCAGGTCCGCAAGTCGCTTTGCCTCGCGCCAGGTCCTGCCGGTGATCCGGTCATGGGTCTCCACCACTGCATCGGCGATGGCGGCACGCCATTCCACGACACAGACGGCTAGGATGGCCAGACGGCGATCGCTTGAGATGTCGCGAAGGCCATCCGAGAAATACCACTCTCCCTAGCGGCGCAGACGCGTGATCCGGTGGGGCGGAACACCGCCGAGCGCGGTGGCTGGCAGATCGATCGCCCGCAGGAATTCAAGCCGGTCAAGCAGGCGGTCGGCGTCGGCCGTGTTGTTCCCGACCTCGTACTGTCGCAGCCAGACGAACCAGCTTGTGCGCCCATCCGTGCTTTCTCTCAGCAGGCTGTCGAGGCGTGCATGCATCCTGCTGTCGAGGCGCGCGGCGATCCGGGCCTCGATCCGGCGCTCCGCCGCGACCAGAGCGTCGGCGCAGAGCCGCTCGATCACTGAAGGTCCGGGCAGAATGATCTGCCTGCGGCGGCACTCTTCCACGAAGCATCGTGCGAGTTCCTCGTTTGACTGCGCCGCTTCAGCCTGCTCGTCCAGCCAGGACTTCATCCGGCTTGCGCGTCTGCCCGCGAACATCCGGTAGCCGTAGATCTCGCGCAGCGCGACAAGGTGTTCCTGCCGGGTTTGTCGTCGGGCGGCATAGGTGAGCATAGCATCGCCGGTCATTCCCAATTGGGCGCCTATGAACTTGATCACGCTCTCGGGAATGATCTCTCCGGCTCCCAGAAGGCGCCCTGGATAACGCAAGGCGCAGAGCTGAAGCGCAAAGCCCATCTGGTTTTCCGGGCGCCTTCGCTCCCGGACATGCTCGATGTCATCATCTGCCAGTGTGTAGTGCTGCAGCAGGGATGCCTCGCCAGTGGGCAGATTGAAAAGTTCGGCGCGCTGACGCGCGGTAAAGATACCTCTATGAGCCATGCCGGAATCTCCGTGTTCACGATGGCAGCTGTCCGGAAGACCATCGGCCAGCGGACGGCTTCAGGCCGGATTCCCGGCCCCGCGAAACAAGGCCGAAACGCGTCTCAATTGCCTGGTACGATGAAAGTTGCAATGACGGGGCCCTTTTCGTACGGTCCGGCCATGGCGATCAGGATCGGATACGCTCGCTGCTCGACCCACGCCCAGGATCTCGAAGCGCAGCGCAAAGCCCTGCTCGAGCTGGGTGTGGCCGAGGATCGGATCTACACGGACCATGGTCTGACCGGAACCAGCCGGGACCGACCCGGCCTCGATCAGGCGCTTGCCGCGCTCCGCGAGGGCGACACGCTGATCGTGTCGAAACTGGATCGCCTGGCCCGCTCCGTTCCGGATGCGCGCGACATTGCCGAGGAGCTGGAGCGGAAGGGCGCAAAGCTCGCTCTCGGCGCGGCAGTCCATGATCCCACTGACCCAATGGGGAAAATGTTCTTCAACATCGTTGCCACCTTCGCCGAGTTCGAGGCCGACCTCATCAGGATGCGCACCCGCGAGGGCATGGCGATCGCAAAGGCGAAAGGAAAGTTGCGAGGGAAACGACCAAAACTGTCGGAAAAACAACAAAAAGAGCTCTGGCGAATGCATGACACCGGGGAATACTCGATCAGCGATCTTGCCGAGGTCTTCTCCGTGTCACGGCCAACGGTCTATCGAACGCTGAAGCGGCGAAAAATTCCTTAGAGTGTCATTCTGCACTCAGCCGGAGTCGACCCGAGCTGGAGGGGCGCGGCCGGGTCTTGCTCCAGCAGCGTCTCGGCGCGTCGAGCACCGGGCCGGGCAGATGGGCCATGCGCTCGTGGCCGCCCTTGCCGCTGCGGATCCGGAGCAGTCCCTCCTCGTCCCTGACGTCACCGACCTGAAGCGCCGCCACCTCCGCGATCCGCAGGCCGGCGCCGTAGGCGGTCAATGCCTTGGATCAGGCGCTCGACGTCGGCCTCCGGGATGGAACGGGGAAGACTGTCCGGAATTCGGCGGCTGCGCAGGCCCGCGACCTTGTCGGGCTGTCCCATCGCGTCCGCGAAGAACAGGCGCAGGGCCGATATCTCGGCGTTGGTCGTGCGCGGGGACAGGCCCCGCTCGACCCGCCCGACCACCCGGGGCCGGACCTCGTCGGCCGACAGCGCTTGCGGTGCGCGACCCCAGTGCCTTGCGAGACTGCAGATGCCGGCCAGGCAATTCGCCTGCGTCCGCGGCGCCAGTCCCTTCATGGCCATCACCTCGATCATCCTCGTGCGAGCCGGAGACTTGCCGGATACGTTCTTCTTCGATGTCATGACTAACTCCCTTGGTTGCGATCGCCCCGACCTCCGGAACGCCAAGGGAGCAGAGCATCGTCAGCCCGGCACGCAACAGCCTCGATGAAGAAAACGATGCCGGTCAGTCAGCACGGACTGAACGCATGGCCCAACTGGCCGCGAAGCGGCCTTCGTTCAAAATTGCACGGTCATTGCGCATCAGGTCCACCAGAGATGGGAGTACGCAGCATGGTTCGCTGATTGTTCTCCCTTAGCGTGGTTCTACGAAGAAACCTTCCGATGAGGCCCTCTACCGGAATCGACCCCTCGTCAACACCGGCAAGTCAATCTCTGCAGTCGCAAGGACATTCAATGTCCATCCCGCGACAATCTATCGGTGTATCAACGAATATCGGTCCTAATGACGGTCTACCGTTCCTCTCAGCCCTGAGACCCAAGACTAGCGCTCGCCCCTTCGATAGGGGGTCATCAACGCCTCCGGCACCCGAGCACGGCGGGCCACCAGGATCAGTGCGACGATGGACAAGAGATAGGGCGCCATGAGGAACAGTTGGTAGGGCACGCCTTCCACGACAGCTTGCAGGCGCAATTGGTAGGCGTCAAGAAACGCAAAGAGAAGCGCGCCCAGAAGCGCCTTGCCCGGCCGCCAGGATGAGAAGACCACGAGGGCGATGCAGATCCAGCCTCGCCCCTGTACCATCTCCGGGAAGAAACTGTTGAAAGCCGCGGTTGTCAGGAACGCGCCGCCCAACGCCATGAGCGCGGAACCCGCCATGACGCAACCGATGCGGATGAGCGTCGGATCAAGCCCCTGCGACTCCACCGTGTGGGGGTTCTCCCCTGTCATCCGGATCGCAAGGCCAAGCGGCGTTCGGGCCAGCACGTATGCGATGACCGCCACGGATATGAGCGCAAGGTAGGTTGGCGCAGCCTGCGCGAAGAGGACGGGTCCCAGGAACGGGACGTCCGATAGGATCGGGATATCGAGCGGACGGAAGGGTTCGATCGTTGGAGGGGATTCCCCTACGGTCACGATCAGACGGTAAAGGTAATAGGCCAGCGCCGCAGCAAAGAGCGTAATGCCCAGGCCGGACACATGCTGCGACAAGCCCAGTGGCACCGTCAGGAGCGCATGCAACAGCCCGATGAGTGCCCCCGCCGCCGCTGCAACCAGAAGTCCTGTCCACAGATCCGCACCGAGGAAGACCGAGAGCCAGCCGATCATCGCGCCCATGGTCATGATCCCCTCGATCCCTAGGTTCAGGACACCTGCCCGCTCACACAGGAGAGCGCCTAGCACTCCGAAGATTAGCGGAGTGGCGATACGAAGAACCGCCGCCCAAAGGCTCGCACTGAACAGAAGGTCGAGCGATTCTATCATCGGCGGATCCTGTAGGTGCTGAAGAGGAGCGCGACCAGCATCGTCAGGAGCGCCAGCGCCACGATGACGTCGGCGATAAAGGACGGCACGCCTGTGGCCCGACTCATCGCATCCGCCCCAACGAAGATCGTGGCCACAAAGACGGCAGCGGCAACAACTCCAGCCGGATGCAACGCGGCCAGCATTGCCACGACAATGCCCGCGTAGCCGAAGCCGGGTGACATGGTGGTTGTCACGCCGCGCGTCACTCCCATGACCTCGATGCCTCCGGCCAGCCCTGCCAAGCCGCCTGACAGAAGGGCCACGCCGATGATCGTTCGTGGCAGGGACACACCTGCGAATTCCGCCGCGCGCGCGTTGAAGCCCGCCGCCCGCGCCTCCGTCCCGAAGACGGTTCGCGCGACAATCAGCCAGACGATGCCTGCCGCGGCCAAGGCGATCAGGAGGCCTATATGGAGCCGCGTGTTCGGGATCAGGTCTGGCAGGTGGTAGGCCCCGTCCACCGGCACAGATTGCGGCCAGCCGAACGCCAGCGGGTCGCGCAGCGGCCCCTCTATCATCAAACCCACAAACAGGATCACGACGAAGTTCATCAGAAGCGTCGTGACCACTTCGTCCACGCCGAACCGCAACCGCAAGTAGGCAGGTCCGCTCAGCAGGAGCGCACCTGCCATCATGCCGACGAACGTAAGGACGGCGATCCCTGCTGCCGGAGGTAGACCCGAGATCAGGTCATGGCCCACCCAGGCCACGGCTAGTGCACCGAGGTAGAACTGACCTTCCCCCCCGATGTTCCAGAGACGCGCACGGAAGGCGACAGCGACGGCCAGCCCGGTCAGCACAAGGGGCACAGCGCGGGTCAGCATCTCCGTGACCGCGAGACGGGAGCCCAGCGCGCCGCGCAGCATCTCGACGTAGGCCAAAAGCGGGTTCACCCCGGCTGCAAGGATCAGCACGGCAGACAAAGCCAGGGCCGCTGCGATGGCGGCGAACGGCGCGGAGACCGCCAATGACCACGGCACCCTTGCGCGTCGTTCAATCCGCATTGCCCGGCTCTTCCCAGACACCGGCCATCATCAGGCCGAGGCGGCGGGAGTCGGCCTCCCCTGCTGCCACCGGTTGCGACAGGCGTCCCCCGACGATGGCCTGCAACCGGTCGGACAGTCCCACGGCCTCTTCAAGGTCCTCCGAGATGAGGATTGTCGCCGCGCCCGCCTCCCGCGCGCGCAGGAGTTCGGCATGCACAGCGGCGATGGCACCTTCATCCAGGCCGCGCGTGGGCTGATTGGCGATGATGACCTTCGGCGCGACCGCCAGCACGCGGCCGAGGATCAGCTTTTGTATGTTCCCGCCCGAGAGCAGACGGATACGCATCTCGGGCGTGGCGCCGCGAACGTCGAACCGCTTGATGAGGCCCGCCGCATGGCTCCGCGCCGCACCGCGCCGAACGAAGCCGTGGCTGGAAAACCGGGGCGTGGCCAGACGTTCCAGAACGCCGTTTTCCCAGACCGGCAACTCTCCCACTATCCCCTCGGCATGGCGGTCCTCCGGGATGCGACCGACTCCCTCCGCGACTAGGGCGCGCGGCCCCAGCCCGCCGATCTCGCGCCCCTCCAGCGTTAGCCGGCCGGTCTCTGGTGCCGCGACACCCGAAAGCAGGGACCCAAGCGCCACCTGCCCGTTGCCGGAAACGCCGATAATGCCGAGGATCTCGCCGGCGTGCGCCGTGAAGGACACGCCTTTCAGCGAAGGCTTGCTGTCGAGATGAACCGTCACGTCCTCGGCCACCAGCCGCGGTGCACCAATCGCGTGAGCTTCCCGCTTGGGTCGCGTCACTCGGGATCCGACCATGAGTTCGGCCAGTTCCTCGGGCGAGGTCTCGGCATTCGTGCGTTCGGCCACCTTCCGGCCTCCCCGCAGGACTGCGATCCGGTTGGCGGCGGCCATGACTTCATTCAGCTTGTGACTGATGAAAATGATCGAAAGGCCCTGTCGGGTCATGCTTTGCAAGGTGTCGAACAGGCGCAGCGCCTCGGGTCGGGCAAGAACGGCGGTGGGCTCGTCCAGGATCAGGATCCGCGCGTCGCGGTAGAGCGCCTTGAGGATTTCGACACGCTGGCGTTCTCCAACCGACAGACCGGACACGCGGGCATCGGGGTCGACCGACAGGCCAAATCGCTCCGACAGGGCAAGCAGCCGGGCGCGGCCCTCCGCGCGACGGCTCCGGACGCGGAACAGCGGTTCCGATCCCAGCATGACGTTGTCTAGGACGCTCAGGTTGCCTGCGAGCGTGAAGTGCTGGTGCACCATGCCGACGCCGGCCCTTATGGCAGCGCGGGGGCGACCCGACGGCAGCGACTTCCCAAAGACCTTCACCGTGCCCTCGTCGGCAGCGTAGTGGCCAAAAAGGATGTTCATCAACGTTGTCTTGCCCGCGCCGTTTTCGCCCAGAAGCGCGAGAATCTCACCCTCTTTCAGCTCAAGCGTCACGTGGTCATTTGCGGTCACGCTGCCGAAGCTCTTGGTGATGCGTTCGAGACGCAGAACCGTGCTCATTCCGGCATCCCCGCGACGGGAAATGGATAAGATATCTGCGGCAGCGCCGGGACGACCCGCGAGGCAAGCGCCAGGAGTGCGCGGTCGGACTGCGGCGGGCCCATGATGTGCACGCCGCGCGGGAGGCCGCCCGACACGGCCGCCGGGATGGCCAGCGCCGGCAGGCCTGCCAGATTGGCGAGCGCCGCGCAGGGCGCCATGGCCTCCATCCGTTCCAAGTGCCTGTCAAGGTCGGCATGGTCGGTGGGAAAGTGCCCGGTACGGGGCGGAGGACCGGACAGGACGGGCATCAGCGCCGCGTCACATCGCGACAGAAGCGCGGCGTGGGTGGCATCCGACAGTTCCGCCAGCCGGTTGGTCATCGCGAAGACCTCTGTCCCTGACATCGCGCAACCCCGCGCCCGGCTCGCGGCGGCCAGAGGGCTGATCTCCGCGTCGGGAACAGCAAGCGAATCCAGTGCGGCGGCGAGCGCTACGGCGAGAATCTCTCCGATCAGGCTGTGGACCTCCTGACCCAACGTCTCCGGCACCTTCATGTCCACGATCTTGCATCCCGCATCAGCCAGATGACCCGCAACGCGCAAGGCTGCGTCGGCCTCGTTCGGTCCGCATTCCGACGGGATCGCCAGCCCGATCACGGGCGCTTCCGGCAGTCGGGCCTCGGCGGCTGCCAAGCGTGTCAGCTCGAAAGCCGTCGCCACGTCCCGAAGCGACCGGGCCAGGACTCCTTCGGACGCGATGCCCATCAGGTGGTTTCCGAAGCTCGGTCCGGCCACTTCGGCCCCGCGCGAGGGTTTCAGCCCCCAGAGCCCGCATGCCGCGGCCGGCACACGGATGGAGCCCGCCGCGTCAGTGGCGTGGGCGATGGAAACGATCCCGCCCGCCACCGCAGCTGCGGCCCCGCCGGACGAACCGCCGGGCGTTCGACCGGTATCGAACGGATTCCGCGCAACGGGCCCTCCCGGCGGTTCGGCACTAAGCGCAAAGCCAAATTCCGGGACGGTCGAAAGACCTACGGGCGCCAAGCCACCGGCCCGAAACGCGCATGTCAGGCGACCCTCGGTCTCTCGATCCGTCGCTGGCAGTCGCCGGCGCAGCGCCTCAGACCCCAAGCCCTGCCGTAGATCGGCGACCGGGGCGCCAAGGTCCTTGGCCAGCATTGGGACGCCGGCGAAGGAGCCACCCGTGGTCGCACCCTCCTCCGCCACGCGCACGGCCTCGCATCTGGGGAGCATGGCGACGACTGCACCGAGATCCTCGCGCGCACTGGCCGCATCATATGCGGCATCCACGACCGCCTGCGGGCTGACTGCGCCCGCGGCAATCGCCTCTGCAAGCGCCGTTGCGTCCGCCACGCGCCCGGAATTTCTCAGGCAGGTTCGGCAGGATCGATCGGAACCTCGAAATCGCCCGCCTCGATCATCGCCCTCCTGGCTTCCATGACCGGAATGGCGTCTGCCGGCACCATTTCGGGCACGTAGACAAGCTCGTTGCCGCCATGCGCCATGAAGGAATACTCGGTGTAGTCGCGCCCCACCGGGTTGCCCGCTTGAACGTCGGCCACGACAGCCGCGATGGTTGGCCCGTAATTCCAGATCGCGTTGGCGAAAACCGTGTCTGGATAGCGCGGGGTGTAGTCGATCAGGCTGCCGATGGCCTTCACGCCGCGCGCCTGCGCTCCGTCCGCCGTGCCGATCCGCTCGCCGAAGAGGATGTCGGCACCGGCATCGATCTGGGCAATCGCGGCTTCCTGCGCGCGTGCCGGGTCGAACCAGGCGCCGATGAAGCCGTTGAGGAAGGTGGCGTCGGGGTTCACCTCGCTGACTCCCATTCGGAAGGCGTTGATCAACAGGTTCACCTCCGGGATCGGATAGCCGCCGACAGAGCCGTAGACGTTGCTCTCGGACATGGTCCCGGCGAGCATGCCGGCGAGATAGGCGGCCTCGTGGTTGCGGGTGCCGAACACGCCAAAATTGTCGCCCTGCGGCCCGCCGGAGGAACCCATGAGGAACGCCGTCCCGGCATAGTCGGTCGCCACTTCACGGGCCTCGCGCTCGACGGCGTAGGACTCGCCCCAGATGAGCTGCATCCCCGCTTCCGCGTATTCGCGCATGGCGCGCGGATAGTCGGTCGCCGCGACACTTTCGGAGAACTCGTACTCGATCAGGCTCGCGTTGGCGGCTTCCTGCATGGCAAGGTGAACGCGGCTGTTCCAAGCGTTTTCGACCGGGCTGGCATGCACGCCGGCAACGCGAATTGCGACCTGTGCGTTCGCGCGGCGGAGAAAGGCAGGCAGCGCCAGCGTGGCGGCTGCCCCCGCAATCAAGGTGCGGCGGGTGGCTTTGAGGGTCATGGTTATGTCCTTTCCTGTTGAGTTGGCTGGCTTGTTTCACTTTCGAGCGGCGCGTAATCCGCCGGATCCAGCGTGCCGGGCCGACCTTCGAGCGACATTTCGGCGCGGCGCGGCGGCGTTTGTGACAGCACCCGACCTTCGCGGATCACCGCAAGGCGGGTGGCGCGCAGTCGGATGGCTTCGATCCGATCACGGGCCTGTAGCACCACCATGCTGGCGGGGCGGAACCCGCAAAGCCCATGGCCGCCGCACCCCCCAGCGTCACGCTGTCGAATGCCCAGGCCATCGCCGCCCGAGAGGTCATTGGCACGGCGTGAATGCCCATGTGTGCGACTTCCAGCATGTCGGCGGAACCAAGCGAGTACCACGGGTCCATGGTGCAGTCCTGCCCGAACGCCACGTTGACGCCCGCTGCAAGGAGCTCCGGCACGCGGGTCAGGCCACGCCGCTTCGGATAGGTGTCCGACCGCCCTTGCAACGAGATGTTGATAAGCGGGTTTGAAATCACGTGCATGCCGGATTCGGCGATCAGCGGGGTCAGCTTCGTCGCGTAGTAGTTGTCGTATGAGTGCATTGCGGTGACGTGGCTCGCCACCACGCGGCCGCCGAGGCCCAGCCGCGTGGTCTCCGCCGCCAGCGTCTCGACATGACGCGACATGGGATCGTCGCTTTCGTCACAATGCAGGTCGACGGGAAGATCCCTGTCGGCCGCGATCTGACAGAGCCGTTTCACCGATCGCGCCCCATCCTCCATGGTACGTTCAAAATGCGGGATGCCGCCGACAACGTCGACGCCCAAGTCGAGCGCGCGGATCAAGTTTTCCTCCGCGCCGACGGCACGATAGAGCCCGTCCTGGGGGAAAGCGACCAATTGCAGGTCGACATAGGGGGCAACGCGCCTCTTGACCTCCAGCAACGCCTCGACACCGACCAGCGGCGTCGTCGACACGTCCACGTGGCTGCGGATCGACAAAAGCCCTTGTGCAACGGCCAGATCACAGTACCGCAAGGCCCGGTCGATAACGGCCTCGATTGTCAGGAGCGGCTTCAACTCGCCCCACAGCGAAATCCCCTCCAACAGCGTTCCTGACACGTTGAGACGCGGCTGCCCAATGCTTAGCGTCGCGTCCATGTGGAAGTGCGGATCGACAAAGGGCGGTGCGACCAGACGGTCGGTCGCGTCGATCACGGTTGTCGCGTCGGCCTCGATCCCCGGGGACATTCCAATGATGCGGCCGTCCTTGATGGCGATGTCAATCGGTCCGCGCCCATCGGGCAAATTCGCCGAACTTAGCAGCAGGTCGATCAAGCCGCATCCCCCGTCATCTTTTGACCAGATGGTAAAACGTTGTGCACGGCAGCACAATACCCACTTTCAGTCCTAGATCGGCGAGCTGGAGGTCCGGATCGGCGTTTTCGGCGATATTCGGCTCCGGTTTCGGGTTTGGTGATTCGTTTTCCGGTACTTTGAGGCCTGTTCGACTGCTGCTGGGCCGCAATGGGCCAGTCCCGGCCCCGTCGGGCGGGTTCCGGGCATTGATTTTCTTCGTTCGGACACACCTGTCCCTGCGGCTCTGCGCCGCATCGTCCGGCTGCCCCGGAGTCCGGTTTCAGCCGGCGGTTCGGGGAGGTGGATGCGGCTGGGTCGCCAACAGTTTTTCGATGTTGTGCCGGATCCGGGCGACGGTCTTCACGAAATGGCGACCGGATTCGCCGAAGATCAAACGGAACCGGCGTCCGCTGCTGACCAGCCGGGCGGCGATGTGCAGCCAGGGGGCGCGCAGCCGCTTCATCCGGATCCGTCTGGGGCCTTCCAGGCCGTCGGCCGCCAGGTTCGTCGCCGCGACGACGTTTCTCGACAGCGCCGTCAGCAGCATCCAGGCGGCGTTGGCCCCGAACCGGCCGGACGGCATGATCCCGCCGGCGAGATCGGATTTGAGGATGGAATGGATCTCCTCGCCCCTGCCGCAACGCAGGTGCGCCTGCCGGACGACCTCCGGCCCCGTCATGACGGAAAGACCGTTCGCCTTGTCCGACGGGATGGCATCCGGAGCCGGATGGTTGGTCGCATAGGCCCTGATCTCCCAGCTCGAACCGTTCCGGCTCGGCAACTGGCCCGCGTCGACGGGGAATTGGTCGGGAACAAGCCGCCGGGTCGCCACATACCGGATCACATGGCCGGGCTTGGCCCGTGCCGTCATGTTCGAGACGAATGGAAGCTCGGCGCATTCGATGATGTCCCCGTCGTCACCGGGCTTCGACCCGTCCCCGGAGCCGGGCTTGTGAAGCGGCTGCCAGGCGGCCTCCGGCAGCCGTTTGGCCTCGGCCATCAACTCCTCCGAGCGTGTGGCGCCGCAGAACAGGCCGATGACGCCGAAGCGCCGTAGATCGGCCGGACGGCCCGCCGGGTCGTTGCAGAAGCGGAAAACCTCCTCCTGATAGCCGGCTCCGTCGGTGCGCAGCGTCGCCCGCCGGATGCTCTCCGGCAGTTGCCGCAACGTGGCCTCCAGACCCCGCCGGTTCTCGAAGGAGGCCGGAACATTGCCGTCACGCATCTCCAGCCAGGGCGCCATGTCGAGCTCGCCGACATAGGCGACAAGCGGCTGGTAGCCCCGCTCGCCCGGAACCGTCCGGTTCCCCGCCCGGTAGGTGTAGTGGCAATCCCGCTTGCCGGAGCCGATGATCGTGGCGTCGAGGTCGATGGTGGCCTTCGCCAGCCCGGCGCCCGGGGCGACCAGACGCCGGTTGATCTCGCGCAGCAGGCCGTGCCGCGGTCCGTCCGGGCGGACCACGGCCTCGCCCGCGGGATGCGTCCTGTGCAATTCGGCGTCGTGGAAGCGGTCCAGCCACTGCCCGAGCGAGCGGGTCGAGGGGAAGTTCCGCTCCCGCCCGCCGCGGAAACGCCGCTTGATCCTTCCCCGGGCGATGCCGAGGATCGCCGGCTCGCTCTCACGGACCAGCCGCCCCGGCGCCTCGTCGGCCTCGAGAAGCTCGACGTCCGAGACCGCATCATGGTCGAGGATGTTGAGAAGCATCACCGTGAGGATCATCTGCCCGTCGGTCCAGCCACGGGAGGGCGTGCCCGCATCCACGGGCAGGTCGGCCAGGGCACGCGAGGCGATCATCATTTCAAGCAGGAGCGCGGAACCGCCGCAGGCGGTGACCTTGGTCGATTCGGAGACGCATTCGATCTTGACGGGGGAGCGGAGCAGGGACATGGTGTTTTCACCCGGTTGGTGAAGCCGTTACAGGCTTGGTTTTTGTCTAACCCCTTGTAACATATTCACTTTCCGGGTACAATAAAAAAGTTGCTCGCCAATCAAGGGCCATGACTCCGCGGTGAACCGATTCGCGTCTTTGAGGCTCATGCGAATTCAATCGGCGCGCGGATGCCCGCTCCTCAAATTCAGCGGCTAAATCGTGCCGGTCGGCCCCCGATGGCCGGCAGACGGCCACGACCCGGAGGCAAAGCTTCAGTTTAATCTCGGGCCCGCGGCTGCCGCATGCACGGTCTCCTCATAGGTCCGGCTTCCGATCCCTTCCTCGAAAATCCCCCGTTCCGAAATCCAGGCGCGCGAGCTCTCGAAGATCTCCCGGGTATACGGCTCGAACACGATCCGTTCCCCGGGGCCGAAGAACCGGGTGTCCATGAGGTCGCGGAACCTCTCAGGAAACTCCTCCCTGTAGTAGTGCGTGTAGAGCTCCGGCCGGGTGTCGATGTCGGTCTGCGCCATGCGCAGGGCCTCGAAAAATTTCTCGACGTCGCCCGGTTTCGCGTCATCGGCAACCAGCGCAGCCATCATGAAGGAGGAGTCCACCACCTTCCGGAACCCGAGTTGCTGGACGAAGTAGTACGGGCCGCTGAACAGACTGGCGGCCGGAACCTCGCCGTCGATCAGGCGCTCCATGCGTTTGAACAGCAGACCGTCGCCGAACGAAAGCTCGATTTCCTCCGGTGCCAGAAACGGCTCGAGCGCTTGGATGGTCGAGTAGTGGCTGCCTGACTGGAAACCCGCCGAAACCGGGATCCCGGCCAGGTCCTCGGGACGTTTGACATCGGAATCGGCCGGTACAAACACACCACAGGGCGCCACCGAATACGCCTTCGAGTAGAGCCTGCCATGACCGGACGCCGCCGCGACATTGACCGTCCAGTGGCACGCGGAACTCACATCGCATGTCCGGCCGCGCTCAAAGGTCTGGTAGGCGCCGACCCGGTCGCCGAGATCATGCTTCACTCCTGCCGCCGACAGGAGCTGATCTTGCAGATCGCAGTCGAGCCCGACCTTTTCGAAATAGCCCTTTTCGACGGCAACCCATTCGTGAAGCCGCATGTGGGGCGCAACCACCAATTTTCCCATTGCTCATTCTCCTTGGCCAATCGGGATCCGCTGAGCAGAACCTACTTCATCGTCTCCGGCAGGAATAGGGCGATCTCCGGAAACAGGATCAGGATAAACAGGCAGGCGGCCATGGCAAACCAGAACGGGAAGACGCCCCGGAAGATCGTGCTCATCGGAACCCCTTCCGCCACGCCCTTCACCACGAAGACGTTGATTCCGACCGGCGGCGTGATCAGGCCCATCTCGATGACGATCACGCAGAACACGCCGAACCAGATCGGGTCGAAACCCAATCCCGTCACAATCGGAAAAACCACCGGCATGGTGACCACCAGCATGGCGAGGCCGTCGAAGAACATGCCGAGGACCACGTACCCGATCAGAATAAGGATCAGCGTCGCATAGGGCCCGAGCCCCATCGCCTTCAACTGCAACGCCAACGTCTCCGGAATGTGCGTAAGGGCAAGGAAGGGGCCGAACACATGGGCGCCGATGATTATCAGGTAGAGCATCGCCGTCATCGTCACGGTCTCCAGCACGATGGCCGGAATATCGCCCATCTTCACGGAGCGCGTTGCGAGCGCAAGAACGGTGACCAGCGTGGCCCCCACGCCTGCGGCCTCCACCGGGGTGAACACGCCGAGATAGATGCCGCCGATCGAGATCAGGATCACGCAGATCAAGGGAAGCGCATGCATGGTCGCCCTGACTTTCTCGCCGCCGTTCGTTCTGGGACCGGCCGGGCCCTCCGAAGGCCGAAGCATGGTAACGACGGCAATCACCAGGACGAAAAGCAGGGACAGCAGAATTCCAGGAATTATCCCGGCGATGAACAGCTTGCCGATGCTCTGTTCAGTCAGGATCGCATACAGCACGAAGCCGGTTGAAGGCGGGATCAGGATGCCGAGCGTCCCTCCCGCCGCGACGGATCCGGTGGCCAACCCGTCGGCATAGCCGTACCGCCTCATCTGCGGCAGGGCGACCTTGCCGATGGTCACCGCGGTCGCCACCGACGAACCGGACACCGCCGCGAATGCGGCGCAACCGACCACCGTGGCCGAGGCAAGGCCTCCGCGCAGGCTGCCGATCCAGGCATATGCGGCCTCATACAGCCGCCTTGAGTATCCGGCGGCTCCGGCCATGTTGCCCATCAGGACAAAGAGGGGAATGATCGAAAGGGCGTAGGCAGTGACCGAGGAATAGGTCTCCGACGACATGGATGCGATGGCCGCCCGCTGGCCGTCGATGACCCAAATGCCGCCGGCCCCCACCACCAGCAGCGCCATGCCGACCGGCATCCGAGCGACCAGGCAGAAAAACAGCACTGCGATGCCGGCGACGCCGACGAGCGTGTCACTCATGGCCAGCCACCCCGCGACGGAACTGGCCGATCAGTTGCGCCGCGAGGACGACCGCGAACAAACCCATGCCGACGGAGATAGCACCGTATGTAATCCACACCGGAATCTCGATCATGTTGGTGACATCATTGTATTTATGGGCATCAAGCGCCTTGGCGGATGTCTTTTGGACAAGCAGGAGCAGGACGACGCAGGACACCGTCCGTGCAAACACATCGCCCCAGAAACGACCCCGCTCACCGATCGCGCGGTCAAGCACATCGACGCGAATATGGGCGCCCTTGAGCGCCGCCCAGGGCATGGCAGCCATCACAACGAGCGGCATGCCCATCTCCACCAGTTCCTGATCGCCCAGGATCGGCTGGTTGAGCACATAGCGAAAGAAAACGGTCGTGCTGACCAACAACATGACCACAAGAAGAATGAGGCCGCCTGCAATCGCGACCCCATTCAAAATGCGGACCGGAAGCGACAACGAGCCGGTCGGGCTTCGTTGCACGCGACTCCAGTTCAGTTGCGAAGCGCAGCCACGAACCCTGGTGCGTCGATGCCTTCGGCCTCGAGTTCAGCGATGACCGTCGCTGCGAGGCTGTCGCTCGCGGCGTTGAATTCGGCCGCCGCCTCCGGCGACAAGGTGTGCAGCTCTCCGCCTTCGGCGAGCCATGCGTCAAGCGCCCTGTCGGACGCACTCGTCATGGTCACCCGCCCGCCCTCCGACATGTCGGCACCGGTGAGGTCGGTTAGAATGGCCTGTGTTTCTTCACCGAGATCGTCCCAGCTGTCGTTGTTCATGATCAGCATGAACATCGAATTCGTGGCGTTCATGCCGGTTGTCACGTATTCGGTGACCTCGCCTAGCTTGAAGCTGGTCAGGACGGACGTATCGACCAGAGTTCCGTCAACCACCCCGGTGTCCATCGACTGGTAGACCTGGGTGATCGGCATCGACACGGCCGTGGCTCCCCATGCCTCCACCAGCCTTCCCGTGTTCTTTGACGGCACGCGGATCTTGAGGCCGGCAAGGTCGGAGAGCTTCTCGATCTTCTTGTCGGCCATGAGAAGGCTGGCTTCCGCGGCTGTCCACAGCCCGAGCAGTTTGGTGCGGCGGAACTCCTCGTCGAGATGTTCGATGTTGTTCCAGACCGCCTCGGTCTTGTTCACGCCTGCCTGCGTGATTCCCGGAAGTTCGACCAAGAGCGTCTTCTTGAATTGGGAAGCCGTGTATCCCGGCAACGCGTAGACGATGTCGGCAACGCCGTCGATCGCCCGGTCGTACTGCTTGGCAGGGCCGGCGCCCAATTCGCCGCCGGGGTAGATGCGGATGGTCGTGTCCCCGCCGGTGGCTGCGTCCATCCGCTCCGACAGGGGAACGAACATCTCCACATGCAGATGGTATTTGATCGACGAAAAATGCGCGAGCTTGAGCTCGTCTGCGCCGGCGGTCCCGGCAAATGCCAGCGCGGCGGAAGCTCCGATCATAGTTCTGAAGATTGTCATGGTTTCCTCCTAGGTTCAGTGTTGTTCGGCCGGCCGATCACCTCGGACCGGTTCGGGCCACGGCAATGTTCAGCAAACATTGCCGCCTTTCCGCCGTCGCAATCCCGATTGCCCTGTTCAGCGCGGCGGGCAGATCATTTCCGTCGGTGACAGTCTGGGTGTAGGCACGACTGGCTTCCGCGGTCTTGGCAAAGTCCGGGCTCGGACGCAATGAGGTCAGCGGCACGTCGTTGGTCCTCGACGCGAGTCCGTCCCTGTACAGTCCCTCCACCGAATGACGCACTGCACCCCATTCCTCGTTGTTAAGTATCAGCGTCACAATCGGCAGTCCAAGCGCCTCGCACACCTGATGGCAGGCCGTGGGATTTGCAAACATATAACTGCCATCCCCCATTGTAGCAAATATCAGCCGGTCCGGATCGGCGAGTTGGGCCCCCATTGCCGCCGGCAGGCACCATCCCAGCCCGCCGGAGTGCGGTTCCTGAAAATATCCGAGGCGGTCGTCGAGTTCGAGCGGCGGCAGCGGGCATCCGAGTTCGTGGAATACGCTGGCCCTGCGCCCATGAAGGGCCCGACCCAGGCAATGACTGACCCACTCCTTCGACATCGGGCTCGTGCAGCCCCTTTGGGCGCGTTTCCTGACGGCCGTCCGCTCCCGCTCGGAAATCCGTGCGATTTCTGTCCTTCGGCTGGCGATTGCGGCTTCGTTGCGTCGGCGTCCGGCGACTTCGCCGAAGAGCGCCATGAGCACGGTTTCGGTGTCACCCGTCAATGTGACATCCGATCTGAAGCCGCGCATGGGCGAATTCCTTGCGAAGAGCGGATCGGGTCCCATCTGAATCACCTTTGCCGAAGGATTCGGGGAGGCCCGGTCCGGCCACCACGGCGCCAAGCTGTTGACGACCAGAACAAGGTCGGCTCGGCGCATAAGCTCGTCCGGCTGCCAGCCGACATGGACGGAGCTCGACATCGGGATCGCAAGCTGATTGGCCCAGTAGTGCGAAACCGCAAGACCCCAGTCCTCGGCGAATTCCGCAAGCGCGGCGAAACCCGCGTCGCCTCCCGCCCCCCGCTGCGCAATCATCAGGGGGAACGATGCGTTCGACAGCAACTCCGCCGCAGCCGACACGGCGCCGGGGTCCGGTGCGGTCCTTGCCGACGCCATGCTTCCCGGTGTGTCCAGGCCGACCGCCGGACAAGGTTCGCACAGGACCTCTCGCGGCAGACTGAGATAGACCGGCCCCTTCGGGGTGGAGTTTGCGATCGCCCAGCCGCGATCCAGCGCCTCGGGCACCTGATCAGCGAATCTCAGTTCATAGTCCCACTTGCAGGCCTCGCGAACCAGCGCCGCCTGGTCGAACATCTCCTGACCCCAGCCGATCGGCACGGTCCGGGCCCCGAAGCGCCCGCCCTCCTTGACAGGGGTCCGGCCGGACATGAGGACCATCGGAATCTGATCGCACGCGGCGTTGATCGCGCCTGATGCACCATTCGCCAGACCGACATTTGTATGCAGCATCACCGCCTGGGCCCGCCCGGAAACGGCGTAATGGCCGTGCGCCATCCCGACCGCAACATGCTCATGCGGAACCGTGACCGCCTGCGGAAGATCAATGCCCCGGTTTCGTGCCTCGATCATGCCCTCGATTATCGGTGGAAAGTCCGTACCGGAATTGGCAAACACATGGTCTACGCCGAGTGACTTGAGCTTAACAAACAGCGCTCCGCCTGCGGTGAGCGTCGACCGGACGTCGTCGTCCGGGCGGCGGGGGTGAACGACGTCCAGTGCCGTCATCTGCCGGCCATGCACCGTTTGAATGCCGGGGCGGGCGGGGATTTGGACGGGCAACTGCGAATCATGAGCCAATTTTCTCACATATTGAGATTATGTTCTCATTATGCAATCTTGCCCTTGGACTGTCAACCGCGGCGGATCCGGCAAGACCGCACCTGGAGGCAAGCGTGGCCACACCTTTGAACCGCTCCCTTCTCAAAGGGTTCGAGATTCTGTCGTTGATATCGGAAGACCGGCACGAAATCTCGGTGGCGACCGTCGTCGAGTGTCTCGGCACCAATGCCGCGACCGCGCACCGCTTCCTGATGACCCTGGAGCGCGCCGGTGCACTGCGCCCGACCACGCGCGGCAGGTACGGGCTCGGCCCGAAGCTGGAGGAGTTCGGTCGGCTGGCGGAGGAGACCGGTTCGCTTGCCGCCTCAATTCAGCCGGAAATCGACGGTCTGTGCAAAGCCCTCGGGGAATCCGTCATGGTTTGCCGCCCGAGCCGTCTCGGTCCGGCATGCATCGCGGTTGCCAACTCGGCCCGGCCGATTTCGGTCAACATCCGGGTGGGAACCGTGCTGCCGCTGCATTCGACCGCGCAAGGCAGGATAGTTCTGGCTGAGATGCCCGAAGGGAAACGCCGCGCCCGGCTCTCCGCCGGCCAAGTCGCAGGGTCGCCCATTGCAACGCCAGATCATGCCGGGCTCGATGCGGAACTGGAACAGATCCGGACACAGGGCTACGCACTGAATCTCGGCGACAACGAGCCCGACATCGCGGCGGTTGCAGTCCCGGCAAGGAACGCCGACGGCAGAACCGTTCTTACTGTCTCGGCGTTCGGCATGTTGAGCAGATTCGATGACCTCCTGATCGACAGCGCCAGAAAGGGACTTCTGGAGGTGGCGGCGCGCATCGGAAGGTCGCTGTAGCACCGTGCGGGCGGTGTCCATCCCTCCCGGCATTCCAGGCGCGGTGCAGCCGCGTGGCAGGGAATCCGGACCCTTCAGGGCGGGATGGCAAGGTGGCCTGTGGAACCGGATCCGGTGCGCCGGGCAGGTCGGCAATGCATTGTCAAGCACTTGCCGGCTGCCTAGGAGGTCCGGATCACATGGCCGGGCCTGGCCCGTGCCGTCATGTTCGAGACGAATGGAAGCTCGGCGCATTCGACGATGTCCCCGTCATCCCCGGGCTTCGACCTGCCCTCGGAGCCGGGCCTGCCCTCGGGCTTGTGAAGCGGCTGCCAGGCGGCCTCCGGCAGCCGTTTGGCCTCGGCCATCAACTCTTCCGAGCGTGTGGCGCCGCAGAACAGGCCGATGACGCCGAAGCGCCCCGGATCGGCCGGACGGCCCGCCGGGTCGTTGCAGAAGCGGAAAACCTCCTCCTGATAGCCGGTGCCGTCGGTGCGCAGCGTCGCCCGCCGAATGCGCTTCGGCAGTTGCCGCAACGTGGCCTCCAGACCCCGCCGGTTCTCGAAGGAGGCTGGAACATTGCCGTCACGCATCTCCAGCCAGGGCGCCATGTCGAGCTCGCCGACATAGGCGACAAGCGGCTGATAGCCCCGCTCGCCCGGAACCGTCCGGTTCGCCGCCCGGTAGGCGTAGTGGCAATCCCGCTTGCCGGAGCCGATGATCGTGGCGTCGAGGTCGATGGTGGCCGTCTCCGCCTTCGCCAGTCCGGCGCCCAGGGCGACCAGACGCCGGTTGACCTCGCGCAGCAGGCCGTGCCGCGGTCCGTCCGGGCGGGCCACGGCCTCGCCCGCGGGATGCGTCCTGTGCAATTCGGTGTCGTGGAAGCGGTCCAGCCACTGCCCGAGCAAGCGGGTCGAGGGGAAATTCCGCTCCCGCCCGCCGCGGAAACGCCGCTTGATCCTTCTCCGGGCAATGCCGAGGACCGCCGGCTCGCTCTCACGGACCAGCCGCCCCGGCGCCTCGTCGGCCTTGAGAAGCATCACCGTGAGGATCAACTGCCCGTCGGTCCAGCCGCGGGAGGGCGTGCCCGCATCCACGGGCAGGTCGGCCAGGGCACGCGAGGCGATCAGCATTTCAAGCAGGAGCGCGGAGCCGCCGCAGGCGGTGACCCTGGTCGATTCGGAGACGCATTCGATCTTGACGGGGGAGCGGAGCAGGGACATGGTGTTTTCACCCGGTTGGTGAAGCCGTTACAGGCTTGGTTTTTGTCTAACCCCTTGTATCATATTCACTTTCCGGGTACAACAAAAAAGTTGCTCGCCAATCAAGGTCAGTTGCGCTGAACTCTACATTGAATCGCAATTGCCGAAGGGTTTGTGATCCCACGTAGCCTCCGGAAGCATGCGCGATCAGCAAGACAATTGCGAATCGCGAGGAAGCGGTGACCATTTGCATGGCCATGCAGCAATTCCCGCCAGAATTTCTTTTCGTTCATTATCAGTCTGTTGCGCGGGCGCAACGGATTTTCGTTCGTAGACTTTTCGCGCCAGATCGGCCATTTTGCTGCGAAACAGGCAAATGCCGAGCAGCAAAATGTCCAGCACCTCCTTCCGCAAGCATCTGTCGATGCCCATGATGCTCAAGAAGATGCGCGCGTGCTTCGAGCGCATCCCCGATCCGATCACCCCACGCAACTTGGCCCTGTTGCAAATTCTGCTCTCAGCTGTCCTTGTGAGCGAGGCGGCGGTAGATGGCGGCCTCTGACCTTTCAACAACCCACTCTTAATTAGTTCAAACGAATCACCTATATCGTGGCCATGCAAATTGGCCTTCGAAAATTCAGTTCCGAGACGATTTCCTGGTTTCGCCGCGCGGTCGGCACGGAAGACCGGACGCGCTGGTCGCTGAGCCGGGAGCTCTGCGAACGCGAGAACTGGCGCGACCGAACGGGAGAGCTATGCGTTTCGGCGGCGGCCTGCGTTCTTCCGAGGCTCGCCGATCGCCTTGGCCTAGCTCTTCCCGCTCCCCGAGAGGTCGACTGGTTCGCTCGGCGCGAGGACGGTTCGGAGTCGCCGTTCCGGGACATCGATGTCGCGGGCTCGCGATGCGTTTATCGGCTGGTCGGCGGACGCGCTGGCGGCCAATCTCGACCGGGTGGTGTACAACCAGCGCCTCCTGCTTCTGCCCGGGGTCCGGGTTCACGGCCTCGCCTCGCGCGTC
>MPMP01000102.1 GCA_002238565.1 Albidovulum sp. bin36
ATCAAGGACCGTCGCCTCGACCACGCCGACGACTTGAAGAAGTGCCTCGCCTTCGACGCGATCACCGCCTTCCGGGTCTGGGACCTCGCCCTGCTCGCCCGGGAAAGGCCGGACGACCCGGCGCGGCTCCACGTCGCTTGGGACGACATCGACATGGTCTGCCTCCTCGCCGAGGATCGCGGCTTCAAGGTCCCGCGCGGGCCGCCGGACATGGATATCCGGACCTTCGTTGTCCTCGCGGCCGGGCTTGCGGGATTCCACACCTCGAAACGCCAGCCGCTTCCGGGCACCCAGAAGCTCTGGAAGGGACTGAAAATCCTCTGGAACGGCGTCAATGTAGCGCAAGTCCTAAGAAAAAGGAAAATGAAAATGAAAAAAAAGAAAAAGAAAAGGAAAGGAAAGGAAATATGAATGAGTCAAGTATGTTGTATTGATAGCCCATAGCCCCCCGTAAACGCCTTCGACATCCAGAATCGGGCATCGTTCCAGAATTTCGCCGCGCTCCATCAGGTGGCAATCCTCGATTCCTATCGTCTGGAATATCCGGTAGGTCGATTTCAGCCATTCCCAGCGCTCGGGAGTCGACGCCATCGTGATGCCCCCGGTCATATGCAGGCCGATGTCGACGCCGGATTCGGCCTGGATTTCCGAAAGCAAGTCGATCGTGTATGCCTGCAAAGCGGCCATGTTCGGATCGGCATTCAGCGCATGGATGCCGCCGGCGGCATGCCATGACGAACCGGACGTCAGAACGGAGCGCTCAATCAGGCAGACATCGCTCCAACCGAACTTCGCCAGGTGATACAGAACCGACGCTCCGACAACGCCTCCGCCTATGACGACTACCTTATAGCTTGATTCCAATTCTTCATCCCCGCGGACTGATTGATGGCTCGCGCAAACTGAATATTTCGAATCTGGAAGTCAATGGACAGGTTCGCGCGGCGCCCGTCCGCGGGTCGATCATCTCGGAACGGGACGCGGCGCTTTTCATCGCAGAGAATTTTTTTGGCAAACGCAGCCGGTACTGTTTTATAGTAGCATTGGGCAATTCAAATATTGAGGCATAAAATGAAACTTCTTCTTTCTGCAATATCGGCGCTAGCGGTTGCTGCGAGCGCGCAAGCCGCCGACCAGGTAAAGCTCGGAATTATTTTCGGCTTCACCGGACCGATTGAATCACTGACGCCCGCGATGGCAGCTGCAGCGGAGCTAGCCGCGCGCGAAGTCTCCGATTCCGGCATGCTTCTCGGCGGCGCCACCGTCGAAACGGTTCGCGGCGACTCCACTTGCGTCGACTCGGCCGCAGCGACAAGCGCCGCCGAGAATTTGATTACGGTCGACAATGTCAATGCGATCGTAGGGGCCGATTGTTCAGGCGTTACGGGGGCTATTCTTCAGAACGTTGCTTTGCCTAACGGAATCGTCATGATTTCCCCGTCGGCCACATCGCCTGGGCTGTCTTCGGTCGAAGATAACGGGCTGTTCTTCAGGACCGCGCCGACCGATGCCCGTCAGGGTCAATTAATGAGCGAGATCGTAATGGAACGCGGTTTTTCAAGCGTCGCGCTCACGTATACGAACAATGACTACGGCAAGGGATTCGCCGACAGTTTCGAAAGCGCCTTCACGGCTGCGGGAGGGACAATTACCGCGAGCTTGGCGCACGACGACGACAAAGGCGACTATTCCGCGGAAATCGCTTCGTTGGATGCGGCGGGCGGAGACGCTCTTGTCGTCGTAGGCTACGTCGATCAGGGCGGCCAGGGAATAATTCGCGCATCCCTGGACAGCGGTTCGTTCGATACGTTCGTATTGCCGGACGGCATGCATGGAGATTCTCTAACTGATGCATTTGGCTCGAATATCGACGGTTCCTTCGGAACGCTTCCTGGAACTGACAGCCTAGGCGCAAGCATGCTCGGCGAAATCGCGGAAAATGCGGGAATCGACGGCGGCTCTCCTTTCGTAAGCGAAGCCTACGACGCCGCGGCGCTGCTGCTGCTGGCCATGCAAGCCGCGAATTCAGCGGCGAGCGCAGACATCAAGAACGAAATCATGAATGTGGCGAACGCGCCGGGTGAACAGATATTCCCGGGCGAACTCGCCAAGGGACTCGAAATCCTTGCTGCTGGAGGCGATGTCGACTACGTGGGAGGATCGGCCGTCGAACTGATCGGCCCGGGCGAATCCGCCGGCAACTATGCCATAAGGGAAATCCAGAACGGTGAATTCGTCACCGTGGAATATCGCTGACTTTCGCGAAATCGGGTTTTTCGTGCGGCCGCCAGTCCCTGGCGGCCGCAGCAGCGCGGCGGGACAATGATCATTGTCAACGACGTAACGAAGTCTTTCGGAGGCGTTGCCGCACTGCAAAGCCTGTCCGTCGTGATACAAAAGGAACGGATAACCGGCCTGATCGGTCCGAACGGCGCGGGAAAAACCACGCTGTTCAACGTGATCGCCGGCGCGTTGAAGCCCGATTCCGGTACTGTGGTGTTCGACGGAACCGACATTACCGGAATGTCGCCGCACCAGTTGTTCCATCGCGGCCTTCTGCGCACATTTCAAATCGCCCACGAATTCCCTACTCTGACGGTAAGGGAGAATCTTATGGTCGTCCCGCCGGGCCAAACGGGCGAATCCCTGCTCGGCGCATGGCTCCGGCGAAAAGAGTTCGGACGCAGCGAGCGAGCCATCGCCAGGAAAGCCGACGAGGTGATGGACTTTCTTACGATCGGGCATCTCGCCGACGAGAAGGCCGGCAACCTTTCGGGCGGCCAGAAAAAACTTCTTGAGCTTGGCCGAACGATGATGACCGACGCCAGGGCCGTCTTGCTCGACGAAGTCGGGGCGGGCGTTAATCCAACGCTCCTGAACGCGCTTGCCCGCGCGATTTCCAGACTTCATTGGGAGCGCGGCTATACGTTCTGCATGATCGAGCACAATTTTTCGCTAATTTCCAGGCTTTGCGACCCGGTAATCGTCATAGCCGAAGGAAAGTTACTCGCCGAAGGAGCCGCCGATAAAATCCGTCGCGACGACAGAGTCATCGAAGCTTATCTCGGAGCCGGATACGCCGACCGGCAGGAACCTGCGAATGCCGCCGAGCTTCGCTAGCGGGAATTTGCCATGGGCTGCGCCGGAAATTCTTTCGATTGGAGCCGCCGCTTGACATGAAGGTGATCTCGGGCAGGCAAATGACCGGTGGGTACGGAGGCGGCGACATCATTTCGCGGTGCGAAATCGAGGCTGGAGACAATCAAATCGTCGTTATCGTCGGTCCGAACGGCGCGGGAAAGTCTACGGCGATGAAAGCCCTGTTCGGAATGCTGAAGCTGCGCGAGGGCACCGTGAGATTCCGCGAAGAGGACATAACCGACCTAGAGCCTCAGGACCGCGTCGCGCTAGGGATGGCGTTCGTTCCGCAAACACGAAACGTATTCGAAACGCTGTCGATCGAAGAAAATCTGGAAATGGGCGCCTTTCTAAGGAAGGAAGGCGTTAAAGCCGCAATCGATAAAGTTTACGACCTTTTCCCCGCCCTCCTCGAAAAGCGGCTTCAGAGAGCGAGCGCTCTATCCGGCGGGCAGCGGCAGCAGCTAGCCATCGCGCGGGCGCTGATGACGAATCCGCGATTGCTCATGCTCGACGAGCCGACGGCCGGCACTTCGCCGGTTGTCATGAACGACATATTTCGCCACATAAGGAAAATCGCGAGTTCCGGAATTGCGATCGTCCTGGTCGAGCAAAACGCGCGGCTAGCGCTCGAAATCGCCGACATGGGCTATGTACTGGTCGAAGGAAAAAACCGGTATTCCGGCACCGGAGCCGATCTATTGGCGAATGCCGACGTCCGAAAATCGTTTTTAGGAGGATAGCGCATGTCCGAGCCCGCCCGAGCTCAAGGGATTTCGTAGGCCGGCGTCGGGAAATGGATTTTCTTCACGCGCTAATCGTATTCTGCAACTTCGTAGCGGTTCCCGCCCTGGCCTACGGCAGCCAGCTTGCGCTCGGCGCGCTCGGAGTTACGATTGTTTTCGGCATTTTGCGCTTTTCCAACTTTGCCCACGGCGACACTATGGCCTTTGGCACCATGGTCGCAATTCTTGCCACGTGGTGGCTTCAGTCGCAAGGCATCGGAATCCATCCTTTGCCGACCGCCCTTTTGGCCCTTCCGATCGCAATCGCGGCGACGGCGGCTCTGCTCCTCGCGACCGACCGGCTTGTCTACCGGTTTTTCCGATCCAAACGCTCGCCCCCCGTCATTTTCGTAGCGGCTTCGATAGGGGTGATGATGCTGTTTCACGGGTTGGTGCGGCTAATTATTGGCCCTTGGAACCAAAGATTTTCCGACGGCGAACGATTCATTGTCTCAGCGCGCGAATTCAAGACCGCAACCGGTCTCAACGAAGGATTGGCAATAAAGACGAGTCAGGCGATTACGGCTGTCGTTGCGGTCGCGATTGTCGCCGTCCTGTTCTGGTTTCTCAATCGAACGAAAACCGGCAAGTCGATGCGGGCCTATTCCGACAATCCGGATCTCGCCTTGCTTTCAGGCATCAAGCCTGAACGCGTCGTTGCAATTTGCTGGGTCTTGACCGCCGCGCTCGCCACCGTGGCGGGCGTTCTTTACGGGCTGGACAAGAGCTTCAAGCCATTCACCTATTTTCAATTGCTTCTGCCGATTTTCGCGGCGGCGATCGTCGGCGGTCTCGGGAACCCCGTGGGAGCAATTGCGGGAGGCTTTCTGGTAGCATTCTCGGAAATCTCGGTTACCTACGCATTCAAAAAGGTGCTCGGCTACGTTCTGCCCGAATATCTTGCGCCCGACGGATTGGCGCAGCTGCTGTCTACGGACTACAAGCTAGCGGTTTCATTTACAATTCTCGTTATCACGCTTCTCATCAGGCCGACGGGACTGCTTGGGGCTCCGAGACAATGAAGATTCGCGATCCGGCCATGTTTATCTTCGCCGCCGCGCTGATCGCCGCCGTCGGCTTCGTCCAAAGCTGGAATGTCGCGCTTTCGATTTTGAATATGTGCCTAGTTTCCGCGATAGTCGCCCTGGGCGTCAATCTTCAATGGGGCTATGCCGGCCTTTTCAATTTCGGCATCGTGGGGTTTGTCGCCATCGGAGGCGTTGCGACGGTGCTGGTATCCGCGCCGCCGGTGCAGGATGCGTGGCAGGTCGGCGGCGGGCGGCTCGCCGTCGCGGCGGCGATCGGACTGGCGACGCTGGCGCTCGCCAGCGCCGCTTTCCTGAAGATCCGGCCCGGCCGCAAACGCATGCTGAGCGTCGCCGCGATTCTGGCGGTCGGCCTATTCGCCTACAGAAGCTTTTTCGATCCGGCCGTCGAAGCGATCGAGAGCATCGAACCGGCAAGGTTCGGATACTTGGGCGGCTTCGGCCTTCCCGTCCTGCTTGCCTGGCCGCTGGGCGCGCTGCTTGCGGCGGGCGCCGCTTATTTGATCGGCAAAGTCGCATTGGGACTGCGAACGGATTACTTGGCAATTGCGACTCTCAGCATTGCCGAAATTATCATTGCTATTGTCAAGAACGAAGAGTGGCTAACTCGGGGCGTTAAAAACGTCATCGGACTGCCCCGGCCGGTTCCTTACGAAATCGATCTTCAAAACTCGGAAAAATTCGTCTCGGCGGCGCAATCGGTCGGCATCGACGCGGTTTCGGCTTCGTCGCTATTCGTTAAATTGGCCTATTCAGGGCTATTCGCCGCGGTTCTTGCCATCCTCTATTGCATGTCCCAGCTTGCGATTAACGCGCCTTGGGGACGGATGATGCGCGCAATTCGAGATAACGAGGTCGCCGCCGCGGCGATTGGGAAAGACGTATCGGGACGGCATCTCCAGGTGTTCGTCGTCGGCTCGGCTATTTGCGGGCTTGCAGGCGCGATGATGACGACGCTCGAGGGGCAATTGACGCCTGGGCAATACAATCCGCTGAGATTTACGTTTCTCGCGTGGGTCATGGTGATCGTCGGCGGCGCGGGAAGCAATCGAGGCGCAATTCTGGGAGGCATCCTTGTCTGGTTTTTCTGGATCGAAGTCGAACACATCGGCGCGATTATCGCGGACAATCTTACTTTTTGGCTTGGAGACGAAAGCCCATTGCGACAACACGTTATGGATTCGGTCGCATACATGAGATTGCCCACGATGGGCTTGATCCTTCTCTTGATGCTGAGGTTTTACCCGCGCGGGCTCATCCCCGAGAAATAGCATTCGCCGCCGAAAGACGGATGTCGCGAAAATTTCAGCCGGGATGCAATTCCCTACGCGCTTTCAAAAGTTTCAGCGCGTTCGCGACCGACCGCGCGCCGGGCCGAGTTAGCGGGAGGCGCGTTCTTCGGGCGGCGGGAGAGCAGCGGTTCGCCGCGTTCCGATGTTTCGACCTCCGCTGTCGTCGACGGCGGAATAGAAACGCGGCGAATTGCCGGGATTCCGCGATTTTCAGCAAATGCGGACAGATAAAAAGTCGGTTGCCGCCAACACCCCGAATCCGCCATCGGAACTTATGCCGCGGACCGGGTTCAGGGACCCGGGCCCGCTGCTTGTCCGAAGCTGCTTGGCGGCATTATTCGGCGCCTCTATGCTAAAATTGCCGTCGATTTTTTCCGCATCTTGCATCCGAATGCGCGCGTCCACGAAATTCCATACGACGAAAACGGCGATACCGCCGCGAAAATCCGTTCCGACAACATTCGCGGAAAGTCGGCATGAACACGCCCTTTCAAAAGTCCATCGACAATTCTAGTCCGACCGGCGGAAATTTTGCGGATTGCGTTATTTACTTCATGCCCAACTCATGTTTTGCAATGCGAATCATTTGGGCAAATCGTTTGGGAGTTGGCAATGGTTGAAACCGTTAGGGTTTGCGTGATCGGCGGCGGCGTCGTCGGATGCTCGGTGCTGTACCACCTTGCGAAGCTTGGCTGGACAGACATTCTTTTAGTGGAAAGATCGGAACTGACGTCGGGATCCACGTGGCACGCCGCAGGTGGCTTTCATACGCTTAACGGCGACACCAATATGGCCGCCCTTCAGGGTTACACGATTCGGCTTTACCGGGAGCTGGAGGAAATCTCCGGGCTGTCCTGCGGCCTTCATCATGTCGGCGGGTTTTCGCTGGCCGATTCGCCGGAACGCCTGGACATGTTCAAGGCGGAACGCGCAAAGCATCGCTACATGGGGCTTGAAACCGAAATTGTAACGCCCGAGGAAGTCAAAAAACACGCTCACGCCGCGGACGTGTCGGGCATAATCGGAGCGCTGTACGATCCGCTGGACGGGCATCTGGACCCTTCGGGAACAACCCATGCCTATGCAAAGGCGGCCCGAATGCTGGGAGCCAGAATCGAGCAGCACAATCCGGTTCTGGAAACAATTCAGCGGCAAGACGGAACATGGAGCGTCGTAACTAAAAACAGCACGATACATGCCGAGCATGTCGTCAACGCGGCCGGCCTCTGGGCGCGCGAAGTCGGCATGCTGGCCGGCGTCTACCTTCCGCTCCACCCAATGGAGCATCAGTATCTCGTAACGGAAGAAATCCCTGAAATACGCGATTCGGCCACCGAGCATCCCCATGTCGTCGATCCGGGCGGCGAGAATTATCTGCGGCAGGAAGGCAACGGCCTTTGCATCGGATTCTATGAGCAGAATTGCGAACCCTGGGCGGTCGGGGGAACACCGGAAGAATTCGGGCACGAACTTCTTGAAGACAACCTCGATCGCATTTCCGATTCGATCGACTTCGCGTTCCGGCGCTACCCTGTTCTCGGCAGAACCGGAATTAAGCGAATATTCAACGGGCCGTTTACTTTCGCGCCGGACGGCAATCCCCTAGTCGGCCCTGTGCCCGGCCTGCGGAACTACTGGGCGGCCTGCGGAGTCATGGCCGGGTTTTCCCAAGGCGGCGGCGTAGGCCTGAGCCTCGCGCAGTGGATGATCGATGGAGAAACTGAACGCGATTCCTCGGCTCTCGACGTCGCTCGATTCGGCGGCTGGGCCAGCCCCGGGTATACGCTTCCCAAGGTTATGGAATTCTACCGGAGGAGGTTTTCGGTCAGTTATCCCAATGAAGAGCTCCCGGCGGCCCGTCCCTTCGTAACGTCGCCGATGTACGACGAGTTCGAGAAGAGAAACGCGGTCTTCGGATGCCAGTACGGCCTCGAGTCTGTGAACTACTTCGCCCTGCCCGGCGAACCGGCGTTCGAGACGCCGAGCTTCAGGCGCTCCAACGCCTGGGACGCGACGCGCCAGGAAGTTCTAGCCGTTCGAAACAATGTCGGCATCGGCGAAGTGCACGGCTTCGGGAAATACAGGGTCGCCGGCGCCGGAGCCCGAGACTGGCTGAACAAAATCATGGCCGGACGGATTCCGAAGCCGGGCCGGGTTTCGCTGACTCCGATGATATCGCCGAAGGGAAAAGTGATCGGCGACTTCACCGTAAGCTGCTTTGCCGACGACGAGTTTCAGCTGACCGCTTCCTATGCCGCTCAAGCTTTTCATATGCGCTGGTTCGAAGCGCATCTTCCCGACGAAGGCGTGGGGCTGGCCAATGTGTCCGACCAGAGAATCGGTTTTCAGATAGCCGGACCCAACGCGCGCGAATTGCTAGGCCGGGTGACGGCGGAGGATGTTTCCGGCAAGAGCTTTTCGTTTCTGGACGTCCGAAGAATGCAGGTCGGCATGTGCAACGCCATCGTTCAGAGGATATCGTATACCGGCGATCTTGGATTCGAAATCTATGTCGACGCCGCCGCTCATCGGTCCCTGTTCCGCTCGCTCGACGAGGCCGGCAGGGAATTTGGCCTGCGGCAATTCGGCTCGAGGGCTCTCCTTTCGCTGCGGCTCGACAAATTCTTCGGCGCCTGGATGCGAGAGTATTCTCCCGACTATACCCTGTTTGAAACCGGCCTCGATAAATTCGCGTCCTGGACCAAGAACCGCGATTTCATTGGCCGCGACGCCGTCGAAAAAGAGCGCGCGGATGGCGCGTCCCGCAAGCTGCGCGCGTTCGCGGTCGATGCGCTGGACGCGGACGCATTCGGTTATGAACCGGTTTGGGTCGATGGCAAGGTCAAGGGGTTTTGCACGTCGGGCGGCTATTCTCACTATGCTGACGAGTCGGTCGCGCTAGCCCTCGTACCGAGCGACATGGAGGAAGGACGGGAAGCCGAAATCGAGATTTTAGGCGAATTGCGCGGTGCGCGCATGCTGACGGAGCCCTTGTTCGATGCCGACGGCGCTCGCATGAGAGGCTAGTCGAGGCTAATGGCGGGACTGTATTTCTTCCCGCCAAATCGCCGGAGGTTATGAGAAACTGGCGGGAAGCAGCAATTTCGGAACCGGACTCTCGGCGGGATCCCGAAGCAGTGCGAATTCCGTTGCGGCGATCCTGCTGGCGGGAGGCCGCTCGGCGCGAATGCGAGGACGCGACAAGCTGCTTGAACGAATCGACGGAGAGTCGCTAATTCGACGAGCGGCGTCGGAAGCAGCCCGGTCCGTGGCAAGCGCGGTCGTTGTCGTCGTCGGACATGATCATGGAAGGAGAATGGCCGAACTTAGCGGCCTGGACGTCGAAATCGTTGCGACGGAATTGGCCGCTGAAGGCATGGCCGGAAGCATCCGCGCCGGTATCGCCCATCTAGGCGATGACTGCGACGGCGCGATGCTGATTCTTCCCGATATGCCGTGCGTGGGCGCCGAGGAGATCAATGCGATCGCATCGCAATCGGGAGCGGACGAAATCGTCAGGGCGACATCCGGCGACGGGACGCCCGGCCATCCCGTTTACTTCCCCAGGAAATACTTTCCCGATTTGATTGGATTGACAGGCGATTCGGGAGCGCGTCCCGTGCTAAGCCGGTATTCAGAAAACGTGCGGTACATTCGCCTTCCGGGAAACAAGGCGGTACTGGATCTTGATACCCCGGAGGATTGGGAGGCTTGGATTGATCGCCGCCGCTAGCCCGGGCTCAATTGGCGCGGCGGAGGGGATGAAAATTTCCGGGGGAGCCGAGTGTTCCCATGTATATAACCAGTTGATTTGTCGGAAAAATAATCAAACTCTCGGCTTGAACCGGAACGTCAGCTTTCCAGCCTTCTTCCCTACTGGAGCCGATTCCGTCTGTTCCGGCGCATCATGGCCGCTGCGGCGCCGGAGCGTAAAGCTTCGCGGGGCCGCCTCAAGGTCGTCGCTGTGGATCACGACCAGCGGCGGGGGCCGCCCGGGACGGCGCCGCCTTCCAGCGCGTTGAAGCCGCCGTTCATGCGCCCGTCGGTGAACTCGGTGTAGCCGGGGCCGAAGTCGGTAATGGTCCAGCCGAAGGCGCGGCCATGAAAGGCTTTCGAGCGGGCGGTGTCGGCCACGGCCAGCTCGACATAGTCGATGCGGACGGCCGGCAATACCGTCACGCCCGCGCCCGGTCGCCCTCGGGGCGCACCCAGGCCATCAGCACGAAGCCGACGGCGAGCAGGACCAGGATCGGTACAACGCCGAGGCGCTGGCTGCCGGACAGGTCTGTCGCCAGCGCAACGAAGAAGGGGGCGAGGAAGGAAGTGGCCTTGCCGGTCATCGCATAGAGGCCGAACGCTTCCGCCATCCGCTCCCGGTCGGCCTGGTGAACGAGCATGGTGCGCGACGCCGCCTGCAGCGAGCCGGAAGTCGCGCCGATAACCGCGCCGCAGATATAGAAGGCGATTGCCGGCAGCGCGGACGGCGCTTCCGCCGTGCCGACAGAGATGAACAGCACTTCGTTGGGCGCAATGGTCATGATGGCGGCCGCAGCGGCCGTCAGTACGACGATATTGAACAGGATCACCGGCTTGGGCCCCCGGCGCCTGTCCTGCAGGCCGCCTGCCCAGGCGCCGAGCGCGCCTGTGATGAGGATGACGAGGCCGAACACGCCGAGCTCGAACATCCCCCAACCGAGCACGCCGGTGGCGTAGATGCCGCCGAAGGTGGCGATGCCCAGTATCGCGTCGCGGTAGAACATGGAGGAGAGCAGATAGGCGAGCAGGCTCGGCCTCGACGGCAGGCCGGCGAGCGTCGCCCTCAGGCTGCGCAGGCCCTCCCTGACGACGCCCGCGGTTGCGCCCGCTCGGCGGCCGACGTCGGGCGACCAGAGGAAGAAAGGCACCATGAAGACGACGTACCAAAGCACTGCGAACGGCCCGGTGGCTCGCGCGCCTTCGCCCAGAGCCGCGTCGAGGCCCAGGACCGGCGCGATGCCGAGTATCGTCTTTTCGGAGCCCGGCGCCGGCGTCATCAGGCCGAGCACGATGACGAGCGCCACTAGGCCGCCCCAGTAGCCGAACGCCCAGCCGGAGCCCGATACGCGGCCCAGTTCCTCATGCGGGCCGACTTCCGGCAGCAGCGAGTTGACGAATACCAGGGTGATCTCCGCCCCGATCAGCGCCAACGCCAGCAGCACTAGGACCGGCAGCGGGTCCGCCATGCCGGGCACGGCGAGCCACAGCCCGGCGGCGCCCACGACATAGGGCAGCGAGAACGCCAGGATCCATGGCTTGCGCGGCCCCTGCGCGTCGGCGATCGCGCCCAGCACCGGTGCCGAGAGCGCCATCACCACCGATCCCGCCGCGACCGTATAGCCCCATATCGCCTGACCGCTGACAACGTCTCCGGCAACCTGGGACGCGAAATAAGGGCCGAACACGAATGTCAGGATGACGGTGTGGAACGGCTGGTTCGCCCAATCGAATGACATCCAGCCCCAAAGACCCCTGCCTCCGGTTTTCATCGGCGCCTCCCCTTCAGCGGCCGGCTCCGCGGCCGTTCGCCAGTGTAAATCACCTCCGCCAGCGGGTCACATCCCTGCGGACTCACCGGCACTGTTGCGGTTCGAAGTCCTTTAGCCCGAATTTCTCGCCATAGATAGGTGCATCGGGGCTAGTGTCCTGATTCAGAAGTTTTTATTCAGCTTTTTCGTGGACGCTGAGTGGTCTTTGGCAAAAGCATTCGACGGAAGCGAGGATGTCGTCGGCCGATCTGGCCAGCGGAACGGTCGGGGGTCTCGATGTAGCGTTCGATGGCGGCTTCGAGTTCGGCGGCCGGGCGGCATGGCGCAATTGAAATTCGGGGGCCCCGATGGGTCCAAAATTGGTGTCGCGCAGAATCGAGTTTTGTCGGGCTTGCGGGAACACCCTAATTGTTGTGGCTATGGGCGGACCAAATACAACGGACGGGAATTCCGAAGCATGGATTCCCCGGAAATTTTCAGCGCCTCTGGTGCGGGCGGAGGGATTCGAACCCTCACTGCCAAAGGCACACGGATTTTCGTACCAGCTGCGGCTTTCGCCGCCTTCGCAATGATGCGAAGTTTGTGGTCTGGACTATCCCTTCGCCTTAGCTCTTGCCTTAGGCGCTGCCCGTCTAGTCTCTACACCTTCCCGGAATTCTTCCGGGCTTGGCTCGGGATCGCCATTTCAAAGGTTTCCCCGAATTTGAGCAGTTCTGCATCGGCGGTTTCCCGCGCGAGCACCCAATTCGCTTAAGTCCGTTGCGTCTACCATTCCGCCACGCCCGCTATCTGCCGACTTGCCTCTCAATTGTCCCGATTTCCAAATTAAATCGCAGCAATCATTCGCCTGCAACTCGACGGCACCCGAAAATCAGCCGCGCCGATCGATGTCAAGTTAACCGCATTCAAGGAATAGGAAGATCGGCGGGGTCTGTTGCATTCTTTCCAGATGGTCCCGATCCGATCCCGAAATCATTACAACTTCGGCGAACCCGACATTTTTATTTCCGGGACCCGCGTCGAATTTCACCGCTCCGCCGCCTTGCACTTCAATGGCGAACCGGATTGCTTCTAGCCCCACATCTTCTTGAACCAGGTTTTTTTCTTGCCGCCTTCGGCCGAATCGCCGTCTTCGTCTGAATTGCCGCCTGCATGGTCCTCTAGCTGACCCGGCTGCTGGATTTCGAACGATTCCTGGAAATTCTGAAAAAACGCATTCGCAAGCTTTTTTGCAAATCCGTCGATAATTCTGCTGCCAAGCTGAGCAATCTTCCCGCCCACTCTGGCTTCGACGCTATAGGCTAAGCGAGTTCCGCCTTCGAATTCCTCAAGCGCGATTTTCGCTACGCCTTTCGCGAAACCTGCAGGCCCGCCCTTTCCCTGCCCCGTAATCGTACAGCTTTTTCCAGGGACGATTTCGGCAAGCTCGATCCTGCAATTGAATTTCGCGTTGACCGGCCCGACTTTCTGGACAAGCACCGCCTCGAATCCGCTCTCCGGATCACCCTCCATCGATTTGCAGCCCGGAATGCATTTCTGAAGTACATTCGGGTCGATAAGAGCTTCCCAGACCTCGATCGGCCTTGCTTCTATCGTTCGTTGGCCATCCAACTGCATCGCTGATTCCTAATTTTGGCTCGCATCCGAGCAGCTCGACCGAGCCGATCTTCGGCAGCCTGCATGACAGAGAATATTTCAGGCAATCGCGATTCTTGTCAATTCCAAATTTCCCCATTGATCGGAGAAGCAATATTGTCGTCATGCGGACGGAATGGCGACCTCCGATCAAAGTCCCTGCCGCAGACGATGAATTTCGAAATAAAGCCAGGCTCTAAACCTGCGGTTGAACACAAGATCCCTATCCCAATTCTTAAGCGAAGCAATGAGATTATGTGCCGGCAATTCAATAAGCTAAGCCTTTTGGCCTTTGCGAACTTGCCAATGCCATGCCGGCCTGACGAGGCCGCGGGCACCCTCGCCTTCCTTGCGCCGTTTTCCGCTCTCGACGATTTGGCGGTCGTTAGCAGCATCCCGGTTCGATCGACGCCATAGTCGCAGAAGCAAATGCTCGACGGCGGCCAATGCAGCCATTGGAACTTGGCGCGGCCCTTGGACCTTCGCGAAAGTCCCGAGGACGTATCGGGCGCATTCACCTAGCACTCGCGACGCAACGAATTCAATGCGGTAGAGAAGACGGCTTGGCCCGAAACGCGAAACGAGATTCAAGCTCCCGTTGCCGAGGGCGAATCAAGAAAAATCGCGTATGCGCGCTGTCCTTTCGACAGGTCCATGCCGGCAGCATAATCGGAAGGCACGCTGAACCCTATTCTCCCGCCCGCTGTTTCCAGTTCGATTCCGATGAACTTGCAGCCTGCGCCTCGCCCTACATCCGAGACCCATCCGCCGATAGCGCCTGCCTTGAGCAAGCTCGGGCACTTATCGAACGCAAAGACAACGCAGTTTTCAGGGATTGTTAGCTTGACCGGAGCCTCGCGTTCGAAATTCCCAGATGCTTCCGCAACGACTTCATCGTCGCCGATTTTGCAAATGAGCCGGTTTGCGCCGCCCATTCCGACAGCTGTCGCGCGAAGTTCGATATTGCGAACCTTGCCTGCCGGCAATTTTTCGATTCCGCGGCCGGTTACGCTTCCTCCCTCCAGTATCCAGGCGTCGTCGCACAGCCTAGCGACCTCGTCGGGCGAGTGCGAAACATAAATGGCAGGAATTCCGAATTCCGCTAGAACGCGCTCAAGATAAGGCATGATTTCGGATTTTCTGGTATCGTCCAATGCCGCGAGCGGCTCATCGAGCAGCAGCAGGCGCGGAGCGAGAAGAAGAGCTCGACCGATCGCCACTCTCTGCATTTCGCCGCCCGATAGAGCGTCCACGGTCCTATTCAGCAGCGGGGCGAGGTCAAGAGCATGAAGCACTTCGGCGAACGCAAGCCCCCGGCGGCCGCGCCTCCGGCGGTAGCCGTATTTCAAATTGCCCGAAACGCTTAGATGCGAAAAAAGCTGAGGGTTCTGAAAAACGCACCCCACGGCTCGCCGATAGGGCTTGACAAATTCTCGACGTCCCGAGTCCTGCCAGACTTCCCCGTCGAATGCCAACCTTCCGGCCGCCGAAGTTTCCACGCCGGAAATTATTCGCAGCAAGGTGCTTTTTCCAGCCCCGCTAGGTCCGAATAGCCCCAGTGCGCCGTCAATTGCTTTCGTTTGCTCGACTCGCAGCGCGAAGCCCGAAAACTCGATCCGAATGTCGATTTCAAGGTTCTTAGCGAGCGGCATCATCCACCGGGAATTTTCGATTGACCACGAAAAGCGTCGCTAGAACGACGAATGAAAAGCACAGCATGCCGATCGACAGGACATGCGCCTGGCCGTATTCAAGAACTTCAACGCTCGTATAGATATCTATCGAAATTACGCGCGTTCTTTCCGGAATGTTTCCGCCGACCATAAGAACGATTCCGAATTCTCCGAGCGAGTGCGCGAAACCGAGAACCGCAGCCGTCAGAAAGCCTCTTTTTGCAAGCGGCACTGCAACCGTGGCAAAGGCATCGAGCCCGCTAGCCCCGAGGCTCTGCGCCGTCTCCAGCGGCCTTCTGCCGACGGATTCGAATGCGGCCTGCAGAGGCTGGACCGCAAACGGCAGCGAATGAACCACGGTGGCGATCAAAATGCCCGCAAACGAAAAGGCCAGGGTTTCGCCGGTCGCGCGAAGCCACAGCGAACCGGCCGCTGAATTCGGATTGAAGAGAATAAGGAGATAAAACCCAAGTACAGTTGGAGGCAATACCAGGGGCAATGCCGTCACAGCCTCGACAAAGGGCTTGATCCTCCACCTTGTGGTCGCGAGCCACCAGCCAAGGGGGGTCGCTATTAGCAAAAGCAAAACAGTCGAGGCGGCTGCCAGCTTGAGCGAAACTTCTACCGAACCGAAGTCGACCATTAACCCTTAGGAACCGTAAATCCGAATTTCTCAATGATCGATGCCGCCTCAGGACTGTTCAAGAACTCCTGGAATTCAGTCGCGGCGGAATTCTCCCTCGAACGCGCAAGCTGCCCCCCCGACTGCCGGATCGGCTCATGAAATGCTTTCGGAACGATCCAGAACGAGCCCCTGCCGCTATGACGGGGGCTAAGCATATAGGAGTAAGGAAGGAATCCGATGTCGACATTGCCGGTCGACGCGAACGCGTAGACCTGGCCTACGTTCTCACCCAGTACCAAGCCCTTCATCAGTTCGCGGTCCAATCCTAGCCGTTCCATCGTCGTTACGGATGCCTGTCCGTATGGCGCGAGCTTAGGATTTGCAATTGCAATCCGCCTCGCGCGTCCGGTTTTCAATTCATCGCCGCCGTCTTCGCCTATATCGTCTCTGTTCGGCCACCAGGCGATCAGGCGGCCTATGGCGTACACGCGAGGGTACGACTCCAGAAACAATCCCGAATCCTTCAAGGCCTGCGGACGCGCCTCATCGGCGGCGAGATAAATGTCGAACGGAGCTCCGTTCACAATCTGCGAATACAATTTGCCGGTCGACCCGACAACCAGCTTCACCTTGTGCCGCGATTCGGATTCGAACGCATCCGCCAATCGCTTGGCAGGCTCGGCGAAATTCGCAGCGACCGCAACTGTTGCTTCGTCGGCTTCCGCGAATCCGAAAGCCGAAATTCCCAAGAGATACGCTACTAAAATCGCGGCATTGCGCGCGCTTCTCTTAATTGATTTCATGTTCAAGCGGCCGAGCTTCAAGATTCGCATATCATTACACGCTCCGTCTAGAATGCGCGGATGCCCGGCAAGGCCCCGCCAAAAATTGTTCGCCCGTGTTGCCCCGATTCCCTCAGGCATGCGCAAAAACAAGACTTTTGCGCAGGCCTGTGGGCTACACCCGAATCTTGACGCCGCTGCGCGGTGTGGTTATTCCCCGCCAGCGACATCAAGGGAGTGAAATTCAGTATGGCAGAACCGGGCTTTTTCATCGAGTTCATCGAGTTGCGGGCGCGCTGGCCCATCAGGGCCTATTCCGATCTCGCTCCGCGAACCTGCGAGACACTCTGGAACGCGCTAAAATCTCCTGTTTTGGAGACAGCTGTTCATGCCATGTTCGCCGGACCGGAGATCATGATGGGCTTGACAGGGCCGGCGCAGAATTTTGATCCGAAAGCGATTCCCAACGAAAACCAGACCTGTTTTCCCGCTCCGGGGGAATGCCTATGGTTTTATCAGGGTAAAAACGCCATGCACGGGCTGCCCGACGAATTGTGGGAGATTGGGATCTTTTACGATGCAGGCGGACGTACGTTTGGCCCGTTGGGCTGGACGCCGGTCAACATCTTCGGACGGGTTTCGGAAGATCTCGACGGCTTCGCCGAAGCATGTCGTGCCATCCGGCTCGAAGGCGCCAAGTCAATCCGCTTTGGCCGGATCGACTGACATCCCAAACAGAAGCAGAAAGGACGAACCCATGCTCAACAGACGCCACTTCCTGAGAGATACCGCACTAACCGCCTCGGCACTGGCCGTACCATCAATCCTGCGCGCGCAGGACAACAGGCTGGTGATCAATTCGTTCGGCGGCGCCTACGAGGAGATCCACCGGCAGCTGGTGATCACCCCCTTTGAGGAGATGACCGGCACCAGGGTCGAAGTGGTTACCGCGTACTCGGCGGATACCCTATCGCAGTTGCGCGCGCAGAAGGAAGCACCTCAGTTTGACGTGGCGCATTTTTCCGGCGGGTTGGAGACGACTGCGGCACTCGAAGGCTTGCTTTCTCCCATCGAACCCTCGGAACTCTCCAATCATGACCAGATGTATGAATTCGCGGTGGCAGGAATTTCCAAGGGCGTGGGTCCGACCTACTCCACCGCCGTCATCGGGCTTTTGTATGAAACGAACCAGATCAACCCGGCGCCCACAAGCTGGAATGACCTCTTGCGCGAGGGAATCGGCGAGCGTGTGCTGGTGACCGATGCCGCGAGCAACACGTATGGGCTCCTCGGTCTTCTCATGATGAACCACGCCCTGGGCGGGACGATGGAGGATCTAACGCCCGGACTCGAGTTTGTGAGGAAACTGCTCGACAACGGCGCGGTCGTTGTGTCGAAGTCGCCCGAGATTCAACAGAATTTCGCCCAGGGGTCGGCCTGGATGGCGGCGTATGCGCAGGATTACGCATTTACGCTGACCAAGGCGGGACTGCCGGTGAAGTTCGTGCAGCCGCAGGAAGGCGCCGCCTTCGCGCCGATCACGGTTAACCTGGTCGCCAACCGCCCGAACCGCGAGCTGGCGCTGAAATTCATCGACCTCTCGATCCGCGCCGAGGCTTCGGCGGGCTGGGCCGAAGCGTTGCGCTATTCGCCAACCAACAGAACCGTAACTCTTTCCGGCGAGGTCGCCGAGCAGGTGGTCTATGGCGAAGCGGCGGCAAGGAACCTCGTGGGCTTCGATCCGGTGGTCATTTCCGACAAACGCGCCGGCTGGAACGAGGAGTGGAAGCGCCTTCTCGTTCAGTGAGGCGGCTCAGCGGTCATAGTATGGGCTAATGGCCGCAGTCGACTGGGTTCGGGCCCAGGCAAGGAAGGAATCACTTGCCCTGCTTGCGCCCGGGATCCTTGTGCTGGTGATCGCTTTCCTGTTCCCGGTTGGAACCATTCTGATCACGAGCGTCCTTGAACGGACCGAGGATGGGGCATTCGAGCTAACCGCCTCGCATTTCGGGAAGTTCTTCGTCGACGACTACTATCTGAAGGTCGCTTGGCGGACCCTGCGGCTGGCCCTTGTCATAACCCTGGCAACCGTAATTTTTGGCGTGCCGCTCGCATATATCATGCGGCGAGCGCACCCGGCACTCCGCTTTGCGATCCTGCTGACGGTGATCCTGCCGCTGATGACATCGGTTGTCATCCGGACCTTCGGCTGGCTGGTGGTGCTTGGGAATGGCGGCCTACTGGCCTCGCTCGTCGCTCCATTTGGTGTAACTGGCCGCTCCGCAGTGTTGATGCACACCGAAACCGGCATTGTGATCGCCATGACGCAGGTATTGCTGCCCTTCATGGTGCTGACCGTACTGGGCGTGCTGCAGGGGATTGGGCGGGATCTCGAGGAGGCCGGCCGAACCATGGGAGCCGGATTCTGGCAGGTGCTGCGCGTTGTGGTCCTGCCGCTCGCCGTGCCGGGCATCGTCTCCGGCAGCCTGATCGTGTTTGCGCTTTCGATTTCCTCCTTTATCACGCCGAGCCTTGTGGGCGGTGTGCGATTGCCGGTTATGGCGGGCAGCATTTACCAATCGATCGGAGGCTCGTTTGACTGGCCGTTCGCTGCGGCGCAATCAACACTGCTGCTGGCCGCGACCCTGCTGCTGATCATACCCTACGCGCGGTTGGCGCGCACACCCTAATGACCGGACTAGCGCCACCGGCTTCCGCTCGCCTGCTGGCCACGGCCCTGCTCATCTTCACGGCACTGGTGATGCTCGTTCCGCTCGGCGTGGTCATCGCAAGCTCCTTCTCGGAAAGCCAGTTTCTTGTCTTTCCGCCGCGCGGATTCTCCTTCCGTTGGTACGGGGAGATTCTGGGATCCCAAGCCTATCTCTCCGCGGCCTGGACCAGCCTCCGGGTCGCGGTCATCGTTACCGCCCTCTCGGTCCTTGTGGGCACGCCCGTAGCCATCGCTCTCGCTAAATCCTCGACACCAGGACGCGCGGCCCTGTCGGGGCTATTTCTGTCGCCGCTGGTGCTGCCAACACTGATATTCGGCATCGGGCTCCTAATGGCAATGAGCATCTGGCTCGGCGGCCCATCCATCTGGGGACTGGTTGTCGGCCACCTGGTGATCTGTGTGCCTTATGTCATCCGCACGGTCTCTGCCGTGCTGTCCCGTGCCGACCCGCAGCTTGAGGAGGCCGCACGGACAATGGGTGCGAATGTCTGGAGAAGATACATCCATGTGGTGCTGCCGCAATGCCGCACCGGCATGGCCGCAGGAGCCTTCTTCGCTTTCAATATTTCCTTTGACGATGCGGTGATCGCGCTGTTTGTTCGCGCTCCGGGGGTGGAGACTCTTCCGATCCGAATCTATGGGCAGCTTGAATTCAGCCCTGATCCTTCCGTGGCTGCGGTGTCCACCCTGATGATTCTCGTGTCAGCCGTTCTCGTGCTCCTTGTTGATCGAGCCATCGGGCTGGACCGGATGGCGTAATGGCCGAACTCCATATCAAACAGATAGGCAAGAGCTTTGGCGGGGTGGAGGTCCTTCGGGATATCTCGTTGCACGTGAAGGATGGGTGCTTCACTAGCCTGCTAGGCCCCTCGGGCTGCGGGAAAAGCACGCTGATGCGGATCGTTGCCGGGCTGGAGAGTCCTTCGACCGGGCGCGTTATCATCGGTGGAAGGGATGTGACGGTACTGGCGCCGGAGCGGCGCAACATTTCGCTGATGTTCCAGAGCTACGCACTGCTGCCTCATTTGAGCGTTTCGGAGAACATACGCTTTCCTCTCCGCATGCGGCGAACAGGCAGCCGGGCCGAACAGGATGACCTGATAGCCAAGGCCCTGACACTCGTCCAGCTTGAGGGGTTGCAGGACCGAATGCCGCGAGCGCTCTCCGGCGGCCAGCAGCAGCGCGTGGCGCTTGCGCGTGCCATTGTGGCACAACCCGAGGTTCTCCTGCTTGACGAACCCCTCTCGAACCTCGACGCGCGACTGCGCACCGAGATGCAGGTCGAATTGATCGAGCTTCACCGCAGGCTTAGGTTGACCACAGTGTTCGTCACCCACGATCAGGACGAAGCATTGACCCTGTCCGACCGGGTAGCAGTGATGACCAATGGACGGATCGAGCAGGAAGCTCCGCCATCAGACCTCTACGATCGCCCCCGCACCCGCTTCGTGGCGGATTTCCTTGGTGCCGCAAATGTCCTGGAACTTGCTCGGGAACCCGGCACCCTCGCCATCGTGGAGGGGCAAATCCGGCTTCCCGATCCTCCGCGGGCACGTTTCATTGCGCTGCGGCAGGAGGACCTGGAACTGACCAGGAATCCGGAACACTTCGATCACTCATTACCGGTTCAAATCGTGGCGCGGGTCTTCCTCGGCGGCCGGACCCGCTACAAGCTCGACGTGGAAGGGCTGACTTTGTTCGCAATCGTGCCGAGGGGCGCATACGCCGATGCCGAAAGCGGAACCCATGTCGCCTGGAACCGGGGAGCCATCCATCCGCTGTCGGAATGAGGCGACGGCTCGACACTGTGCGCATTGATTCGATCAAGGGAGATCCGACCGTCGTGGGCGCCTACCGGCAAGGTCCCGCCCCTTTCTGCCCACGCTCTCGGCACAGCATGTGTCGACCCCGTAATAGAAACGTCGAATTGGAATTCCTCTTCTCGACTTCCGACTCCCATTTCTTGGGTAATAGGGGCAACTTTCCGGGAATTGGTTCTAGCCTGACAGGGTATTCCGGGACGTTTGGTGGTTTTTCCCGATGAGGGGATTCCCTTTGGATTCGACTTGTGTTTCCAAGGGGCATGGATAATTCGCAGACGGACATTCGGACGCAGGCATTCGGTCGAGCGGTGGCGACAGTCCGTCGCGGGGTCATTTCGGTCACTGCGAAATTAGAACTGGTAACGAAAAATCCGGCGTGCTATTGCTCCGCGCATGGAGATTCGCATCGAGGATATCAGGACGCCGCCGGTTCCGCGCGTCGCCGACGACGGGCAGCTGTCGGAGGCGTCGGCTCCCGGTCCGGTCGACTGGAAATT
>MPMP01000103.1 GCA_002238565.1 Albidovulum sp. bin36
GGCCCGACGCTCGGCCGCGGTCAGGGTCTTGGCATCGCTCTTGTTGACCCTGTGGCAGGCCTCGCGCAGCAGCTTTTTCATCAGGCGCGCCCAGCGGAAGCCGTTGGAGTCCACGATGAAGGTCAGTTCGCGGAGCAAATGCGAGCCGCAGAGCTGATGGCTGCACTGGTCGTAGACAAAGTACGCCTCCCGGCAGTCGTCCACCAGGGTCCCCGCATAGCGGGGGATGATGCCGATGTCCTCGATCGCCTCTCCGCCGCGCTTGGGGTGCACGAACTTCAGGGTCAAGGCGCCGTCGGTGACGACATGGAGCCATTGGGTCTTGCCGTCGACCCGGAAGCCGGTTTCGTCGACATGAAGGGCCGGACGTTCCAGCAGGCGCTCGATGGCGGCGTCTTCCCACGACTGAAGCGCATCATGGAGGCTGCGCACGTAGCCCAGGCAGGTGGCCTCCGACAGCCTGAGGCCCGAGATCGCCTGGACCAGCGCCACGGCACGTGTCTTCGCGCTACGCTCGTCAGCGGATCAATTGCTGGAACACTTCGATTCCGATTCGATACGCGTCGACCTAAATGCAGAAAATACCCGACGATCCAATTTCGGCCGCGGTGGATTGCGACGCAGAATCCGCGGGAAAATTGCCTGAACGAGAAAACGCCTTGGGCATCTCGCGTCCTTTTGATAGGAGTCGAATAAAATCCCCCGATTTCAGCGGTAGGCCAAATGAAAAAGCTCCTTATTGTCGAACCCTTAATGTCCGAATCCATGAAACTTCTGGATGATCGTCCCGACATCGCATGGGAGCTTGTCGAAGATGCGTCGCCGGAATCGTTGAAGGGACCCATTTCGGATGCCGATGCCATAACGGTGAGAATCGCTCCGTTGACTCCTGAAATCCTAGACGCCGCCAAGTCGCTGCGAGCAATTTCCCGTCACGGAGTGGGTTACGACAACATTCCGGTGGACTACTGCACCAATCGCCGTATCGCCGTCACTGTCGTAGGCGACGCGAATTCGTCGTCCGTCGCAGAGCATGCGATGTATCTTATGCTAGCCGCCTCGAGAGCGGGGGTTGAAATCGATGAAGCCGTAAGAGGCGGCCGATTCGCCGATCGTTCGAAATTGATCGGGCGAGACCTGCGCGGCCGCACTTTGCTGATTGTCGGATACGGACGCATTGGCCGAAGGCTCGCCAGGCTTGCGGAAGCGTTTGGGCTTCGCATCGTCGTATTCGATCCCTATGTCGAAGAACTGGAGGGGCATGCCGGCGAACTTGTGCCGAGTTTGGACGACGGCCTGAAGATAGCCGATATCTTGTCGCTGCATGTTCCGCTTAATGCAGACACTGAAAATCTGATCGGCGAACGGGAACTTGGCCTGCTTCGCGAGGAATCAATTGTCGTCAACGCAAGCAGAGGCGGCTTGATTGACGAAAATGCGCTGTTGGCGGCAATCCGGTCCGGCCATACTCGAGGCGCCGGACTGGACGTTTTCGAAAGCGAGCCGTTGCCGGCGGATTCTCCTCTCGTTCACGAGAAGCGAATCATACTGTCCCCTCATTCGGCTTCTCTCACGCGTGAATGCCTGGAAGCCATGGGTCGCGTAACGCTGCAGAACGCGATCGACGCGATCGACGGCAATTTGAACCCCAAATTCGTTGTGAACCCGGAGGCGCTCGATCCATCAAGCAGCTTCTGACGAGAATTCGCAAAAGTCCGAAGTCAGCGCGCCGCTGTGACCTCGACTTCGACTCGGAATTCCGGTCGCGTAAAACCGGCAACTATGAAAAGCGTCGACGCCGGTCGAAAACCTATGCCTTCTATCCAGCTGTCCCGCGCGGCCATATAGCCCGGAAGGTGCTCCCGGCCGCTTACGTAGGCGTTGATTCTCACGATGTCTCGCCGCGAATATCCTGCCTCTTCAAGTATCGCGTCGATATTCGCAAAGCATAGGTCGGCCTGGTCCCTGGCCGATTCCGGCACGAACCCGTCGGGTTCTATGCCGAGCTGCCCCGATGCATAAAGCGTACGGCCCGTACCCTTGGCTTCGACCGCGTGCGAATATTTGGCGAAGGGAGGGAAAATGCTTTCGGGAGTGATTTCCTTTTTCATGGTGCCGTTCCTTGGAAATTTTGCTGCTGTTCCTTGCCGGCGCCGCTCCGCCGTGCATCGGCAGCGCGCGAAGGCTGATAGTCTTTGCAGTTTTGCGCGATCTGGATCAAGTGCGAGATTTTCACGATCAGAAGCCGACCGCTGCAAATTAGTGCCATTCAGCCAATGTTTCGTCTTCAAAATCAAGTTCGCGGAGTCCCGTTGTCCTGCGACGGTGTTCGCAGCGCTCATTCTGGATGCAGCGGCATGAAAAATCTTGCGTACGAGGCGGCAATACCCGAATTGGCGCGAAAACCAGGTGCGCGGCCGGGCATTCATGAAAGCAATTTTCGATCCGATTATTGTTGGATTTGCAAAATGTGCGCAATTCTTATGCGCTGCCGCAATTTATTTGTGCGGGAACGGCCTATATTGCGCTGATGCCGTTAATCCCGGCGCGATTTGGACTTAAGTTGATCTTTGCAATCCAAAACAATTTAAACTAACGACTGCTGACAACTTTTACGGTCAAATCGAACGAGGAAAAAATGAAACGCGAAACTTTCGTTGCATTTGCAACTGCCGCGGTTTTTGCCGCCGGCGCCTCCGCTAGCGCGGACAAAGTCGTATTCGGAACGAACTGGCTTGCTCAGGCCGAACATGGAGGATTCTACCAGTCGGTCGCCGACGGCACTTACGCGGAATGCGGACTCGACGTCGAGATTCGCCCGGGCGGACCACAAGTCAACAACCTGGCGCTTATGCTCGCAGGAAAAATCGACTTCCACATGGGCGGAAGCATGCTGTCCACATTCAATTCGGTTGCCGAAGATATTCCCGTCGTAACAGTGGCCGGGTTGTTCCAGAAGCATCCGCAGGTGATTCTGACTCACCCGGGCAAGGCTGAAACGTTCGAAGATTTGAAAAATTTGACCTTGCTTCTAGGGGATAATCTGTACGCGACGATCTATCAGTGGATGATGGCGGAATACGGCTTTACGAAGGAGCAGAGAATTCCGTACACCTTCAATCCGGCTCCGTTCCTGGCCGACGAAAATCTCGGCATGCAGGGGTACCTGTCTTCCGAACCGTACCTGGTTCAAAAAGAAGGCGGATTCGAGCCGACGGTTTTCCTGATCGCCGACGCCGGATACACGACATACGCTACGACGATCGAAACCATGGCCCAAACCATCGCGGATCGGCCGGATGTCGTGCAGTGCTTTGTCGACGGCTCGATTCTCGGCTGGTACAACTATTTGTACGGCGACCCGTCCGCCGCCAATGAGCTGATCAAGCAGGACAACCCGCAGATGACCGACGACAAGATCGCCTACGCGATCGATCGCATGCTCGCGGTCGGCATCGTCGATTCCGGCGACGCGCTGGAAAAAGGCATCGGCGTCATCACCGATGAAAAAGTTGAAGGGTTTTTCAACAAGATGGCCAATGCCGGCGTAGTTCCGGCGGATCTGAATTTCAGCGCCTCCTACACGACGCAGTTCGTCGGCAACGGACTCGGCATGGACATCAAGAACTAGAAGCGCAATTGCGATCAACCGTTAGCAGGCGGCCGGAAAACCCCGGTCGCCTGCGCAATTCAGGCGAAGCGCAACTTTGAACGACCAATTGCCAGTTAAACTCGCCGCGACGCCTCTCGCGCTCCGCCCGAAGCTACTCGAAATGCGGTCCATAGCGAAGGTGTTCGCAGAGGATGTCGTCGCGCTGAGCGATATGAACCTCACGGTCAATGTCGGCGATTTCATCAGCCTCCTCGGGCCGTCCGGCTGCGGCAAGTCGACCGCCCTGCGCCTGATCGCCGATTTGATCCATCCGACGACGGGACGCATAAACTGGAGCGAAACCGAGCACAACCATACGATAAGCGTGGTTTTCCAGGAACCGACACTAATGCCGTGGGCGACAGTGGGTCAGAACGTGTGGCTGCCGTTCCGGCTCGCCTCCCGCTCGTACCGCTCCTGCCGCGACGAAATACTCGAGGCGCTGCGACTCGTTTCGCTCGAAAACTTCGAAGAAAGCTATCCCCGCGAGCTGTCCGGCGGCATGAAAATGCGCACGTCCATCGCCAGAGCGCTAATTACCCGTCCCAGCATAATGCTCATGGATGAACCCTTCGCGGCGCTCGACGAAATCAACCGATTCAAACTCAATCACGATCTCCTCCAGCTAAAGGAAAAAATTGGCTGCACCGTGATTTTCGTAACCCACTCCGTATTCGAAAGCGTATTTCTTTCCGACCGCATTGTCGTCATGGCGGCCCAGCCGGGGCGCGTGCATCGCGAACTGACCATCGAAGAGCCCTACCCCCGCAGCGACAGCTTTCGAACATCGGCGGAATATTCGGCATACTGCCGGACCGCGTCCGAAGCCCTGCAGGAAGCGATGGGAGAGACCAATTGACGTTTCGAAGCGAAGACTCCGGAACCGGCCCGGTCGTAGTCGACCAAGAGGAGCGCAGGCGGGCCGCGAAGGCTCGCATCGACAGGATCGGAAGCTGGCTCATGCCGGCGGTCGTCATGATCGCCGCTGTCTGGTTCTGGGACCGGATCGTCGTCTGGAACGAAATTCCGCACTACATTCTGCCGGGTCCGGGGCGCGTTCTGAGCTCTTTTATCGAGGACTGGCGAATACTTTTCCCGGCTCTTGTCGTCACGCTGCAGATAACATTCATGGCGCTCGCGGTCGCCGTAATCGGCGGCGTCGGGCTTTCTGTTCTGTTCACGCAGTCTCGATTCGTGGAGATGTCCCTCTTTCCCTACGCCGTCATATTGCAGGTAACCCCCGTAGTCGCCATCGCGCCTCTGATTTTCATTTACGTCGACAGCAGAATCGTCGGCCTTCTCATTTGCGCGTGGGTCGTCGCTTTTTTCCCGGTGCTCTCCAATACGACTCTCGGACTTAACTCGGCCGACCACAATCTTCGCGATCTTTTCCGCATTTACGGGGCGAGCCGCTGGCAAAAGCTTCGGTTTCTCCAGCTGCCGGCGGCGCTCCCCTATTTTCTCGGAGGCTTGCGCATCGCGGGGGGACTGGCCCTGATCGGGGCGATTGTCGCCGAATTCGTCGCCGGAACCGGCGGCATCGGATCGGGGCTTGCGTTCACCATTCTCGAAGCGGGCTACAGGCTGAACATTACGCGCATGTTCGCGGCTCTGATACTAATCGCGGTAACGGGCGTCGTCATATTCACGGTTCTTTCATTCATAAGTCACATGCTCCTGCGAAATTGGCACGAGAGCGCCGTAAAAAAGGAAATGTGAACGGCATGATCGATCGCATTCCTCCGGGTCCTTTCAGAATCGAAAACGCCTCCATCCCCGATTGCAGTCCGGGCGGCGGTTCGATGAAGGAATCTCTGGCCGTCGAAGGCGGCAAGATCGTCTCCGGCGGAAACGGCCAAATCCTCGACGCGCGCGGCGGCATGATTCTTCCAGCATTCACCGACATGCATACTCATCTCGACAAGTGCCATATCTGGCCCCGCAGCCCGAACCCCAAAGGCGATTTCGATTCGGCGCTGGCAACGGTTGCGGCCGATAGATCCGAACGATGGAGCGCGGAGGACGTGCGCCGACGAATGGACTTCGCTTTGAGGTGCGCCTACGCTCACGGCACCCGCTCAATACGAACTCACCTGGATTCAGTTGCCCCGCAGCATTCGATTTCATGGCCGGTGTTTCGAGAAGTTAGAAGCGACTGGCGCGGTCGCATAAATCTTCAAGGCGTTACAATTCTCGGCATCGAGCATGTCTCGGAGGACGGTCCCTTCGCCGAAATTGCCGATACGGCAGCCGAATCCGGCGGCGTGCTCGGATGCGTAACCTATCCCCTGCCCGACGCGGCGGAGCGAATCGACACCTTTTTCCGCTTCGCCATGGACAGGGGCATGTCGGCGGACCTGCATGTCGACGAGACCGCCGACGCCGGTTCCGCTACGCTTCGCATGATCGCGGAATCGGTGCTGCGCACCGGATTCGACGCGCCGGTCTCGGTAGGCCATTGCTGCTCCCTCGCCCGCCAGAGTTCGAGCGAGGCCGACAAGACGCTCGATCTCGTCGCCGAAAGCGGCCTCTGCGTCGTTTCGCTGCCGATGTGCAACATGTATCTGCAGGATCGCAATTCGGATCGAACGCCGAGATGGCGAGGCGTTACGCTGGTTCACGAAATGCGCTCCCGGGCCATTCCGGTTTCGTTCGCCTCGGACAATACTCGCGACCCGTTCTATGCTTACGGCGATCTGGACATGCTGGAAGTCATGCGGGAGGCGACAAGGATCTGCCATCTCGATCACTCGCGATCATCCTGGCTGGATTCATTCACGTCGACCCCCGCCGCTTCCTGCGGCTTCGAGCCGTGCGAATTGAAGCCCGGCGACGACGCGGATTTCATAATTTTCCGGGCCCGGAACTGGAATGAACTTCTTTCGCGCCCTCAGAGCGACCGCATCGTCGTGCGCGCCGGAAAGAAATTGGGCAGCGACCTGCCCTGCTACAGCGAACTCGACGACCTTATGGAATGAATATGAACATTGATGCCGCTAAAGAAGAATTGAAGCGCCTCGAAATCGAAATCGACGAGAATCCGATATCCGTTCGCGCCAAGAGCCGGGACTTCTTCTGGTACTCGCCGGTGCTGAAATCCCGCCTTGACCATGTTGTTGCGGACTTCGCGGCTAGCCCGCGCAACGAATCGGAAGTTATCAAGATTCTGAAGGCATGCTATCGGCACGACATCCCGGTGACGACGCGAGGCGCGGGCACGGGGAACTACGGCCAGGCGATGCCTCTAGCGGGTGGCTGCGTCATGCATATGCGCAACATGGCCGAAGTTAGGGAGGTCCACCCCGGACGCGCCGTCGTGGAGCCGGGCTGCCTTCTCAAGGATCTGGACCGAGCTTGCATCGAACGCTCGGGGCAGGAGATTCGCATGTTCTCGTCCACATGGGCGACGGCGAGCATAGGCGGATTTATCGCGGGCGGATCGGGCGGCGTCGGCTCCTGCACGTGGGGGTCGCTGCGCGATATCGGCAATATCATTAGGCTGCGCGTGGCGACTATGGAGGAATCGCCGCGAATGCTTGAATTTCGCGGGGACGAATTGCCGAGGGTATCGCATGCGTACGGAACGAACGGAATCATCACGGAAATCGAAATTCCGCTTGCTCCGGCCTACGAATGGGTAGAAATGTTCGTCGCCTTCGATGAATTCATGCGATCGGCGGAGTACGCGTCCGAACTGGCCAACAGGGACGGCATCCTTATCAAGCTCGCGACGCCCATCGAGGCGCCCATTCCCTTTGACTATTTCCCGCGCGTCAAGCCCTATGTGGACCGGAGCACGAGCATCGTTGCCCTGATGGTCGCGCCTCATTCCATGGACGGGTTCTATACTTTCACCGAAGGATGGAACGATGCGCGGATAATCTACAAGTCGGGCGAAACGCAGTGGAAGCGGGATCCCGGCCCGGTGTTCGAATACGGATGGAATCATACGACGCTTCGCGCCCTTCGCATCGACCCGTCGATCACGTATTTGCAAGTACGCTACGCGTATCCGGACTTCCTGGAAAAAATCGCTCGCGTTAGGGACATGTTCGGATCTGAGGTTCTGCAGCACCTGGAGGTTCTGCGCGAGAACGGAAAAGTCATGTACGCCGGGCTTCCCATCGTCAAATTCACTTCCGAGGAGCGCCTTGACGAGATCGTCCGCTGGCACGAGGATATCGGCTGCATGGTCTTCAACCCGCATCGGTACACGCTGGAGGAAGGGGGGCGCCAAACCGTGGACAAGCGGCAGCTCGATTTCAAGCGGGAGGCTGACCCGAAGGGTCTCCTGAATCCCGGCAAAATGATCTCCTGGGACGATTCGAACTGGAAATTCGACAGGATGTACGAATATCCGGGACTGCAGTCGGCTGCATGATGCGCGCTTTGGTGTTGTTCGCACATCCGGTCGAAAGCAGTTTTTCGGCCGCGCTCCACGAAGCCGTCGTGGAGCGGCTGGCGTCCCGCGGATGGAATGTGGACGATTGCGACCTGTATGCGGAAAAGTTCAATCCGCTGCTTTCGAGGGAAGAAAGACTCAACTACCACGACATGGAAGCCAATCGTCCGCCGGTCGCGTCCTACATCGAGCGATTGACCGAAGCCGATGCGCTCGTGCTCGTCTTTCCGGTCTGGAATTTCGGCTATCCGGCGATTCTCAAGGGCTTTTTCGACCGCGTATTCCTCCCCGGCGTATCTTTCCGGCTAGTCGAAGGGAAGGTGCGCCCGAATTTGAACAACATAGGCAAGCTGGCCGCCGTCGCGACGTACGGCGGCACCCGGCTGAGAGCGATGCTGGCGGGCGACCCGCCGCGTAAAATCATAACGAGAACCTTGCGCGCGACATGCCAGGCGCGAAAGCTAAGATACCTCGCATTATACGATATGAATCGCGCGAACGAAGCCAAGCGGTCCGCGTTTATCGAGAGAGTCGAGGGCGAAATGGGCCGCTTCTGATGCGCGCCCTCGTTGTTTACTGCCATCCCAGTCCAGACAGCTTTACAGCCGCCGTGCGCGACATCGTCGCGGAGCAGCTTCTGCTCGCGGGAGCGGAATTGAGGATTTCCGATCTCTATTCACGCGGCTTCCAGCCGGCTCTCGGAAGCGAAGAATTGGCCGGATACCTGGAATGCCCGACCAACGAACGGGCTGTAGCCGACGATGTCGCGGACATTCGCTGGTGCGACACCTTGATATTCATTTACCCGACATGGTGGTACGGGCTTCCGGCCATGCTTAAAGGGTGGCTCGATCGCGCCATGATTCCCGGAGTCGCCTTTACGATGCCGCGGTCCGAAGGCGGCGCAATCAAGCCAGCGCTTGGCCATATAACGGGAATTGCGGCGTTTACGACATGCGGCGCAAGCCGCTGGCTGACTTGGTACATGGGCTCGCAGGGCAAGAGGACGATTCTTCGCTCTGTTCGGCTGCTGTGCGCTCGAAACGCGAACACGGCGTTTGCCGCGCACTACCTGATGGACAGCTCAACCCCCGAGAGCAGGAAGCGCCATCTGGAGAACGTCAAGCGGATTTCGAGGAAATTCGCCAGGAGATGCATGGCATAGCGCACGGCGACGCAATATCCTGGGCCGAGGACAGGCCGCGCACGCCGACAACGCAAATCATTGGCGCCGCAACCAACTTTCGGAAATCGACCGCTTTCGCTTGGCTGTTCATATCTTAGGATAGCAGGTATTGTGCTTGGCTATGTTCCGGCGCCGTCGGCAATGGAAGGTTTTCCAGGAGTTCAAAATGGCAAAAAACTGGATGGAGTTCCGCGCGGCGGAGTTCAAGGACTTGGATCCGATGCGTACGATCGCAGTTCTTCCGACCGCCGCGATTGAACAGCACGGGCCGCATCTGCCAGTCGGAACGGACGCGCTGATCGGCGAAGGCATGCTTGCCGAATCCAGAAGGATCATTCCCGAGGATATGGATGTCCGAATTCTTCCGCTCCAAGCGATCGGCAAGTCGAACGAGCATATCTGGAGCGTCGGGACGCTTTCGCTGACCGTTGGAGCCGCCCTATCCTCCTGGGCGGAAATCGGGCTGTCCGCATCCAGGTCGGGCATCCGAAAAATAGTAATTGCCAATTCTCATGGCGGCAATGTCGATATCGTATCGATCCTCGCCCGCGAGTTCCGCGTGCAGGCCGGCATGCTGGCCGTAAAGTGCCAGTGGGGAAGCTTCGGCCATCCGGAAGGCATGTATTCGGCGGACGAGCTGAAATACGGCATACATGGCGGCGATGTCGAGACATCGCTGATGCTTCACTTCCGTCCCGATCTAGTCGACATGTCCGCCGCGAGGGATTTCCGCTCGTCGGCGGAATCGGAGCCTGTTTCGCCGGTCGGTCCGCTTAGCTACGGCTGGATTGCCAAAGACCTGAATGCCGACGGAGTCGTCGGAAACGCTTCGAATGCAAGCGCGGCCAAGGGCGCCGCCACGGCCGCCCATCAGGCTGCGGGTTTCGTCGAACTGCTTAGGCAAGTCGAAAAGCTGCCCCTGGATAAGTTTGACCCCGCAACGCGCCCGCAAAATGAACGCAAAGAATCTATCCGGCAAGTCCGCCAAATTTCGACCTCGCGGCACTAGTCGGGCGAATGGCTAGAACAAGATTTGCGGAGAGCGCATTCTCGCGGTTGAACGATATGCATTCGGCGATCGTTCCGTTTAATTGAATTCAAATGTTTCTTCTCGCGATTCGATTAAGACTCTTCGCTGCATCTTCGTATTCAGCGACGAAATTTTCGCGAGCTTTATCCCGCTCTTGGCCCGGAGCCGGTCGTCGATAGGATTGCGTCTGCTACGTGGTTCAAATCCTTCCTCGCCGCGGAACAAATCCTCTTAATCGAAAAACGAAAAACCGGAAGCCTGGATTTCGCAGGATGCTAGATTGAAGAATTCGCCAAGACCTACTGAAATAGCAGCACCGCCCGATCAGCGAAAATCGGCGGTCGCATTCGTAAAGACGTAAGCGGCGGCTTGCCCTTAATCGGCGTAGCCGCCGGTTCGGAAGAGTGCGCAGCATCCAGCCCTCTTATTTGATATGCCAATCGGGCAACTGGGGGGCCGCATCCGCGAAAGAAGCGATCAGCGCATACGCAATTGACTCGGAGGCGTTTCGGCGAAATGCCTAATTTGATCGGAATTGACCGTGGCAGCTCCCGCAAGTCCTCGAAAACGATAGGAAGGCGGCATTGAATTCGATTTGCGTTTCGGCCACTGCGATTGCAGCCGCGCCGTTTTTCAAATCATCAAGTTCCTGCTGAAATCCGATTTTGTTCTCGAATACCGACGGCTTTGCCTTTGTATTGAGTCCCTCCTCGCTTCCTTCGGGGAAAAGCAGCTCCAGTTCTTCAGCCTTCGCTCCAATTTCGCGCCCCGCGCCTTGCACGTAGTCCGCATCGAACTCCGACCGCCCCTCCATTATCGCTTTGAGCGTCCGCATGTTCGAGCCGAAAAAGGACATGATCTCCTGCCTCGCCTTTATTGCCTCCAAACCGGGATCGTCCTGCGCCCAAGCCGTCGCCGTCGTGCAAACCGAGACGGCCAACAGCGCTGCAATAAGATTCTTCATAATTTTCCTCCGTTCGGCAGTATCGGCTGAGACTTGCGAAGTTGCCGAATCCAGATCCGCCCCCAATGCGCGACAAGTCTACGAAACGGCGCGAAACTGTCAAATTCAAACTGTCGAATGGTCGTCGCGAAGCCGCTTCGAGCATTGCGAATATCCGAGATCATGCGCTAGTCGACGCGCGCTAAAAGGTCCATAAGGTACGGCCCAAGCGAATTCGCAATCAATTCGACCCCGGACGCATTGGGATGCAGCCCGTCCGGCTGCATATACTGTCTCCGAGCTTCGTCGCGAGAAAGGTCGCTTTCCAGAGCTTCAAAAAAACGTGGATAAAGAAGCACATCGAACTCCTCCGCCAGCTCTGGAAAAATCGATTCAAATTCCGCCTTGAATTCCGGGCCGAAATTGCTCGGCGCTTCCAGGCCTACCATCAGCACCGGCAATTCCTTCGCGCTTGCCGCCTCTAGGATTCCGCTTAGGTTCGATCTCGTAAACTCGGGCCATATGCCTCGCAGCAAGTCGTTGCCGCCCAAGCCTACCACTAGCGCGTCCACATCCTGAGTAAGCGACCAGTCAATTCTTGCCAGACCGCCGGCCGTCGTATCGCCGGAAACGCCGGCGTTTATCAGCTTCGCGCAAGCGCCTTCGCCGTCGAGCCATCGCTGCAGGGCGGGAACCAGCCCGTCTTCGGGGCTTAGCCCGAACCCATGGACCAAGCTGTCGCCAAGCATCGCGACGGTCTTTTCCGAGCAATCTCCCGCGGTCGAAGCCTGGCTTAACCCGAGAATTAACGCCGCGACCTTGAGAACGGTCCCCATGAGACCATATATATACACAGTTGACCGCGTTTCGGAATTAAGCATGGCAAAATCCATTTTTGAACTTGAGGGCGTCGATCTTTCACTAATGGGAAATGCCGGCAAAGTCGATATTCTCCACGGCATAAGCCTTGTCGCCGACACTAGGGAAACAGTCGGAATAACAGGGCCGTCGGGGTCCGGAAAATCATCGCTTCTCATGCTGATCGGCGGGCTGGAGCGCGCCACCGGCGGCAAAATCACGGCCATGGGACGAGATCTGTCCGCTTTGAACGAAGACCAGCTGGCGAGGTTCAGGCGCGAACATGTAGGCGTGGTTTTCCAGTCGTTCCACCTTATACGTACGATGACGGCGCTGGAGAACGTCGCGACTCCGCTGGAGCTAGCGGGGTGCGAAGATGCATTCGGCCGGGCCGAGGAAGAGTTGCGCGCGGTCGGCCTAGGAACGAGAATCGAACACTATCCATCGCAACTGTCGGGCGGCGAGCAGCAGCGTGTCGCGTTGGCGAGAGCGTCTGCTCCGCAACCAGATATCCTGCTGGCGGACGAGCCCACGGGCAATCTGGATTCGTCGACCGGCGAGATGATAATCGAAATCCTGTTCGATTTGCGCGAAAGGAACGGCAGCACTCTGGTCCTGGTTACGCATTCCTCTGAGCTAGTGAATCGCTGCGACCGGATCATAAGGCTTCGCGACGGCTGCATCGAATCCGACGGCATGAAAATCGCAGCCTGATGGCTTTGTCTCTGGCGTACAGAATCGCCCGCCGCGAAATGCGCGGCGGCATCCGAGGCTTCGCCCTGTTTATCGCTTGCCTGGCGATCGGCGTCGCGGCGATCGCGGCGGTCGGAACCGTCCGCGCCAGCATCGTCAGCGGCTTGTCCAGCGAAGGAGCCGCTATATTGGGCGGCGATGCGGAATTGGAGTTCACGTACCGCTTCGCAACGCTCGACGAGCTTGAATGGATGGATAGCTCGGCGGTCCGAATCTCGGAAATCGCAGACTTCAGGTCCATGGCCGTAGCCGAAAGCGGCGGCGAGACGGTGCGAGCTCTAACTCAGGTGAAGTCCGTCGACAACAACTACCCTTTGTACGGGAGCGTTCAGCTTAGCAACGGCCTTGATTTGCAGGAGGCGCTGTCGGAGAAAGACGGAGTGCCTGGAGCGGTTATGCAGGTGGCTCTCGCGGAGAGGCTCGGCATCGAGCCTGGAGACCTCATTCGCCTCGGGCTGAAGGAGTTCCGGTTCGCCGCGGTGCTCGAGCGGCATCCCGATGCCGCCACGAGCGGGTTCGGATTGGGGCCGCGCATGATCGTGAATTCGTCGGCGCTGGCGGATTCCGGCTTGCTTCAGCCCGGATCGCTGTTTTCCTCGCACTACCGGCTTCTGCTCGCGGAGGGCGCGGATATCGATGCCATCGCCCAGGAAGCCGAAAGCCTGTTCAGAGACTCCGGAGCGAGGTGGAGAGACCGTCGCAACGGCTCTCCCGGCGCCGCCCGAATAGTCGAGCGCGTTGGCGCATTCCTCATTCTGATCGGCATTGCCGGACTCGCCGTAGGCGGCGTCGGCGTTGCAGCGGCAGTTCGATCCTATCTTGCGTCGAAAACCAATGTCATCGCGATTTTAAAGTCGCTTGGCGCGTCCAACTCGACGATTTTCCTAGCATTCCTAATGCAGGTGGGGGCGATGGCGATTCTAGCCGTTTGCATCGGAGTAGCGCTAGGAGCAGCCGCCCCGCTCGTTTTCGCGCCCCTTATAGAATCGCGCCTGCCTTTGCCGGCGGACTTCACGCTGTATCCGCTGCCGCTGGCCGAAGCCGCGCTCTACGGCTTGCTCGCAGCCGCGATCTTCTCCCTTTGGCCGCTCGCGCGAACAGAGCAGGTCCGCGCGGCCGAGCTGTTTCGCGACTCGGTGGCGCAAGCTCGCCAAATTCCGCGAAAGAGGTACCTTGCCGCGATTTTGGCTCTCGCCGGGATCCTTGTCGGAACCTCGGCGATACTTTCCGGAGCGCCGGCGCTCGCGCTCTGGTCGGCGGCCGGAATTTCCGGCGCGCTCGCCACGCTCGTGTTCGCGTCTCTCGCGATTCGCGCATTCGCAAAGCGGTTTTCCAGATCGACGCTCCTGCGCGGGCGGACATCGCTGAGGCTGGCGTTCGGAGCCGTCGGAGGCCCCGGCGGGGATACGGCTCCGGTCGTGGTTTCGCTCGGCCTTAGCCTGGCCGTGCTGGCGACGGTTGGCCAAATTTGGACAAACCTGAACAACATCATCGTCGACGAAATCCCGGATGCCGCGCCGTCCTACTTTTTCGTCGACATACAAAACGATCAGATTTCCGAATTCGAAGAGATGGTGAACGGCCATCCCGGCGTATCCCGAGTCGATACGGCGCCGATGCTTCGAGGCGTAATTACGAAAATCAACGGCTCGCCCGCTCGCGAAGTCGCCGGCGAGCACTGGGTCCTGCGAGGCGACCGCGGAGTAACCTATTCTTCGAGCGTGCCGCGCAACACCGTCATAACCAGAGGCGAATGGTGGCCGGAGGATTATTCCGGAGAACCGCTTGTCAGCTTCGCCGAAGAAGAGGCGCTGGAACTCGGGCTCGATCTAGGCGATCGAATCTCCGTCAACATTCTCGGCCGCGATATAGAAGCTACGATTGGCAGTTTTCGCGTTGTCGATTTTTCTAATGCCGGCATAGGGTTCATCATGGCAATGAATCCCTCGGCTATAGAAGCGGCGCCGCATACGCATATTTCAACCGTGTACGCGGACGATGAAGTTGAATCGCGACTGTTCAGGACTGTTACGTCCTCGTTCCCGAACATTACGGCGATCAGCGTCAAAGAAGGCATAGAGCTTGCGACAAAGATTTTTACGAGCCTCGCGGCGGCGATAGCCTACGGCGCATCCGTGACATTGCTAACCGGGTTTGTCGTTTTGATTGGCGCCGCCGCCGCCGGCGAACGCGGTCGAATCTACGAATCCGCCGTATTGAAGACAGTCGGCGCATCGCGAAAGATTATTCTTTCAAGCTTCGCCTGCCGGTCGGCCCTTTCGGGCGCATCGGCGGGCCTAGTCGCAATTGCCGCAGCCGGCATCGCGGGCTGGGCGGTCATGCGGTTTGTCATGGAATCCGACTATCAATTCGAACCGGTATCAGCCGCCGCAATCGTTTTTGGCGGCGCGCTGGTTTCATTGGCAGCGGGACTGGCTTTCGCCTTGAGGCCACTCGCCGCGAGGCCGGCACGCATTCTTAGATCCAGAGAGTGAGCCAATGCGGCGAACGAACGGCCCTCCCTGGTTCGGGCGCGACGGAATCGACAGCAACGCCCGCAGCCGAGGCCGCTTGCCGCGCTGAATTCTCCGGGCTGCGGGCGGCTATACCTTGCTCGCGACCCGAGCGGACGCGCCGGTCCCTACCTAGGCGACGCGAAGTCCTTTATTTGCGCAAAGGCTTCAAGCGCGCGCGTTCTGGAGACCTTAAGATCTACGATAGGGCGCGGATAGGTCTTGCCGAGCAGAATTCCCGCGTTTTCTAATTCTGCCGCCGGCGCAAGCCACGGCGCATGCAGATGGCTGTTGGAAAGCTTTGACAATTCCGGGCAGAATCGCCTGACATAGAGTCCGTCAGGGTCAAAATTTTGACCCTGTCTTACCGGATTGAAAATTCGAAAGTACGGCGCCGCATCGGCTCCGCTTCCCGCCACCCACTGCCAGCTAGCGCTGTTGCTGGCCAAGTCGGCATCGACCAGCTTGTCCCAGAACCATTCTGCTCCGCAACGCCAGTGCACGAGCAAGTTTTTGACAAGAAGCGAAGCTGCGATCATCCGTACGCGATTGTGCATGTACCCTGTTTGCAGAAGCTCGCGCATTCCCGCGTCGACAATCGGAAAACCGGTCCTCCCCTCCTGCCAGGCTTCAAGGTCGCGGCCATTCTCCCGCCAAGGAAACAAATCGAATTTCGCATGCAGATTCCTGCGCGGCAATTCGGGACAGAAATAGAGAAGGCCGTATGAAAACTCCCGCCAAGCCAGCTCCCGAATGAAATGCGCCGCGTCGTTCCCGCCGCCCGCGCCGGCGCATCCGTTCGAAACCGCCGACCAAATCCGGTTCGGAGAGATTTCGCCGAAATGCAAGTGCGGCGACAATCGCGAAACGTTGCCCAACGCGGGAAAGTCCCGTCCGGTCGCATAGCCCTTTAGACCATCGCCGAGAAAGCGCCTCAACCGATTTTCCGCCCCGATTTCGCCGGGCTGCCACTCGCCCTTCCATTTTGGACGCCAGGGAAGTCCGGGTAGAAATTCCGGTTCGCCAAGCTTGCCTATTCCGCGTTCAATGAGATTTAGATTCCTGGGCTTGCCGAGCGGAGCGCGAAACGCCGCGCTCCGCGGCAGCCAGCTCCGTTCAAAGAATGGCGTGAATACGCGATACGGCTTTCCGTCCGCCTTCACGGCCTCATGCGGCTCCACGAGGAGCGACCCGTTCCAACTTCTCGCGTCAATGCCCAATCGATCGAGCTCGGCCTTGATTTTCGTATCCCGTCTTATTCGCCAAGGCTCGTAGCATCTATTCCAGTAGACGCCCTCGACGGAGAATTCCCGCGCGACCTGCTTGAGAACTTTCAACGCATCGCCCTTCGCAATGCAGAGTCTGCCGTCAAGCCGCCCGTCAAGCTGCCGCAGGCTTTCGCGCAGCCACCACCGGCTGGCGGCCCCGAGTCTCCATCGTCCGCAATTCTCGTCGTCAAGAATATAGATCGGCAGAACTTGATCGGCTTTCCTGCAGGCATTCATCAATGCGGGGTTGTCGGCGATACGAAGGTCCTGCCGGAACCACATGACGATTATGGAGGGCTTAGCGAGCATAGCTCCTTCTATGACCGGGTCGACTTGATTTGAAGGCCAAGGCTCGCAACACCGCAGCAAAAGCGATTTTCCGTTCGTCCCGAAAATTTCGCATTGACCCGGAACAGCCAAGTCGCTCGACGGCTTCGCCGACGGAATTCGCGCGCGCCGCAAATCCTATACCCAGTGCGAGTTTTCCGTACCGACGGCCTGGCTTATGCGGTCTAGTCCCCTGCTTTCCGCGATTTCATTGAGGCCCGACAGAATCTGCGACAGGATAGGAAGGCCGTGAAACGACACTGCGGAATAGATCTGCACTGCGGAAGCCCCGGCGGCGATTTTCTTGTACGCGTCTTCGGCGCTGAATATTCCGCCGACGCCGATGATCGGAATCCTGCCTTCCATCGCCCTGTACATGACTGCCAATGTGCGCGTGGACAATTCGAATAGAGGCTTGCCCGAAAGCCCGCCTGTCTCGCACGCGTATCTCGACTTTAGGCCGACGCGTTCGGTCGTGGTGTTCGTGGCTATCAGCCCGTCGACTTTCGATTCCAGGCTTGCGCGCGCGATTTCGTCGACCATGTCGTCGGACAAGTCAGGCGAAATCTTCAGCAGAATCGGAATTTTTCCCGGTAGCTCGTCGCGAACCGCAAGAACGCGCTCCAGCAATTTTTTGAGCTTCTTCGGCTTCTGCAGGTTTCTTAGGCCGGGAGTATTCGGCGAAGAAACGTTAACCGTAGCGAAATCGGCGAACGGCCCGCAGCATTCAAGTACCCGGCAGTAATCGTCGACGGCATTTGCGCTATCCTTGTTCGCGCCAACGTTTATGCCGACGATGCCTCGCCGCTTTCGGGCTTTCAGCCGCGCAGCGATCGCTCGCATTCCGTCGTTATTGAATCCGAACCGATTGATCACAGCCCTGTCTTCAGAAAGTTCGAACAAGCGAGGCCTGGGATTTCCTTCTTGCGGCTCCGGCGTCGCGGCCCCGGCTTCCACGAAGCCGAACGCCGCCTTTAGCAGCTGGTCCACTACGACCGCATTCTTGTCGAAACCCGCCGCTACGCCGACGGGGTTGGGCAATTCCAGGTTAAGGAATTCGGTTCTCAATAGAGGAAATGCGGGCGCGGCGGGAAGCGGCATGCCAAGTCTAAGCGCCCCTAAACCGATGCTCCGCCTTCTTTCCGGTTCGAACTTGCTTAGAGCGGCTACAGAATTTCGGTGCAGCCACTCCAGCGGCCGGTTGCGATTGTCAACCAATCATTTGATCCGCATCCGCCGCGAATTCAGGCGGCGGATGCAAATCGCTGTCAGCAGGCTAATTGAAATCTTCCGCGTTTTCCATCGTCACCAGAACGGTTCCGGTGTCGATAACCGGGTCGAGAGAACCGCCGCTGATAAGCGTCAGAACGCTTTCAATGCCGAATGCGCCCATGTTGTACGGATTCTGGGCTACGGTCGCCGCCATTTCGCCGGCGAGCACGCTTTCAGCCGCATCCGGATTCGCGTCGAAGCCGACTAGGAAGACCTGATCGAGCATGTCGGCATTCTTAAGGGCCTCGATGGCGCCTAGTCCCATGTTGTCATTGCTTGCGAATACGCCCTTGAGGTTGGGATTGCCGGTAATGATGTTTTCCATCACGGCGAGGCCTTTCGCCCGGTCCCATTCGCCGGTCTGCTCGGCGACGATATTAAGGCCGCATGCGCTCAAGCCTTCGTGCGAGCCGTCGGCGCGCGCCTTGCCAGTCGATTGGGTGACGATGCCCTGCAATATTGCGACGTCGGCGCCTTCCTCCACGTTTTCGCAAATGTGCTTCGCGGCGAGCGACGCGCCCATCTGGTTGTCCGTACCGATATAGGTTACGCCTTCGTTCGCTCCCTTGGTATCTATGAATACGACTGAAACGCCGTCTGCGATCGCTTCGTCAATGACCGGAGCCAGCGCGTTCGGGTCGGTCGGCGCAATCACGATTCCGTCAACGCCCTTGGCGAGTTGGTCTTCAACCTGGGCGATTTGAGCCGGCACGTCGGATTCGGTCGGCGGCGAAAGCACGACGACGTCTACGCCCATTTCGGCCGCCTTTTCGGTCGCTCCGCGTTCGACTGCCGCCCAGAACGGGTTCCCGGCGCCCGGGCCCTTCATGCTTACCAAAATCGTTTGCGCCGAGGCGGCCGTCGCGACCGCGCCGATAATCCCGGCTGCGGCCGCTAGAATAAGTTTATGCATCGAAACCTCCGTAAAATAGGAATGGCCAGTTGAAGATTGCCGGTATAGATCCGGATCTGCCCAGCGGGCAGCTTGGCCCCTTCTGCCACATGGTTTCGGGTTTTTCTAGTGCCTAGTGCCCAAGTCCCTTCTCAGCACGTCGATGAAGACGGCCAGAACGATAATCGCGCCAATGAGTATCTGCTGCCAGAATGTGCTGACGTTGTTAAGGTTCAATCCGTTCTTGATCAGGCCCATGATCAATACGCCGCCGAATATGCCTAGAACCTGCCCTCGCCCGCCGAAAAAGCTCGCGCCGCCGATAATGACGGCGGCTATAGCTTCCAGTTCCATCCCGGTTCCCGCGTTAGGGAACCCCGAATTCGTTCTGCCGGCCATGATCAACCCGGCTATGCCGGCCATAAAACCGCAAATCGCGTAAACGATTATCAGCGTTCGATCGACATTTATGCCGCTGACTCTGGCCGCCTCGGGATTGCCTCCGATCGCGTACACTCTCCGCCCGAATACCGTGTGCTCCAGCAATATCCAGAAGAGAAAGTAAACTAGGATCGTAAAAAGGAATACCACGGGCAGGTTGATTCGGGTTCCGTCGAATTCGCCGAGATAGATTCGGGCCGAGCCCAAAAAGCGAATCGGATCGGGCAGTCCCGAATACGGAACCCCGCCGGAAATGAGATTCGCAAGTCCGCGCGCCATGAACAGCATGCCCAGCGTCATGATGAAAGGGTGCGGCATTCTAAGCTTGGTAATGCCAATTCCGTTGACAAATCCAGCGGCCAATCCCATCATCGGCGAGAGCGCCAGCGCGACGGGCCAGGGAACGCCCGCCGCGTTCGAAACGGCCAGAGTCATCATCCCGAGAGCCAGAACGGAGCCTACCGAAAGGTCGATTCCCGCCGTCAAAATGACGACGAACATTCCGATCGACAGCATTCCATTTGCGGCCGTCTGCTTGAATATGTTCGTAATGTTGCGCCACGACAGGAAGACATCGGGCTGCAGCGCCCACATCACGGCGCCCATCGCGACAATGACGATTAGAATGCCGTACCTATCGAAGAACGGAATCAATCTAACGCCCAACGGCAGCTTTTGCATGGATTCAGGAGACTCAATGCCGGAATTTTCAGGAGACGCGGTCATGCGCTACGCTTTCCACTTTTTCCTTCGTGCCCATAATCCAGCCGATTACTTCGCCTCGCGACGTGTCCTTCAACCTTGCTTCCGCGAAGTTGCTGCCGTGGTACAGCGCCATTACGCGATCGCAGACATAGAAGATATCGTCCATTCTATGGCTGATTATAACGACCGAAATGCCTCGTTTCTTGAGGTCGACGATCAAGTCTAGAACCTTGCCGACTTCCTTTACGGCCAAAGCCGCGGTCGGCTCGTCCATAATCACAAGGCGCGCATCGAACGCGATCGACCGCGCTATCGCCACGGCTTGCCTTTGGCCGCCGGAAAGCTCCTCGACCTTCTGCTCCACGCTCTTGACGTGAATCCTGAGGTTTTCCAGATGCTTTTTGGCCATGCGAATGCCCGTGCGGTGATCGAACAAGGTCAATGCGCCGCCTAGAACTTTTCTGGTGGGCTCCCGGCCGAGATAAATGTTTTCGGCAATGTTCATGTTTCCCGCGAGCGCCAGGTCCTGATAGACCATCTCGATTCCGAGGTCGCGAGCCTCCCGCGGACTCGCGAAACTGACCGGCTTTCCGTCGAATATCAGCGTGCCTTCGCTTTGCGGATGCAGACCCGAAAGCACTTTCATAAGGGTCGACTTGCCCGCACCGTTATCGCCGACGACGCCGAGAACCTCGCCCGGCCAAAGCTCGAGATCGACATCGCGCAGGGCGGTGACGGCGCCGAAAAATTTGCAGATTCCTTTCGCCGCGAGCAAAGGCGCTTCAGTATTCATCTGCGGTTCATTCATGCGCTTGTGACTGACCCCTGCGATGCCGACGCCGCGCTCCGAGGCGCAAGCCGCAGCATTATCTTTCGGTCAATCGGAGTGTCAAGCCAGGGTGTAGGTCAAATAGTTTGATTAGGCCACCTGCGACATTCCGACCTTCCAGTCCATGAAGTCCACCCAGCGCATGTTCGCGAGCGCGCATTTGATTGCCAGCATGGCGTTCGCCCCTTTGAGCGTCCAGCGGGCTTCCGGGGCGCTTGAGGCGCAGCGCGACGACGTGCCGGCACGAGCTTTCGACCACTCCGGAGCCGATTTGCATGCCGCGCTTCCGGTAGCTGTCGTAGCGCATGCGCTCCAGGTTCCCTTTGAAATAGTCGATGCACTTCCCCACGGCTTCGCCTCGTTCGCGAT
>MPMP01000104.1 GCA_002238565.1 Albidovulum sp. bin36
GCCGCCGGCGAGCCGGCCGAGCCCGCGCTAACGCTGGTGTTCGACCGGGAGGGCTGGAGCCCGGCCCTGTTCGGCCGCCTCGCCCGTCGCGGGATCGCGGTGATCACCTGGCACAAGGGGTCGGCGGGCGAGCCCTGGCCGGAGGCGGAGTTCCGCGCCGCCAGGGTGCCGGTCCACAGCCCCGGAGCCGTCCGCGAGGCCGAGGTCCTTCTCGCCGAGAGGCGGATCGGGCTGCCCGGCGGCCCCGAAGTGCGCCAGATACGCCGCCTGCTGGAGGGCGGCAGGCAGGCGGCGCTCGTAACCACCGACTTCCGCATGCCCCTGGAGCAGGTCGCGGGTGCGATGTTCTCGCGCTGGTCGCAGGAGAACTTCTTCGAGTACATGCGCGAGGAGTTTAATCTCGACGCGCTGCTCGCCGACGAAAAGCTGCTCCTGGACATCGTCCGAATGATCGCCTACCGCGCGGAGACCCGAATGATGCCCGCCGTCGCCGATGCGCAGGGCAAAAAACAGCGCCCCCGGCGGCTTCTCGCCGAGCTCTTCCAGTCGGAAGCCGACATTGTGCCCGAGCCGGAGAACAGAATCCTGCGGGTCCGCATCATCGGCACCGCCAGCAACTCCGGCGACGCGGCGATCGCCGGGCTCCTAGAGGAGCTGACCGAAACCCGCACCGTCTTCCCCGGAACCGGCCTGCGCATGGTATATGAATTGCCGGCCAAAGCGGCGAAACCGAATAATGGGGGGCCAGGAAAGCTAGCCGCCGTAAAACCCGAGGTCAGGACGTCCGAACTTAGGAAAAAATATCTCGAATCAGTCGCGTCCGCGGGCAACGAGTCCGATCTCGAATGCATTCGCGTCTCCGCGCTGGGGAAAAAGGGCGAGATCAACTTGCTGCTTCGCCAGCTTGTCGACCTGGACAGGGATAAGCGAAGACAGGCCGGGGCCGAGCTCAACGAGCTAAAAAATGAGCTCGCGTCCGCGCTATCGGCAAAGAAAGCTGCATTCACCGATGCCGCTCTCGACGAAAAGCTAAGGACCGAATGGATCGACGTAACGCTGCCGAGCCGGCCTGCGCGCAGGGGGACGATTCACCCGGTAAGCCAGGTAACCGAGGAAGTCACGGCCATTTTCGCGGATTTGGGATTCGAGGTTGCCGAAGGTCCGCAGATCGAAACGGACTGGTACAATTTCGATGCGCTGAACATGCATCCGGATCACCCGGCCAGGCAGGAGCACGATACGTTTTTCCTAGCAAGGGAAGAAGGCGACGAAAGCCCTCCGAACGTGCTTCGAACCCATACGTCGCCAGTGCAAATTCGCGCCATGCGGGAGCGCGGGGCGCCTATCAGGGCGATCGCGCCGGGCCGGGTGTACAGGTGCGACTACGACCAGACGCACACGCCGATGTTTCACCAGGTCGAGGGGCTGGCGATTGATCGCGATGTAAACATGGCAAACCTGAAATGGGTGCTGGAAGAATTCTGCCGGGCCTTTTTCGAAGTGGACAAAGCCGAGCTTAGGTTTCGAGCATCGCACTTTCCGTTTACCGAGCCGTCGGCCGAAGTCGATCTGCGCTGCTCGTGGAATGAAGGCCAGCTGAAAGTCGGCGAGGGCGATGACTGGATGGAAATCCTAGGCTCGGGAATGGTGCATCCGAATGTTCTCGAGGCGGGCGGCATCGATGCATCGACCTGGCAAGGGTTTGCCTTTGGGATAGGTATTGACCGCATCGCAATGCTCAAGTATGGTATTCCCGATTTGAGGAATTTCTTCGATTCCGATTTGCGCTGGCTCAGGCATTTTGGATTTGCTCCGCTGGACGTACCGGCACTCCATTCCGGCCTGAGTTCCTAACTCTCGCGGCGCTTGATCAAGCGTTGGCATCTTTCCTGGATCCTCAGCCGGGGGCAGCGCGCCGAAAGCGTGTAATTTCGGAATGACCTCATCTCAAAAGCGAAGTTCTTTCGCTGCCGGTTCGGGCTGGAAGCCAAAGTGGAGTCTAGCCGTTGCCGAATTTGCGGCAAGGCCGGTGAATCGGAGCTAAGTTCGGAATTTAGGATGTAGTGAAAGAAAATCCTTCTACAAACGTCCCAGGGAATAATCGCTAGGCGCACTTGAGCAGGCCTGGGGAAAATTAACCCGAACTTTTTTGAAATCGAAACTAAAGTTCAGCCACGGAGGGTTGTATCATATGAATAAGAGCATAGCCATCATTGCCCTGTCCGCGATAGCGAGCGCAAGCATCGCCTCAGCGGAGCCAAGCGGAATTTTCCGTCAGACTCACGAATTTGGATTCGGGGAAAAATCGAGTTTGGACCCGATTTCGGAAGGTCGCGTTTTTCAGATAACCGACAAGATCATGAACCGGCTTGTTCGACCCGACCTGGATCGGAAACCGAGCCCCGACCTGGCTGTATCTTGGGAGCCGAACGCGGATGGAACCGAATGGACGTTCCATCTGCGCGAGGGCGTTAAATTCCACGACGGAACGGACCTCGACTCGGAAGACGTCGTCTATTCCTTTACGCGCGTAAAGGATCCGCAACTTGATTCGCCGGCCCGCTCGGCCATTTCAATGGTAGATTCTATCGCGGCCGTCGATCCATTGACGGTCAAAATGACTCTTTCCGCCCCCTTCGCCGATCTTCCGTTTCAATTGATGGACTACAGGCTGAGAATCATTCCTTCCGGGTCCGGAGACTCAATCGCGCAGTCCGGAATCGGGACCGGTCCATTCAAGGTTGAAACATTCGACGCTCAAGGCACGACCGTTCTCTCGGCGTTTAACGATTACTTCGAAGGCCCGCCTAAACTCGCGGCCATGGAAATCTTCGCCATTCCCGACGCGCAGGCACGCATCCAGGCATTGCTCGGCGGTCAAATCGATATGCTTCGCGACCTAACCAAGCAGCAAAGCACGATGCTAATGTCCAGCGACAAATTCGAAATTCAGGAAATCGTGACCGGCACTTGGCAAGGCATGGTGATGAGAACCGATACGCCTCCTTTCGACGACCCGCGCGTTAGGAAAGCAGTTCGCCTGGCTGCGGACCGCGAGGTGCTTGTACAGCTGGTCTTTGCCGGCGGAGCGCTCCCGGCTTGCGATTCACCGGTTGGCCGGAGCGACCAGTACTATGTGGCAAGAGATTGCCCGCAGGATATCGAAGGCGCGAAGGCATTGCTCAACGAAGCCGGGTATCCCGACGGGATCGAATTCGAACTTCATATTAGCACTTTGGAACCCGCATGGGTTACTTACGCCGAGGCCTACCAGCAGCAAGCCGCCGAGGCCGGAATCACCGTCCACATCGTTCAAGTCCCGGCATCGGGATACTGGAATGACGCTTGGATGAAAAAGCCGGTTTCCATGACTCGCTGGTTCTCACGACCTGCCGATTTGATCCTTAATGAAGCCTTCGTAAGCGGCGCAAAATGGAACGAATCCTTCCAGAACAATGAAACCTTCGACAATCTGCTTGTGGCGGCCCGAAAGGAAATCGATTTCGGCGAGCGGAGGAATTTGTATGTGCAGGCTCAGGATATACTCTGGGAAGAGGGCGGCGTGCTGATACCCTACCACTTGGTAAAATACGTCGGACTATCGTCCAGAATTAAAAACATGGACAACACGGAAAGGGACGGCATTCGCTGGCACCTCGTGTCGGTCGACTAGGTCGATTGCAATCAATTTGCCCCCTGCCGGTTTTCTTCAACCTGCAGGGGGCAGCACGCAACATCGATTATGCTTCGGGAAATCCAAGCGCGTGTCTCTGTTCACAATGCTCGATTATTGTTCTCGCCCGGAATTTTCCGGCGGGAAGGACGCGGCTTTGCGGCTGCCGCGCATGCCGATTTCCGGCGAAGCGGCGTCTCTGGCGAAATCCTAAGCATTCGCCTGCAGGAATGCTGGAAAGCTCGCAATGATTAAAATGATTCTCAGGCGGCTAGCACTTGGGGCAATTACGGTTTGCATCGTATCCGGAATCATTTTCGCGGGCGTGGAGATTCTTCCCGGCGATGCTTGCACCGCGTTTTTGGAGAGGAACGCGCAAGGCGTCGCATTGGCGAACTGCCGCAGCGAACTCGGCCTCGACCGCTCCGCGACAGAACGCTATCTGGAATGGGCGGGGAACGCGCTCGTCGGGGATCTAGGAATTTCGGCGGGCAGCTCCAGGTCAATAGCCGAAATGGTCGGCGACAGGCTAAACAATTCGCTGCTTCTCGCGCTTGGGGCGCTAATCCTTGGCGTGCCCACCGCTATTTTTCTAGGCTGCCTAACTGGCCTGCGACGCGACCGGCCCATTGATCTGGTGTTCTCGACATCGGCGATATTTGCGATGACGATTCCGGAGTTCGTCAGCGCGACAATCATGATTTTGATTTTCAGCATTTGGCTGGGCTGGGTGCCGGGCATCGTGCTTACCCCGGCTCAGGCTCCCTCGATCGAATTTTTTCCCGAGGTCATTCTCCCGATGGTCGTACTGGCGCTTGTAATGACGGCGCATATCCTGAGGCTGGTCAGATCGAGCGTCATCGAAGTCATGGCCGGCGACTATGTGCAGATGGCGACCTTGAAAGGCGTGCCCTACTGGCAAATCGTATTTCGCCACGCATTGCCCAACGCTCTGCTTCCGGCGATAAACGTCGTCGCTCTAACGATTGCCTGGCTTCTGGGGGGCGTCGTCGTCATCGAAGTCGTATTCAACTACCCCGGACTGGGTCGAATGATGATCGACGCGATTTCGGACCGCGACCTGCCGATCGTGCAAGCCATCGCCCTTATTGTCGCCACTGTCTATGTCGGAGTTAATCTGTTCGCCGATGTTCTCAGCTTGATTCTGAATCCGCGTCTTCGCACGATGTATGCGAGGAAGTCATGACCGCGGTTTCGGAAGCGCGCTCGACCGGAAGGCTCCTGCTGATCGCAGGAGTCATCAAGGATATGGCATCCCGGCCATCCGGGCTGATCGGAATGTCGCTCGTAGCGTTCCACGTGCTTATCGCGATTCTCAGCCCTTGGATTGTTCCGTACGACTACAAGGCCGTCAGCGTCGAGCTTATGTTCAATCCTCCTAGCGGGAATCATATTTTCGGCACCGATCATCTAGGAAGAGATGTCTTTACCCGCACTCTCATGGGCGGACGCGAGGCTCTCGTCGTAACCGGATTCGCAACGCCTCTCGCCGTAATCTGGGGTGGGTTCATCGGCATTCTGCTGGGTCTTGTAGGCGGGCGCATCGACGAAGTGCTTATGCGAATTGTCGACGCATTTTTGTCGCTTCCCTGGATTCTGAAAATGCTCGTGCTGATCGTAACCTTCGGAACCGGGCTGGAAGTTTTGATTCCGACCCTGGCTTTTTTCTATGGAATACCGGTTATCAGAATAGCTCGAGCGGCTACTCTCGATGTGGTTGCGCGCGATTTCATCTCGTCCGCGCGAGCGCGGGGACACAGCCGCCTGGCGATTGTCCGCAGAGAGCTGCTGCCGAATGTACTTGACGTGATGCTGGTCGAAGGCGCCATGCGCTGGTCGTGGATGCTACTGGCATTCAGTTCCCTGTCGTTTCTTGGATTTGGCGTTTCGCCGCCCACGCCCGACTGGGGGCTTATGATCGCCGATGCCCGCGGCTACATGGCATTTGCTCCGTGGTTCGTTCTTGCTCCGATCATCGCGCTCAGCTCGCTGATAATTGGAATTAATCTTGCCGCCGACGCGTTGGCGAAGGCGCTTGGCATCGACCGTTCGCAAAAGGCCCCGCAGTAGAAATGGACGGCAAGCAACTTTTCGAAATTCGCGACCTCAGCATCGGCTTTACAGGCAACGCCGGTCAAACGCTGCCCGTGCTTCGCAATGTCGATTTTACCGTCAGCGGCGGCGAAACAGTCGGTATCGTCGGCGAGAGCGGCTCCGGGAAAAGCACTCTCGCGCTTGCGGCGATGGGTTACCTTAAGCACGGCCTCCGGGTTCTGGGCGGTTCCGCTAAATTCAAGGGACGCAACACCTTTGAAATGACGACAAGGGAGCTCGAGGATATCCGAGGCGGCGAAATGGCCATGATCCCCCAGAACTCGGGCCAGTCGCTTACGCCAACGATGCGGGTCGGCAAGCAGCTGCGCGAGGCGCTGCGGCTGCACACGGACCTGCCGGAATCGAGCTATCAGGATCGCATGGTCGAGTTGCTGACGCAGGTCAGGCTGCCGGAGCCGGAAAATATTCTCAAGCGCTTTCCCCACGAACTGTCCGGCGGCCAGCAGCAGCGGGTCGCGATCAGCATGGCGCTGGCTGGCGAAGCCGAGGCGCTGCTGCTGGACGAGCCGACAACCGGTCTAGATGTTACGACCCAAGCGCACATTCTGGAATTGCTTCGCGACCTTGCTAGCGAAACCGGAACGGCGATGGTTTACGTAAGCCATGACCTTGGCGCGATCGCTCGCGTGTCGGACCGAGTCGTCGTCATGTACGCCGGGGAAGTCGTACTTGAAGGCAACGCGAGAAACGTGCTTCTTTCGCCAACTCATCCATACGCCCGAGGGCTTTTGTCTTCCATACCGAGCTTAAAGGATTCGAGGCTTCCAGCGGCGCTGGAAGGTCGTCCTCCCGCGCCGGGCGCGGCTGGAAACGGATGCTCGTTTGTGGACCGATGCGCGATTGCGCAGCCCGAATGCATGTCCGTTCGCCCCGATTTGATCCAAACTCCCGAAGGAGAATCGGTGCGATGCCCGTTTTACGCCAAAGTGCCGGATTTGGCGGCGACCGAGCAAACCGTTGAAATGGCGAGAGCCGATGGTTCCGCTACCGATGCCATTCGCCTCGATCGTCTATCAATCGACTACGCGAAGAAGAGCTTTCTCGATCAGCTGCTCCGCCGAAACAATGGCAGCGTTCCAACCGTCGAAGAAATAACGTTAAGGATTGAAAAAGGCGAGACAGTCGGACTGGTAGGCGAGTCTGGAAGCGGCAAATCTACGATATTGAAGTCTATCGCCGGATTGCTTGAGCCTTCGAGCGGAAAAATCCAGCTCGGCGAGCAAGAACCCCTTGCGGAACTTGTCGACAAGCGGCCAATGACGCATCGCCGCCAAATACAGCTGATTTTCCAGAATCCCGACGAATCGCTGAATCCCCGCCATACCGTCGAAGAAATTATCGCTCAGCCCTTGCGCCTCTACTTCAACTGCTCGGCGGAGGAGCTAAGAAAGCGAAGCATCGATCTCTTGGAAAGAGTGAGGCTTAGCTCCCACTACCTTACGCGGCTGCCAAGCCAGCTTTCAGGAGGCGAAAAGCAGCGAGTCGCGATCGCGCGCGCATTCGCGGCGGAACCGGAATTAATTTTATGCGACGAAGTTACATCGGCTTTGGACGTTTCCGTGCAGGCAGCGGTTCTTAACCTTCTCAACCAATTGAAGCGAGAAAGAGGAACGACCTACATATTCGTATCGCACGATCTGGCCGTGGTTCGCTGCCTGTCCGACCGGGTCGCCGTGCTATATCAGGGACGACTCTGCGAACTGGGAGAATCCGCAAGCGTTTACTCGCTGCCTTCGCATCCCTATACGGAAGTGCTGCTCGGTGCGGTTCTGGAACCCGACCCCGAAGCGGTTCCCGAAATATTGGCCGACGATGTCGTCGAACTGTCGCCTCCGGAACGAGGATGCCCGTTCCAGAGGCGATGTCCCCGCAAGGTCGGCTCGATCTGCGACACGGAAACTCCTCCATGGCAGGTCGGGGCCGGGAGCCACGCAATTCGATGCCATATTCCCCTGGAAGAGCTTTACCAATGCCAGAACGGCGGGAAATCCGCCGATCGCTAGGCAGGATATTCAGCTGCTTCTATTTTATCGGCAGCTCCGAGATTTCGCCGTGCTCGAATTGCCCGTCGCCTGTTCGGACGACGACGGATTCGCCTGCTTCCCAGAATGGTTTTTCCATCATGGCGAGCCCGACATTCCGTTCCAGGCTCGGAGAATAGGCAGCTGATGCAATCGTTCCGACGCGTCGATCATCCGCGTCGGCCGCAAATACTTCCAATGAGCCGTCGCTAGGCGGCATAGAGCCGCGGCCGAATACTATTCCTCTAATCCGGCGGCGGATCCCGCGCCGCGCCAAAATGCGAAGAGCGGGCATGCCCAGGCAGCGGATATCCCGGTCCAACGAACAAAACCTGCCTAGCCCCGCTTCCAGCGGATTATTCTCCCTCGTGACTTCGTTGCCGTATGAAATCAAGCCGGCTTCTATCCTGTCGATGAGATTGGGGCAGCCCGGGGCGATTTCCAGCGGCCGGCCGACTTCAAAAACCGCGTCCCAAAGCATTTCGCCGAGCGAGCCGCGATCGAGAAAAACCTCGAATCCATCCTGGCTCGAATAGCCGGTTCGAGCGACTATTTGACTGGTGCCGCGGAATTCGAATGCGCCGAATTTAAATCTCTCCAGCCCGCGAACCGAGTCGCCGAAAACGGCCGAGGCGACCTCTGACGACAATGGACCCTGAATCGCGAGCGGCGATACATCGGGCTCCGCGACCCGGACGTTCATGTCCGACGCCTGGGCCAATCCGAGCGCAAACAGCAGCAAATCGGAATCCGCTATCGACAGCCAGTAGCGATCTTCTTCAAGCTTAAGGAGAATCGGGTCGTTGACCATGCCCGCATCTCTGTCGATGACCGGAAGATAAAGGCAATCGCCTATCCGCGCCGCTGAAATATCCCGAGGCGTCATCCATTGGACCAGCCGAGATGCGTCGGGTCCGGCTATCTCGACCTGCCTCTGGCAGCCGACATCCCAAATCTGAACCCGCGTTTTCAAATGCCAGTAATCCTCGGCGACCGTTTTTCGGTAGGCTTTCGGAAGCAGCGTATGGTTTACCACCGTAAATTCGCTGGCTCCCGAGCTTATTGCGCGGGACGTATATGGCGTCCGCCTGATGCGCCGGGATATCGCCGGGCTCAGGCGCGCGCCGCGAGAAAGAATGCTCACGCGGCGATCCTATTCGACATCCGGCCACCACGCGGAATAGCCGTTCGGAGCGATCATGAGCGGAAAATGGTAGCGCGCTTCAAGCGCCGTCATCGAGAACCTGATCACCGCTTCGCTCACGATGCCGTTTCCGCAATTCGCCTGCGATCCGCCGGAGGCGAAGTATTCGGCAAGGCCGAACGAAATCTCGAACGCCGCGCCGCCGCCGCATGAATTCGAGTCGACCTCTTCGACCAGACGCCCGCCCTCGTCGGTTCTGGTTTCGAAAACCGTCGCTCGCTTGCCGGCGGAATCGATTTTAACAAGCCTGACCGGAACGCCGGCCGCATGAGAGCCGTCGACCGTGCTTAGCAAATGCGACGAGATAATCGGCATCGACCATCCTATTCGATTGAAGCCCTGTCGCGCTTGCTCGTCGTAGCAAGAACGATCGGGCTGATGACGCCCTTGCATTTCGCGTTGACGCACGCAGTCTTGCCGCTCGCCATTGCCCGTCTCAGGGCGGGGCGGAGTTCGGATCGAGTACGAACCAATTCGCCGTGGCCGCCCAGGCCTTCGAACATGGCGTGGAAAGGAATGTCCCTGAAATCGGTCGCGAAGTGCCGGCCGTCGGCGAACAGGCGCTCCTGCTGCTGCGAAATGCAGTCGAGCCCGCCATTGTTGTCGATAACTACAGTGATCGGCAGATTTTCCTGAAACGCCGCCTCGACAGACAGCCCTCCGGACAGGAAGGCGCCGTCGCCGCTTATAAGGACAACGTTCCTGTCCGGATTGGCGGCTTTCGCCGAAAGCGCGAATGAAACTCCGACGCCGAGCAGGCTGTAGTTCCCCGGGTGCAGGATTCCGCCAAGTTTTTTTCCATTCCAGCCGACGATATTGGCTGCGATCTCGGACCAGAAATGCGTGTTTCCGCCGTCGAATACAAGCCAGTCGCCTTGATTCATCTCGTCTTGAACATCCAGCGACAATTGCAAGGGATGGATCTTGCCGCCGTCGCCATTCTCCCGAGTTTCCAGGTCGGAAAGAGTTTTCGCCACCCACTCGCCGCGCATGGCGAGATTTTCGTCCAGCCATTCGCTTTCGACTCGCCGTCCGCCGGGGTTGCGCCACGCCGCCAGCCGATCAAGGAACTCGCCGGGATGGCAAAGCAGAACATCGTCGGCAGCGCGGTTGTATTCGATCTCTTCGTGGCTTCCATTCACGCAAATCAACCGCGTGGAATTCGGGAAGAACGGAGGGTTGCCGAAGTTCATCTGGTTGTCGAGTCGGCCTCCCACCAACACTGCCACATCCGAGTTCTGTATCGCATGCTTCGAAGGCTGGTACTGGTGAAAGTCGGCCAGCCCCATGTACTCGCGGCATTCCTGGCCTAGAACTTTTCTGTGGTAGGGCACATTGAATACGGGTAGCTTGCGTTCGCGGGCCGCCGCTTTCAGGCTATTCTCGCTGCCGGACCACCAGACCCCGTGTCCCGCGATAATTACCGGTCGCCTGGCCGAAACGATGCTGTCCAGGATAGGCTCGAGCGCTTCGGGGTCGGGCCAGGCGCGCACCGGCCGCGCGGGCCCTGTATCGAAGGGCCGCTCGCAGCTAGCCGCATCCTCTTCGAAAGAGGAAAACATGATATCGACCGGGACGCTCAAGTGAACCGGCCCCGGGTAGCCGTTCACCGCGATCTTCCAGGCGCGATCAACAAATTCCCCGATTCGCGTGCCGTCCGTTACGCTAATCGAATGCTTGGTCAGCGGCCGAGCGATGGACACGTCGTCGATTTCCTTGAAGCCCCCCGAACCCCTTCTCTTGAGAGTCGACGAGCCGGTCACGAATATCACCGGAGTTCTTTCGCCCCATGCTTCAAGCATGGCCGGAACTGCGTTTGCAAATCCTTCCGGTCCTACGAGGCACACAGCCGGAACTCGGGAAATTCTCGTATGGCCGTCAGCCATGTGGCCGGCGACCTGCTCGTGAGGGCAGTTTACGACAGGCATCTGCAGCTGCATGAATCCTTCCAGCGCCGGATTGCAGAACCCGCCCGACAGCGTGAACACCCGCTTTACGCCTTTTTTCTTGAGCGCTTGCGCCAATAGAATTCCGCCGCGCACCTTGCCTGCTTCTAAACTGCCCATGTCTTTTCCATATATCCGAAGAACTTGGTCTCAAAACCAGTTAAATTGATCGGTTCCCCGAGGCCAAGGAATTCACCCCGATATCCGCGACGCCGACCGCTCCGATCTGCGCCATGGTCTTGCTAACCCCTTCTGTAATGCCGTCGATGAACTCGTCAAGGCCCGCCGCTCCATTCGCAGCCATGGAAAAGAGCACCGGACGGCCCAGAAAGACAAAGTTCGCGCCAAGCGCAAGCGCACGTACAACGTCTTCACCGTTGCGAACTCCGCTATCGAACATCAGGGGGAATTCGGCGCCCACGGCGTCGCGAACCGCCGGTAGAACGGTTATCGCCGCCAATGCCGAATCGAGCTGGCGCCCGCCATGGTTCGATACGTAGATTGCGTCGGCCCCCGCCTGCTTGACCCGAATCGCATCTTCGGGACACATAATCCCTTTTACGACCAGCTTGCCCTTCCATAAACTCCTCAGCTTCTCCAGAAAATTCCAATTTGCTCCGCCGCGGCTGCCTGTTCGGTCGAAGCCGCTTCCAGCTTCGGAACCGTCGAAATTCCTCGTTCGAGGAACGCCTTCAATCAATGTCCTAACCGACCAGTTCGGATGGGACGCGAAATCCGCGAATTGCTTCAGGCCAATCCGGAACGGCAATTTGAAACCATTTTTTTTGTCCCGATCGCGAAGGGCCAGTACGGGAACGTCCGCTGTTAGTATTATTGTTTCGTAACCGGCGTCATCCGCTCTCTTGGCCATCTGCAGACCGGATTGACCGGATCCTCCGACATATAGCTGAAACCAAGCATTGCTCTGCGCCAGCTCCCGCATTCCTTCCAGCGCAATCGAAGCGGCGGTCGAAACGCAAACCGGAATGTTTCTCCGCACGGCTTCCCTTGCCATGATCCGATCGGCGCCCGGCCAAGCCAGTCCGCATAAGCCCATCGGCGCAAAGCCGAAGGGCAGATCGAATTTGAATCCCATCACGCTGGTCCCTAACGACCTGTGGTCGACATCTTGCAGCACTCTCGGCTTTAAGAAAATTCCGTCGAATGCAGCGGAATTGCGCGCCAGGCAACGCTCTCGGCCAGCTGCGCCGTCGATGTAGTCAAATACGATTCGGGGCAGCCTCACGCGAGCATTCAGCCTTGCCGATTCGGCATTCATAGCTTTTCCGGCTGACGAACCAGTCAAAATCCCAAGCATTCGGCTAGCTTTTTTTCCTCAAGATCCGAGTCGCCGTATTGCCTATGCCGCCGGCGGGCAAGTGAATTCTGTTTATCGGAAACTCCTTTCCAGCGCCATGCGCCTTTCATTGCGCGCATTCGAGAGGCAAAATGGAAATTCAACCGACCGAATGAACGGTTCCCTACGCTTGCTTTCATAATACTTCCGTTCATTTCCCGGGCACCCGATCCTCAACAACTGTTGAGGGGCGTGCAAAATTGACCCGCTTTTGCGGGAATCGGCATCCAGAATTGACCCAATTTCCCGGAAGCAAATCGCTTATTCTCGCGACCGGTTCGAGTTCCGCTACACGCCGCAACGCGGCAGCTGGCTGAACATGGCGGAAATCGAGATCGGCGCGATGTCGAGGCAGTGCCCCAAACGCCGCATTCCCGACCGCGAGACCATGCGCCGAGAGGCCGCGGCTTTCGTTACGACCCGAAACGTGAAGGCGAAGACGGTCAACTGGCGCTTCACAGCGCAGGATGCCCGCTTTGAATTTAAATCGCTCTATCCGTCATTTCAAAAATGTTAGTGCACTAGCGCCTATCAGCGAGCCGTTTTCGTCCGCGACTAGGCCGAGTTTGCCGCGCGCGCTCGTAGCGCGAGGGTCGGATGTTCGTCTTGGCCTACAGCGCCACCAATATGTCGCTCTCATTGGCCTCCTGACACTGACTGGCACAAGCTTTCGCGATTGGAATCGCTGTCCTTGGCAAACCGCAACATGATATCGTCGACAACGTGTTAAAATTTGTTCTGATCGCGGTGGACCCAATCTTTGCGCGAAGTGACAATTGTCACTGGCGCGACTACTCGATTCGTCGAAATCTCTTTGCAGTACATTCCAAATAGAGCTAGGTCGGGCGAGGGTACGGGTCCGGCAAACAGCCCAAACGCTGGATCGATTTGCACCGAGCAAAAGAATTCTCGCCGGGCGAAACTGCTGTTGGATAGCGGGCATGAATAGATGCCGTCACGGCGCGGATGGTTGGCGAAAATTTACCCGCTCGGCCTTGCGATAGGCGCTTGGCGGGCTAGCGGCGATCCATGAGGCAGCTTTGCCCAACACGATTATTTTTTGATTGGCAAGGAACGGCCATCGATATCGCCTGCAGGTGTTTGGGTTGCATTCCATGCGAAGTTGAACTAAATTGCCCAACAGAAAATTTTTTTGTTGGGCAAAGCGCAAATGACTGAATTTAAAAAAATTAGGCGCCTGCCCTTGGCGGTGCAGACGACCTACGCGGACCTAGTTACGCGACTTCAGGAAGATGCAGTTCTGGAACTCGGGGGGACGACAGTTCTGCGTGAGCGAAGCGGACGGAAGTACTGGTACTCGGTCCAGCGGCTAGCCGACCGCACGGTCGAGCGATATCTCGGACCGGATTCCGAGGAGATGAGAACAAGTGTCGAGCAGGCCGAGAAAGTAAAGGAGGAATTAAGGCATCGTGAGAAGCAGCGCGGCGTCCTCTCCCGCATGTGCCGGGAAGGCGGGCTGCCGCGGATCGACGCACAGACCGGAAAAGTGCTGCTCGCGCTCTCAAAGGCTGGAATTTTCCGGCTTCGCGGAGTTATCGTCGGAACAAACGCGTTTCGGTGTTACTCCGGGCTTTTGGGAGTTGAGGTCTCGGAGGCCCATGCCGCTACCGAGGACATCGATATCGCGGCATTTCATTCGGTCTCGATTGCGCTTGACGACCGGTTGGATCCGGCGCTGGCGGAGGCTCTGAAACTGATCGGGCCATTCGTCGCCCGGCCCGGCCTTTATCGGCAGCCGACCGCCCGGCGAGACAGGGAGAGCGGCGTACTCGTCGAGCTGCTCACTCCCAACAAGGGACCGGATCGCGACGAGCCGCTTGAGCCGCCGGCGCTGGGAGCATACGCCTTTCCGCTTCGGTTTCTCGACTATTTAATCCATGCACCGGCGCCGGCGGCAGCGCTCTACCGGTCGGGAATTTTGATCAACGTTCCCCAGCCGGCACGCTTCGCCGTACACAAGCTGATCGTCGCAACCCGTCGAAGTTTTTCGGCGGACTCCAAGGCGACGAAGGACATTGAGCAGTCCGCTGCACTTATACGCGTGTTGGCGGAGGATCGTCCCGATGAGCTCGAGGATGCGCTTGTCGAGGCGCGCGCACGCGGACCCTCCTGGCAAAAGGCTGTGGACAGAGGCGTTCGGCGGCTGCCTAGGGACGCGAGAACGGCGCTCGCAAGTTCAGTCGGCCTGCACTTCTTGGAATAACCGCTACTTTAGGCAGTTTACGGAGCTACACGGAATTGCGAGGTTCCGAGAGGGCCGCAGGGCGAGCCGAGATTCGACGGGATATACGCGCTCGTTCGTCGCGGTCGCAAGAGTGGAATCGCACAGTAGCCCGTTCGGGCTGAAAGGCGCAGGTCATTGCCCGTGGTCCGGATTACTTGCAGCCTGGATATCTCGGATGTGCTGCGGCCAGGTGGAGCGGATGTAAGCGAGGACGTCCCAGATATCCTCGTCGCTCATGATGTCGCCGAGGCCGGGCATGCCGCTCTTAAATCCGACGATGCCGCGCGCCTTCATAAGGCTTTCGCCACCGAGTTTAGTGTAGTCGAAGAGTAACTGGTTGTCGTGATGCCAAGTATGGCCACTCCCATCGTGAGGCGGGGCCGGCAGGATGCCGTCCTCGCCCGGCCGCCGCCATTTGGGCTGCCCTTCGAGCTTTACGCCGTGACAGGAGGCGCAGTGATCCACGTATAGGATCTGTCCGTTTCCGATGTCGCGGTCGACGAGTTCGTGGTCGGCGAAGGCCAGGGCGGGCCAGAGCAGGACGAAAGTCAGCAGGGCTCGTGTCATGCCGCCTCCACCAGCATCTTCAAACCGAATGCATTGGCGCCCAGGCGAGCGGCGCAGTACGGAAGCCGCTTGCCGGGATCGTAAAGTGCGCAAATGAAGACGCCGCTCGCCTGACGGTCGAAAAGGTCCGTAACCCTGTAGTGGCCGAAGGCGCCGTGGTCGCGAATCTCGCGGATGCGATGACCGCGCGGAAACGCGGTTTTATTGCGCAGCGCGATCCGGGCCGCCGGCAAGGGGCGTCGAATTTCGCGAAAATCGCCCTCAAACGTACAACATTCCGAAGGCAGATCCAATCGCTGAGTCGGACGGAAGTCTGCGAAAAGAGTACTTGCGCGACAATTCCCAGCCCCCGGCATGGAAGAATTCGTGCAGCCCCCGGGCGTCGAGGCCGGAATGAACAACCGCCGGCTTCGCCGCGACCGGCGATCGAGCGGGAAGGTTTAGAGGTTCCATGGAAGCGTCCTCATCGGATGCCGTTGGCGCGCTGGAGTTCGCGAATATAGGCGATTATCGCCGTAACGTCGCGGCGGGACAGACCTTCGACCGGAGGCATGTCCCCGAAACGCCAGTGATGGGCCGGTACGCCGTACGCGACGGCGCGTTGAAACGACTCGTCGCCATGGTGGCCGGGCTCGTAGATGACATGGACCAGCGGCGGGGCGATTCCGCCCTGTCCGGCAGCGTTCCGTCCATGGCAGACCGCGCATTTTGCTTCGTACGCTTTCCGCCCGATCTGCGCCCGTGTCGAGAGGGTATCGGGCACGATTACCGATGCGATCGGCGCCCCGTCGTCCACGGTATCGCCCCAATCGCCGAAGAAGAAAAAACTTGCGGCGACCAGGGCCGCCGCTAGGGCCGCCAGGATCGCAGTCCGTCTCAGTGACATGCCCGGCCTAACACCTTTAGCCGCCAATAGTTGTAGGGAAGAGGGGCGACGAAACCCGCTGCTAGCATGATCGGCACGACCCGCCACGTTAGCTTGGCTCCGCCGGTCAGCCCCCGGTCGACCGCGTTCATCACGGTTTCCATTGCGATCATCGAGATGAACGACATGCCGATTGCCGTCCGGAAGGCTGTCCGGATATCCATCTGGCGAGCCAGGAACATCGTCTCGAGCGTGATCGAGGTGTCAGCAGGCCGTTCATAATCGCGAGGCTCATGATCGCAAGGGTCGGCCAAGGTATGGCGTGAACTGGAAGAAGGCGATCGTGCCGAAATCGCCGATGGAGCAGCCCAGGAGGCACAAGGCCGTGTTCTTCGACGCCCGGCGCCAGGGGTGTGGCGGCATCGCCAGTGGATGGCGCGTTTCGTGGTGATTGTGGCCATGCGGACACCACTTAATTCATTCCAACTTAAAATCTAAGGTTTCCCGCTGCTGGAGAGTCAAGGGAGCGCTGGAGAATATTTTCTCCGCGTCGAAGGCAGCCGGTCCGCCGGTGAATACGGTCCGCTACAAAGCGGGCATAGGACTGGTGCCGGGGTTGAGGATGAAGATAGTCTGTTCTTCGAGGGCGGGCGGAAAATACAATTAATGCCGGCCATCGCGTTGGTCTTGATTTTTTGCCGCTGCGGTACCGGCTCGAAGCATTCCCATCCCGAGTCAGGCATAGCCACATCCTCTCCAACAATGCGGAAAACGATCTTGCGGCTTTCAAGGCCCAGCAACTCCTTTGCCAAACCCGCGGTGCACCTTAGTTTGGACATTTGCTTCATTCCGGCGATTTGGCTGGATTGCTTGGAAGCTTGCACCGGCACATTCCAATGCGATTCGCGGCGCTCTTCCGACGATAGGCGGCGTAGCGGACTTTTGCCTAGACGGGGCGCTGCCGGCGGCTAGCGAAGGATTTCGACTGCACCGTGGCTGGTTCGCTGGCATGGGTGCGGCTAGCGGCGTACCGGTTCCTCATGCGGCGCGTGGCTCGCGAAATAAGTTCATGATTGAAAAGGGTTAAATAACAACGACTGTGGTCGGTGTTCGTAATTGCGATGCTGTTCTGCACGGATTCCTCCATATTACCCTTTGTCAAATCGCAACATACAGGAAGTTGGCACCGACAGAACGCCATATGTCGCCGCCACGTTTAGATGTCGATATTCACGAGAATATTTTCATAAAGTTCGCAAGTCGGCAATTTTCGGGATTGGTGCTATACAAGAATATTCGGTATCATTGAGAGTGCTGATCTATTCCGCAAATACGGCTCGGACGCGCGCCTCCAGCATATGTCGAGATCGCCCCCTCCGATTGGCTCTGAATCGCCATAGAGGACAGATAGGTGCTAGTGCTGCACCCGAGCTGTTTCAGGCTACGCCTGCATTTCGCACTCCGTGTATTGCTCGCCGCGCATTACCATCGGGAAGATCGGGCATGCGAGATTTTCAATTGGCTTTCGAGAAGGAGTCGACGACGCGCGGGGTGCCGGCTCCTATAGATTCCGATAATTGAAGTCGCTGTCCAAGATTTCATTTGCGCTGAAGCAGGACAATTCGGTTTGTGTTTGTGCCTTTAGAACCATTGGCAACGCCCCAGCAATTCGCAGTTTTTGTGAAATCTTGATCGTTTATCAAGACGCCGATTCGCTCAAAGGGCAGCCCTTGCGCAGCTTTCCAAACTAGCTTCTCAAGCAAAACCTTCCCGTTTCGCACCTCACCGACCTCAAAGGCTACATAGCCGCCTGCTCGAATTACGCGAGCTTGCTCGCTTAGAACTCGTGCCACCATATCGGTCCAAGCAGCCTCAGTTCCGTGCATGTCGATGGCCACGGCGCCCGTGTCGATCCCGGCAAACCAGCAACGCAGCCAGTTGTCCGCCGCATAGTGGACGATATCTAGGAACGGCGGGGACGTGACCACCAAGTCCACGGTTCCGTCCGGGATGGACGGAGTATCCCAAGCGGAGCAGGTCTGGAGAGAGTAATGGACGCCGGAAGGAACAGGGCAATCACGAAGAAGAGACTTCGATTTCTTGACAATGAGCTGCGCGACATCGCGCTCAGGCGGGTCGATACCCAGCTTCCTGTTGATCTTGAGCTGCGCTTTCACCGAAACCGCTTGGTTTGGCGGCATAGAGCGCCCGGAAAAGAAGCCGGGCGAGTGACCTGAAAGCCGGTTTATGGCTACCATTCTGATCCAGTCCGCAACTGGGTCGATGTCGTCTGAATCCAGCGGAGCGCAACTAGACAGCCACTGTTTTAATGCGGATAGCTTGCGAAGTGTCACCGGATGGTAGAAGGCTAGCAGATCTTCTCGGTCGATCTCACCGCGGTCCCACTCGATCCCGCGCAAAGCCGCCTGAATATCAGGTAGGGAAACTGGCCTGAGTCTAGGGCGGGCAAGCAGGATAGATAGAGGATTGATATCGTTGCCGTAAACCCTTCGACCCATCAGCGCCGCTTGCACTGGAGTAGTTCCGCGACCCATGAACGGGTCGTATACGGCATCGCCTGGCTTCGTTAGCCTCTGGATGAAGAATTCCGGTAGCTGAGCCTTGAAACAAGCTCGATACGAGACTTCGTGGATGGCGTGGGCTCGCCTTTGCCCGGAGGTCCAGAACTCATTAACGAAATAGCGAATGCCGTCGACGCAGTATTTTTCGGTTACGGCGCCGAAGTCAGAAAATTCCGAAATTGCGTTCAGAAATTCATCCGCGGAGGCTGCAAATTCCGGCAGAGGAAAAAGTGATTGTTGATTCATAATTCCTATTAGCAAATTTCAGCATGAAGTTCCCGCAAGATCGGGGGCCCAACGACGATTCCCTCTTAATTCATACGCAATTCCGCGCGAATCATCCGACCATGAGAATCGGCTCGCGTCATATATCCTCGGAAACAGTGGGGTGGTTCAAAGCGCCTTGCCTCGGCAACGGTCCCGGGCAGACGTCGTTGTCCGCGATGCAGCGATCTGTGCGAGTTCGACACCTGGCGCGGCACCGGCGGAAAGCACTGCTGCGCCTTGGCGCGGTAGCTGCTTCTGAAGCTGGCCGTTTTGCCGCGAGAATCGCGGCCCGAAGTCGCGTAGCGACGCTCGACAATGGCATTCGGTTTAAAATGTATTGCATTCGGATAAGGAAGGCCCCCGATTCCAGCCTTCGGCAGAGACTCCGGGGCTTTTTCGGTCTGTTTAACTTCACGCGGCTGTGCGCTGCATTCGCGTGCTCCTCTGCTTCTTCCATATTCGCGGGTATGATCGTCCGGGCCGCTCGCGCTGTCAGCGCCGGAATACGCCACCCGCGGTCCGCGCAGCCGATTCGGCGACGAACGCACCTTGATCGGGGAGCATCGCCTCAATCTCGCGACCGAAGAGCCGGTTTAAGTTGTCGGAAATGGCGCGAGCTCCCGTCCGGTCGCCGCCGCCGCGATCGGCGTCGCGGCCAAGCCGAATCCGGCGTTGTCCCCGACGAATTTTAGCAGCCGAACGCGGCGGCTCCCAGTTCCCGGCGAGTCCCGGAACGCGTCGCAGTCGATGGCCGCGCCGGTATCGCCTCGACGGGTTAGTCAAGAAACTCCCAGAGCTTGCGACGGGATTAGTAGTAGAACGGCAGGAAAGGCAACGTGCGCGCGCGCTAACAGAGACAGCTGTTTTGCCGCCGCCCGGCCTCCGTCGCGGGGAAAGGCAACGTGCGCGCGCTAACAGAGACCTCCATCGCGCAATCGATTCGCTGCAGAATGAAGAGCGATGGCGGCTCTTAATAAGCGCATCCTTTGCTTCGTGGATGAATGCGGAACGGCCGGCGAAGACAGCTTTGCGATAGGCTGCGTGATGGTGTTGGGCACGCGAGTGCGCGCGAGCGGGCAAAGCTTTCTGCGATCTCTTGGAACCTAACGTCAACGAGCTTCATTCCGCGGCCGTAAAAAAGGAGTATCTTCAACGTCTACTCGTGCGCTTCGCACGGACCAATACATCGCAAAGAATGATCCTGATGAACCGGCTAGGAACGATAATACAGGGCAGTCCGCCGGTGATTTACGCGGGCAACGTGATCGAGACTGCGAAGGTCGCCGTTGGCAAGTTCCATAGCCTCCACAACTTCGGAGGGCGCAGGGTGAACAACATCGAACTCATTATGGACCGCAACCATCACAACTGCGATCCCGAATGCCGACAGATAATTGCCGAGGCGGCTGAAAGCAACGGTCGGTTCAAGGCTGTGGATGCGGCTGTTCAAATCAACTCGGCGGCTTCGCGGCTTCTGCAACTTGCCGATGTCGCTGCTTATTCACGCATGTGGATCCATAAGAGGGAAGAGAACGCCAGAGGGCTTCGCGAGACCTTCGGAATACTTGTCCTCTAAATCAAAAAACCGCCCACCGGACGGTTCTTTGAGCGGCTCGCAACCGAGCCTATCGAGGCTCGGGTCGCCGCGACTCTCGCCCTGCGCGCGGCATGACGAGTCGCCAACAGGATCGCTGTCGCAGATCATATAGCATGGGAGAAATGAAACTTCGACCCCTTCAGTCGTTCAGAGTTTAAATCTCAAATTGTGACACGCATGGCAGTATTCAGGGTCCTGGAGGTCGTTTGCGGGAGGGAGCAAAATCCTGCGCCAAGCTTTTTCGCCATTTGTATTCACCTATCACCGCACCTTCGGCGCTGAGGGGACCGCAACGGTCTGAACCGAAAGGCTTTCCTCTCTCGCGTCAGGAACCGGAAACCGGCAAATTTGGCCGGTTCCGGTTCGCCAACGCAACTGTTTCGGGAGAGATCCCATGGCCAATCGCCGCCTTGCCCAACGCCTGATCGACACACTCAAACCCGGAAAGTCCGTTCGCGAGGTCCGCGACGCGGAACTCCGCTGATTCGGCATCCGGATCCTGCCTTCCGGCCTTCGACGATACTTCGTGCACGCCCAGAACAACGGGCGGCGAGTGTGGACGAGCATCGGCGACGCCGGCACGATGCCATTGGCCGATGCCAGGACGCTCGCCCGACCACGTCTGACAACGTGCCGGAACGGAAATTCGTCCCGTTCCATACACATTCACGCTATTTAAAGGAGTAGCGTTCACGGTTTATGAAGGAACTTGCGTCCGGTTTTACCCTCGGCGCGGTCACGAGCGCGGACGTTCGGCACTGGTCGCCTCGCTCCGGTCGATCCCG
>MPMP01000105.1 GCA_002238565.1 Albidovulum sp. bin36
GGGAGGCGATCGCCGGCCGGGGCGGCTTTTCGGGAAGGTCGGCGGTTGCGATGGTTCGCAGGAGCGCGCTCCAGTCCTGGAACACGGCGTAGTCGATCACGGTGCGAATGTGATCCAGCAATCGATACCGCGATCCTTATGTCAGGAAGCAAGCTCTTTCGCGATAGCTTCAACAATGGGACGCGCTTCGTCGGCAGTCATGCCGGACTTCAGTCGCGGGTCGTAAAGAATCTTGAGCATGAGCTCGTCGTGGACTGTAAGCAACGCGAATTCCTCGTCGTCGTTGAAGATCGACGGTCGCGCGTTGTTGCTATCGTTGACGAGGCCTAGGCCCTGCGCCATCTCTTCATGGATGCAGCCGAGCCTTAGCAGATTCGAATGCTCGGCCTTTATCAATACGACCGTGTTTTGGATGTCGCCCTTTTGGCGATTGTAAAGAGTTAGGACGCTGCAGAGCCGTTGTCTATCGCTATAAAGGAAGCTACGCGCCACGTTGCTCGGAATGTCCGGCATCAAGACCCGCAGCTGGTTAGCAAACCGTCCCCGCTCGGCGCTGTTCAAAACTAGAATAAGAAAATTCGGATCCCGGTCGGAAAAATTGATTCTCACTCCCGTCAAGCCGCTAAGTCGCGCAGCGAATTCTTTGATGCTATCCCGGTCAGTCTTTCGTTGCGCCTGCGTAACTGACGGGCCGAACACGATTTTTGAGCGCACCGGCCTGTTCCATCTCCGAAGAACGGATTTGACAAGCGATGGAACGAATCTGCCGTTCTTGAACTCGTGCTCGTCGTAAAACGCATGTCGTTCGAAATTCCTCGCCAAATCCTCGGCATCCAACGGCGGTTCCGAAGAACCGTCGTCCGTGCGCATGAAGCCTTTGGCGACAAGTCTATTTTCGATGCCGGCGTAATACGCCCTTAGTTTTTCGCTTTCGTCGCTCGATGATTCCTGGACTGCCGGACTTCGCTGCAGAAGATGTCCGACTGTTCCGTTCCTATCCGTGCAACTTGGAAGCAGCACTGCCGGGGCCAAGGCGGAGGCTTTTAAAAAATATTTAAAATTCAATAGCATAGGAGAATGAGAATCATTGCGCACTAATAGGGCAAGTCTTGAGATCGACATGCTGCCGTAATGCGGTCAAAAGTTTTTTCAAAAAAGTCATTGCCACAATTCCGGTTTTTCCGGGGCGAAATTGAGTTTTCCGTACATCAAGTTCGCAATTAGATATATATTCATGCAAACTAGGTATTTGAAGCGACTAAATCGCTAGAAAGCGAAATTTATCGCCGATGCCCGCGGATTTTTTCTTTCGGCGCGTTTCGGCGGATACTGGGAGTATTGCGCCGGGGCCCGGAATTTTTAGGAATCGCGTTCCATTCATCTTTGTCGAAATGGCCGCCGAGTTGATCGCGGACGATTTTTCGGCGGATTTCGGAGATTTCGCCAGCCTGCATATTCGACAGGGAAAACGGTCCGAACGATATTCGAATCAGTCGATTCACGAGAAGTCCGATAGACTTCATCGCTCGCCGTATTTCGCGATTCCTGCCTTCCCTGATTCCGACAGTATACCAGGCGTTCATGCCGACCTGCCGATCTAGCGAAATATCGATGGGCCGAAATCTCTCGCCGTCAAGCTCGAGGCCGTTCCTAAGCGAATTAAGCGACTTGTCGTTTGCGACCCCTTTTGCTCGAACCCGGTATTTTCTTGTCCATCCGGTCGACGGCAGTTCCAGCACGCGCTTCAGTTCGCCGTTGTTCGTAAGGAGCAGCAGCCCTTCGGAGTTTAAATCCAGGCGGCCGACCGGCATGACTCGAGGCAAGTCTTTGGGAAGGAATTCGAAAATCGTTGTTCGCCCTTTCTCGTCGCTTGAGGTAACGACCGAGCCAATGGGCTTGTAGAATTTCCATAGGCGGGTTTCATCGCGATTCGGCAGCGACGTTCCGTCGACCGTAATTTTATCCGCTGGCGAAACGTTTAAATTCGGAGCGTTGATCTTGGTTCCGTTGACGGCTACCCGACCCTGAATTATCATGGCCTCCGCCTTTCGGCGAGAAGCTATCCCCGCTCTGGCTATGACTTTGGCAATTCGGCTGCCTTCGTTTTGACTCGAGTTCATGAGCGAACGCATATCGCGGACGCGAAGCGCTCGCTAGCGCCAATTTAGGAAATAGGCCGGACCAAGGAACTATGGAGAGATGCGACAATGCCGGCGGCAAGTGAGTTCGCCGCTTTCCCGGCTGCCGCGCCGCGCATTATGTTTCCCTTTATCGCAGTTTTTGTTTAATTCTCGGGAATGCGACCGCTTGCTTGCCGAATTAAGCCGATTGAGGCCTGCTCCTGCGCTGAAATAGTTCGCCGCCGGATGCAGCTAGAAGGCATTTTGCGATGAAATTGAGAACCGCGATGGATCGAGCTGCCGTTTCAATGGATGCTCCCTCCAGAATCTTCGGAGGATATATGCGAGTAGCGCTTGAAGAAGCGCAAAAGTCGGGATGCCTAGGCGAAGTTCCGGTCGGTGCCGCGATTGCGGACGGCGACGGAAAACTGATCGCGTCGGCGGGCAACAGAACCAGGCAGCTCAAGGATCCGACGGCGCATGCAGAAATACTCGCCATCCGGATTGCGTGCGAGAAGCATGGATCCGAAAGGCTTCTCGGCTGCTGCATCTACGTTACTCTTGAACCTTGCCCGATGTGCGCCGCCGCCATCGCGGCCGCGCGGCTCGCGCGGCTTTATTACGGAGCGTCGGATCCGAAATCGGGCGGAATCGAAATCGGGCCTCGCATATTTAGTCACATGCAGTGCCACCATCGACCCGAAGTCTACGGGGGAATTGGCGAATCCGAGTCCGAGGCTATGCTCGCGGGCTTCTTTACGGGGATCAGGGAATGCGGGGGACTCGGCTAACATGGGCGAATTGAACAGGTACATCGACGGCTATTGCGAAAGGGTCGAGCCGGGCTTGCTTGCGGAACCGCTCAACGCGGTGACGAATCTTGCCTTTATCATTGCGGCAATTTTCATTTGGCGCCTGCTTGGCAGCCAGAGGCTGCCGCTCGCGCGATTCCTGACGGCAATCCTTTTTCTGATCGGCATCGGATCCGGCTTGTTTCACACTTTCGCTACCCGATGGGCGGCGATGGCGGACGTGCTGCCGATCGCGGCATTCATTCTATTGTATATTTATGTCGCTAATCGAGAATTTGTCGGGCTGTCGACAGTTTGGTCGCTGGCGGGCGTTGCGTTGTTTTTCGTCTATGCGCCCGCGACCAGCTACGCAATCGACAACTTATTTCCGGCGCTGGGGTCTTCAACCGGCTATGCCTCGGTCGCGCTGCTGATTTTTCTTTATTCCGCGGTGCTTTGGACGCGACAGCCGCGGGCGGCGCGCGGCTTGCTCGCCGGCGGCGCGATTCTGTCGGTTTCGATCGGATTCAGAACGATAGACGACCACGTTTGCTCCTGGCTGCCTATCGGAACGCATTTCATGTGGCATATTCTAAACGGAATCATGCTTGCATGGATGATCGCCGTGTACAGGCGCCATGCGCTTGAAAACCCCGGCGCTTGAGGATTAAACGGACAGTCTAGAATTCAGCGGAGCGGAAACGCATGGCGATCAATCCCGACGAGGCGGCCAAGGTTGCGCATCTCGCGCGAATCGATGTCGAGGAATCCGAGCTGGATGGAATAGCGCGCGAGCTTTCCGGCATACTCGGATTCATGGAGCAATTGAACGAAGTCGACGTGGACGGGGTGGAGCCGATGTCCGCCGTTACCCCAATGCTCTTGAAGCGACGCGAGGATGCGGTTACGTCCGGCGGCGATGCATCTAAAGTTCTGTCCAACGCGCCGGAAACGCGACAAGGATTTTTTGTCGTTCCGAAAGTCGTGGAGTAGTTCATGCGAGAATTGAATGAACTCTCAATCGCCGAGGCGAGGGACGGCCTGCGCGCGCGAGACTTCTCGGCGGCGGAACTGGCGGATTCGTGCTTGTCCGCCATCGATGCCGCATCCGAGCTCAATCTCTTCTGCAGTCGGACCGGCGAGTTGGCTCTGGAGGGCGCTCGGCGAGCCGATAGGCGAATTTCTGCCGGGGGCGCGGCCTCGATGTGCGGAATACCGATCGGCATTAAGGATCTATTTTGCACAAGGGGCGTGAGCACTCAGGCGGCCTCGAGGATTCTCGAGGGATTCAAGCCGGAGTACGAATCGACCGTGACTGCAAGGCTTGCCGATGCGGGCGCGACCATGCTGGGCAAGCTCAACATGGATGAATTCGCCATGGGTTCGTCTACCGAGAATTCCGCGTACGGTCCGGCGATTAATCCCTGGAGATCGAAGGGCAGCGACAGAAAGCGGTCGCCGGGAGGGTCTTCGGGCGGTTCAGCGGGGGCTGTCGCCGCCGATCTTTGCCTCGCCGCGCTAGGAACGGATACGGGCGGCTCGATACGCCAGCCCGCGGCTTTGACCGGAACCGTCGGCGTCAAGCCGACCTACGGACGATGCTCCCGATGGGGTATCGTCGCATTTGCTTCTTCGCTCGATCAGGCGGGACCGCTGGCGAAGTCGGTGCGCGACGCGGCAATCATGCTGGAAGCGATGTCGGGGCATGATCCGAAGGACTCCACGTCGGCAAAAAGAGAAGTCCCGAAATTCGAGCAATTTCTCGAAAGCGGCGTCAAAGGCAAAAAAATTGGAATTCCCCGAGAATACCGCCTGGAAGGCATGCCGAGCGAAATCGAGAATCTTTGGTCGGAAGGCGCCGAGATGCTGAAGTCGCAGGGCGCTGAGATCAAGGACGTAACGCTTCCGCACACGAAGTACGCGCTTCCGGCCTACTACGTCATCGCGCCTGCCGAAGCGTCCTCGAATTTGGCGCGCTACGACGGCGTAAGGTACGGCCACCGAGCCAAGCTTCGCGAAGGCGAAGGAATTATTGACCTCTACAAGCGGACCCGGGCGGAGGGATTCGGGCCGGAGGTGAAGCGAAGGGTGCTGATCGGCACGTATGTGCTGTCTCAAGGCTTTTACGAGGCCTACTACAGGCGCGCGCAGCGGGTGCGAACCTTGATAAAAAAGGACTTTGAAGCTGTCTTCGCCGACGGCATCGACGCCATCCTAACGCCCGCTACGCCGAGCGCCGCCTTCGAAATTGGAACAGTGGGCAATTCCGACCCTGTCGAGATGTATCTAAATGATGTCTTCACGGTTACAGTCAATCTTGCGGGATTGCCGGGGGTTTCGCTGCCGGCCGGGCTCGACAGGCAAGGGCTGCCGCTCGGATTGCAGTTGATCGGCCGTCCTTGGGAGGAAGGCGACATGCTCGCATGCGCCTACGCGCTCGAAAAAGCCGCGGGATTCAAGGCCAAGCCGGAGCGCTGGTGGATCTAGGTGATTTCGTTCAATGCGCGAAATTTTCGCCGGCTTGGATTTTTTGTAAATGTCGCTTGTGATCCGTGTTCCGCGAATGGATCGCCTTTAGCGATTCCGAATGGAAAAGAATGGGCGGTTCGCGCGGAATGTGGCAATGCTTCAGTCCCGATGTTCGGAAAGGAATTCGGATGCAACGTCCGCCGGAGATGAAAGTTGAATTTACGGGAAGACGACGCGCCGGCCGCGAAACGGGTAGGTTGCGACGATCCGATCCACCCTTTACCCCGCTAGGAAAAATGATCGCAGAGTTGGATCCATGGCATTAATTTCGAACTTTACTCGGGCTTTGCCGATTGTGCTGGGCTTGGCGGCATGCGTCAGCGAAACGCCGGGCAATATTGGTTCCGGAACGCAGGCGACTGCGAACAGCGTGCTTAGCATCGTTCCGCTTGAACGACCGGAAAGACGGCAAGGGGCGGGCGGCAATGCCGTATCGGCGCGGCTGCCGGGCGAGCCCGGTTCTCAGTTTGCTTCGGATTCCGCCGGGCCGAATAATCCTCGGATTTCAGACGAGCAGGAATTCGAGGCCGTGGCAAGCCGGGAAACGATCGAATCCGACGCGGAACGCCTCATGCGCCTGCGTGATAGCTACAAACTTGTCGCATCGGAAGATGTGCCCGCTCGGCCTAGCGAGGTGAACATCGCCGAATATGCTTTGTCGACGGACAACGTGCCTGGCAAGAATCTGTATCGGCGCGTGCGGATTGGGAAGCCGACATCCTTGAAAGAGCGATGCGCCGCATTTCAGAACAATGACGATGCGCAGTATATTTTTCTGGCGAAAGGCGGGCCGGAGGAGGATATTCTGGCGATCGACCCGGATGGGGACGGCTTCGCGTGCGATTGGTCGCCTTTGCCCTATAGGAATCTTTTCCGATAAGATTGCATCAATTGAAAACCTGCGCACGCCTTTCGCCGAACTTCGGCGAGCGAAGGAACGGCCTGCAGCCGGAACTGGTCGTCATTCATTATACAGCCATGGATTCCGAGGAATCCGCGCTCGAACGTCTTACCGACCCGGCGTGCCAAGTTTCGTGCCACTACCTGATTGGCGACGAGGGAAGGGTCTTTCGGCTGGTGGAGGAAAAAATGCGCGCCTGGCATGCTGGTCGCGGCAGCTGGGGCGGGCGCGGCGACGTAAATTCGCGTTCGATAGGAATCGAAATCGCGAATTCGGGTCGGGCTCCGTTCGCGAACTGTCAAATGATTGCGCTGGAGACGCTTTTGGCGGAAATTCTTTCCCGCTGGTCGATTCCGGCCAAGGGCGTCATCGGCCATAGCGACCTGGCTGTAGGTCGCAAGGCCGACCCCGGACCTAGGTTCGATTGGCGGCGCCTCTCTTTGAGCGGGCTTTCGGTCTGGCCGAAGCCGTCGTCGCGGAGTTCCGCAAGCGAGCGGGATTTTGTCGAATCTGCGATGAGATTCGGATACGAGCGTCCTGCAAACGGCGGCGATTTTGAGTTTTCATGCCTGCTGAACGCCTTTCGGCTGCGCTTTCGCCCCTGGGCTCGGGGGCCGCTGGACGAGGTCGATGCCGGTGCGATGCGGGATCTAGCCGCACGTTGGCCCTACACCGCAGAATAGAGGCATTGCTTTGCCCGAGACTGATTCTTGGGCGCGAATCGCCGGTTGCGGCCGACAAGCTCTCCCGCCGCCTCCGAGAATAGATTATTTTGGCCGGCAATTCCGGCTTGCCGGCAAATTCTTGCCGTCGGTTCCGAGCATCGAAGAAACCTGACAACCTGCAAGCGCCAATTTAGACCGGAAGTCGCTGGTCGGAATTACATGGCAATATGCTCCTAGCGATCAGGCAAGCTGATTCTCTTAAATTGGATTCGAGTCCAGATATTGGAGGACTTAAGGCTGCTGTCCCGTCTATCGAAATTTCCAACATTCGATTCGCATTTCGGAACAAACGAGCACGGCGATTAGGTGAATCCGTGCTGGATCATGCGCCTTCGACATGGTAGGCCCGGAGGGACTCGAACCCCCAACCAAAGCGTTATGAGCGCTCTGCTCTAACCATTGAGCTACAGGCCCGCAGTGTCATGATTAAGCTTGATCCCAACGAACGTCAACCTTGCTCCTTTGCTCGGCGCAATTGCAGACTCGACATGTTGCTTGAATTTACACCATTGAAACGATTTACGAATTAGACACGCGCAAGTACGCTTGGCTGCGCCACAGGCATTTAGATGGATGCAAGCTCAAAGTGTTTCCCGAACGCGCTTCATTTTCCTAGTTTTCCTTTTATACTACGGAAAACCTCCTTTCGTTTTGTATTCGGGCTAATGAGCACCAGTGATTTTGCGCTTGGCAAAATTTAACACGAATTGCGGAAGATTGCGTTTTCGATTAGTCGAATTAAAAAATATGGGCCGAATTTTGCAGGAATTCAGAAGCATGGAACTTCGCTCGAAATCACTTTGCTTGCGATGCTCGCTATCTTAAAAAAAATTTCCGCGGTCGAATTCAGGTGGCTTGGAATTCTATCGGCGGCTGCTGCACTATCGGCGATCGCCTTGGACTTCCGCGTGGCGCTTTGGTCGTCAAGCATTTCCGCGCCGGCAGTCCTAATATTAAGCTATATCACTGAAACTGGACTGTCGATTTGGTACCTGGTGCCGTCGCTAGTCCTATTCATCGTGTTTCTGCTGCTTAACCGCTTCTCTTTTCGCATTGGAATAAGTCGATTTTTCCGGTGGGGGGCGGAAGCATGCGCATTTATTTTTGTTTCGATTTTTTTGTCGGGCCTCGTCGTCAACATTATTAAGACTTTGGTTGGCCGCGCTCGCCCGACTTTATACTTCGAGAACGGCATGCTCGGCCTAAATCCGCCAGCACTTGAGGCTAGCTGGCGATCATTCCCGTCCGGGCACGCTAGCACTCTGATTTCGTTGGCGCTAGCTCTAGGATTTATTCTGCCTCGATACCGAGTGCACTTTGTGGTCATTGGAGCGCTCTTGGCTTCGACAAGGGTATTTATAAACGTTCACTTCGTAAGCGATGTTTTATTTGGCGGAGCAGTCGCGCTATTGACAACGGCATGCTTGCATAGGTGGTTTGCGGACAAGAACTACGTGTTTCGCGCGCTGAAAAACGCGATCATCGAATTGAAACCTGAAGCCAAAGTATTCTTTATCCTGGTTTCGGGAGTTCGGCAGCGTTCAAGGACGACATAGTCAATCAGACGAATTGATCGAACTGTCTGCTGGAATCCGGCAATCGCGATGCCGGCCGATATTAAGCGAAGCTACCTGAACGACAATTCTTGGAAAACTCCGCGCCGCAGCCGATCCTCATTTTGACGCGAAGACTGAGATTGCGACCATTCGTCCCGACGAATAGTTAAAGCCATTGACCTCGCCAACTACCTGGAGGCCTAGGCCGCTCGATTTAGCGATTGTTTTAAACTCCTCGAGAAAATTTTCCGAAACGGCAACAAAAGTGCAATTTTCTCTGCCGGCGAGAATTTCGGCCGCCTCGCGAGCACCTGTAATTTTCGTGTCGGTTCCGTTTAGAAAAACCAGGCTAGGCTCGTCGTAGCCAACTGTCAGCAAATTTGTTTCGGGACAGGTATTCCTGCGCTCGTCGATGATTTCTGTAACTCGCACGGAAAGCCAAATAGAGTCGGTTCCTGGCAAAATCACGGCGTATGCCGAAGAAAATACGGCGAAGCTTGCTGCAATTAACGGAATTATTGCCTTCGCGGCTTGCGCGGGTCTGTATGCAATTCTGATGAACTGAATGATCGAAAACGCGATTCCGACGCCTGCAACCGCCGAGCCAATTGAAAATCGACCGTCCAGAATCGCGGGCGCAATTGCAAGCAGCGCGATTAGTCCGGTCGCGCCGAGTACGGATAAAGCGACGACGATCCACTCCCAAATTCCTTTCGTCCAACTCGTCCAATAGCTCCTGTCTCCAAGTGAAGCTGCGATAAGCAAGGCGATCGACGGATATGTCGGCATTACGTAGTGAGGAAGCTTGGTAGCAAAAATTTCGAATAAGGGCCAAACCGAAAGCAGCCATGCAATGCAAAACCTAACCGTGGCATCCGCGCGATTTCGCCAAGCCCATCGGACCGACAACCCGGCAAAAACCGCCCAGGGCCAAAAAGTAAACCAGAAAGCGGCCAAGTAGTAGCCCGGGGGGGCGCCGTGCGTTTCCTGACCCTTAAATACTTTGCCGAGCAAATCCTTGCCGACCGCTTCTTCAAAGAACTCGCCGCCGCTTGAGGATGCGACGGCCAAGAACCACGGCAATGTGATAACTGATGCCAGCAGAATTCCGGTCGCGGGTCGAAGGCTACGGAATAGTCCCCAAGATCGATTCCAAATCATCAAAACAATTACAGTTCCGCCGGACACCAGAACGATAATCGGCCCCTTCACCAGCACTCCGAAAGCAATCGCAACCCAGAAAAAGTAGCTTAAGACGGGCGCAATCCTTACTCCCGACAGCCAATTCAAATAGATTTTGGCAAGCAAATACTGGGCCGCGACGACTGCGGCTAGCAGAACCGCATCTGTTTTCGCTTGTCTCGCCTCATATCCTGCGATCAACGATCCTGCGAGCATCAATGCCGCCACGATACCGGCTTGAGCTCCAAACAATCTTGTTCCAATGAGCCAAGTGAAAATTACGGCGCAGACCATGCCGAACAGCGATGGAAGCCTGTAGCTCCAGATCTTGTCGTCGAAGCCGAGATTTTCGAGTAGAGCCGCAGATGCCGCTTGCAGCCAGTAAATGCCTACGGGCTTCTTGTACCTAGGCGTATCCTGGAATCGGATGTCGATAAAATCTTCGGACTCCAGCATTTGCTTTGAAGCCTGGGCAAATCTCGATTCATCCCTGTCGACAGGCGGCAATGAAAAAAAGCCCGGCAAATACAATGCCAAGCAAACCAGTATCAGGATCGCCGCCAATCGGCCGCGCTTAAATTCAGCCAATGCGCCCAATAAACTCGAATGATTCTTGCTAGCCAAATCCTTTTCCCGACCCGTGAACGCAAACGCGGCAATTTGCTCAATCCAAAAAATTGCGAAGTCCGCTGATTAGTCCGATCGCCGCCCTTTTGACTGCTGAATTCCTATCTCGGCGACTTTACCATCGGCTAGTTCATTTTCGAACGACTATGCGCTGAATTATCCGTTTTCGAACTAAGGCTCGAGACAAGTCCATAACGAAATGGCGGTTCGACAATATGCCGGCGCCGATTCTTCGTCTTGTTCAATGCTGCTAAATTTCTGCCGAGTCCCATGTCCCCCGAATTGAATAGAAGTTGCAATGGCGCAATGGCGAATTGCCTAGCTTATCCGACTATCTCGACGGCTGCGAAGAAATATGATGCCTTCTAAATTGCTGCATTTGCCGCCTCGGAACCGCGAACATAGATTTCCAAAAGCGACGCTGCGGATTCTTCCCGGAGCGACGTTTCGCCGGCTCCTGCTCTAGATCGCCTTCAGACGGAATCCGGCCACCGCTTGGATATTGATCTAGTGCATCATGCGCCCGGTTGCGAGCGCAAGCTTTGAATGCTCGAACAGCGCTCCGGCCGTGATGGATGCTTGCCGCCCGCACCCGGCGTACTACCGTAGGTCCCTCCGCTCAAGCCGGCAGCGCTTCGCGCAGCCGAAGGAAGGGCATTCGAATCCCGAGGGCCTAGCGCAGTTTCGTTAGCGCTTAAGTGCATTTCTCCTCTGTGCCATAGTCCCGCAGAAACACTGCGATGCAGATTCCCTCCCGCACCTGATTTTTTTCTCCGCAATAGATTCTCACGATGTGTTTGCGCCGTGTTCCTGCTTAAACATATAATGTTCCGGCCACCCAGTAGATGCATGCGAAATTTTAACTTACGTATCGTAGTAATTATAAAAAATTTGCAATGGCTTGATCGCCTGTCCGCCAATAGCAACGCTACTCGAATTTCAAATGTACATTTCCGGTAGTCCCAACTATTTCACTTGTTGCGGGTCAATCGCGGTTGCAGGCCAATGGGTCAGGATTTCCTGGAGTCGGAATCTACAAACCGTCTATTGCTTGGCTTGCCGCCCGCAACTATATAGGTCTCACTAAATTTGCCTCATGCACTGCGAGCGAAAATTGAAAATTTCCGTTGTAATTCCCGTGCTTAACGAGGCCGAAAACATCGTAGAACTCATTGAAAACATTGAATTAGCGCTTTCGAATGACTTGGAATTCGAAATTATTGTCGTTGACGATGCTTCGAGCGACAATTCTCGTGAAGTCGCACTGGGCGCCATGAAGGACCGCCCACACTGCAGATTGCTGACAAATAAGCGTAGAGCGGGCCAAAGCGCAGCTATTCATTCCGGCGTTCAAGCCGCCGAGGGCGAGATAATCTGCACTCTTGACGGCGACGGTCAGAATCCTCCTTCCGAACTGCCTAAATTGGTTGCGCGACTGACGAATCCGGACAATCCGGTCAATCTCGGTCTCGTTGCCGGGCAAAGAGCGAAGCGTAAAGATTCTGTTTCGAAAAGACTGGCGTCGAAGATTGCCAACAGCATTAGGTCTCGAATATTGAGAGACGATACGGTGGATACCGGTTGCGGCCTGAAAGCGTTCCGACGCGACGCATTTCTTGAATTGCCGTACTTCAACCACATGCACCGATACCTTCCCGCGCTTTTCAAGAGAGCGGGCTGGAGCGTTGCTCACGTCGATGTCGATCACCTGCCCAGGAAGCACGGTAAATCCAACTATTCCAACATGCAGCGCGCCCTGGTGGGAGTTTTTGATCTGTTCGGCGTCTACTGGCTGATTAAGCGAAAAAAAATTGTATCGGCGGAAGAATGCAAATTGGCATGAGCCATTTGTTTTCAATTTTGGATGTCGACAACTGGATGGAATTCTGGTGGGTAGCGTTTGGTTTGGGTGGACAGCTTATGTTTTCTTTCCGATTCATTGTTCAATGGGTGGTTTCGGAACGCGAAGGACGATCAATAATACCTCTGGCGTTTTGGTATTTTTCAATTGCCGGCGGCATCATTTTGCTGAGCTACGCGATTTATCGCCAAGACCCCGTATTTATTCTGGGCCAGTCGCTCGGAGTGTTCGTTTATTCAAGAAATATCTGGTTAATTTTTCGAGAAAAGCGAAGAAAAAGTCGATCCTAAATTTGCCGGTTGGACAAATGCATGGATGTAGCCCAAAATGGTTGATTGGGCCGAATGTGAGTTTCCGACCATCCGGCCTATAAAGAGGCGCGCTGCTATAGGAATACTTTCTCGCATCGCTTTTGCAACAAGTTTGAGATACGCCCGTTCGGGATAGGCAACTTGCCATGCTTGAACGGCATTTCGGCTGCGGTCGAAATCTAGCGATCACGCTCGGCGCATTCCCGAATGCCTTCGTGTTGAATTCGGCAGGGCCTCGTGAAGCCGCTGACATTCAAATCCGCCCGTTCAGCCGGCTAGCGCAGATTCGCCAGAAATTTCGGCATATGCGTACTTGCAGCATTACAGTTGGAAGTGGCAAATTGATTTCCCGCGCATAGGAGCAATTAGGCGGAATAATTCCTTTTGGCGCGTTCTATCAGGAAAAAATTAATTAGGGATGCCAAGATAATCACAATCAGTGCGCTGAAGACAACATCCGACAGAAAATGCCGACCATTGGCAACACGCAGGAATGAGGCGGCAATTGCGACTGAGATTCCGAGGGCATGCATTGGGATTCGAAATGATCGGAGTGGTGGATGGCGGGCGATAGCAAAAATCGCCATGCAGAATGCCACGGCTCCTGCGCCTTCGCCGGAAACGAAGGAGCAGTTGGTCTCGCATTGGTCTGCAATATGCATTGCCGGCGTGAATTCTCCAGTACCTCCGAATTCGACAATAGCCGAAGGGCGCGCGCGACCTGAATAGGATTTCAATATACCATTGACTAGAATTAACGGTCCGACTGCATAAAGTATGCAAATGGAACTCCAAATTCTTGTTGGAATTCCAATTAATGGCTTTCGTTCTAGATTATCAGCAATTGCTCCGCATATCCAAGCGGCAATGGATGCAATGAACATGGCCGCCGTCATAATTTGGAAAGCTCGCCTGAGAAAATTCAATCCAGGATGCGATGAAAGCCAAAACCCGGATTGGTCGGACCAAAAAAACGACGATACCTTTAGATCAATCGCCGGGACTGCCGAAAACAGTGCCTGGCTCAATGAGAACAGAATTGCTAGGAACAGCCACTCTCTATAGGTTTTGATTAATTTTTGCGAATTCATAAGTTAGCGAAGTGTCGCTGCAGCCGTCTGGCATTGTAGGAGAAACGCATTCCCTCCAAAGGCGGCAAATCAATGTTTCGTTCAGTTTCGGTTGATTCCTCGTCCATAATCCATTCGCGGCGGTGCCGAATCCGATGACGGCGTATAAAAAAGAATTCACGCCGTTTTCAACCAGCACAAGCGAAACATAGCCGAGAAACGCGAGGTCACCGGCAATATCCTTACTCGGATTTCCGACATCGGGGCCGTGTCCGCGACGCGCTGGGACGACAGTGAAACTCCGGCAGGCTTGCTCTCGGCGACATTCTCTTGCCAAGGGAGAATCTATGGGTCGAGGTGCGCCAGCGCAATCCAGCTTGGCGGTATTGGGCCCTCTCCGTGGCAGGCCGCCTAAATCCATTCCACCACTTTCGATGGAATTCGGCAAAAAAAATTCGATGCGCATGGCATCTCGATTTGCATGGAAGCATTCCGAAGTCAATTATCGGGCTTTGAAAGAGGTGCGGCTCAAATTTCCTGTAGAAATTGCCGTCCGGGACTGCGGAAACCGTGCTCAGCTCAAATTTCGCGTTCAAGCGGCGCTCGCAATAGGAAAAAGCTCGGGAAACGGTAGTTCAGCTTGCTGCAAAAAAACGCTTTCTCGCCGTCTGTAACAAATTCGAGACGTGCCCAATTCAGAGAGCGTGGCTTGGATTTCTTGGAGATATCGTCGTCCGGGATTGCGAGTTCGCGGTTTTCTGTCGACACGATTTGCGCCGCGCGAAGCTGGCGAACGGAATCGGCCGGCGCAAAGCCGAGCGAGCGATAGAAGTACGGAGTGTACAAACTCGGATCGCACAAGATCTAGGGGATAGATACGACCCACGTCGATGAGCGCGAATTCTCCGAACACACGGGCGAGCCGCTATGTTCGCACGGCGTTTGCTCCGGTCTGGTTGTCGCCCTTGATCGTCGTTACCATTGCCAGAATGTCCGTAGCTCGACCGGAGCCGGAGACTCTCGTTCCCAGTGGACTTCGCTTGTTCGGCACCGCTGATTCAAATACTTTTTTGCGGTGGGTATTCTTGCTTTGCGGCATTATCAAGAAAACCTAAAACCAAATTCAGTCGCTTGAATTTACTAAATTGAAAACCAATTCGGCCAATAATCAAGATTGCCGGCTCTTTGCAGCTATCTTCCGAATATTTTTTTTCTAACCTTCAATTTATCAGCTCTGTCCAATCAATTAACGACGCTACTTATCCGATTCCGATTCCGTGATATTCAAACCCGACAGCAACAACTTCAGATCGATTCAAAAGATTTCGAAAATCCAGGATGACTGGTTTCCGCATGATTTTCTTCATTTTCTGGAAGTCGAGATTTCTAAATTCCGGCCATTCGGTTAGCACTATTACGGCATGCGCTCCTTCAGCGGCTTGGTACGCGTTTTCGCAAAACCGAGCGAATCCGACTTTTGCACGGGCGTTTTGCAATCCTTTCGGGTCGTACGCACTGACTTCGATTCCCAAATCCCGCAATGCCGGAATTAGCTCAAGGCTCGGAGCTTCGCGCACATCGTCCGTTCCGGCCTTGAACGTCAGTCCAAAAACAGCGACTTTTTTGTTTTCGACATTTCCGAGGATTTCAGCAACTCTATTCGCCAGTGTCGCTTTTCTGCGGGCGTTCGCTTCCACCGCGGCTTCAATTATGTTTGGCGAGACGCCCGCGGATTTAGCGGTTTCGATCAGTGCCAATGCGTCTTTAGGCAAGCAGCTGCCGCCAAACCCCGGCCCTGCATCCAAAAAATTCCTACCAATCCTCTTGTCGAAGCCTAGTCCCTTCGACACTTCTATCACATTTGCTCCCGTACGCTCGCAAATGTCCGCTATTTGATTTATGTACGCTATTTTTACGGCTAGAAATCCGTTCGCCGAATGTTTAATTAACTCCGCGGTTTCAAGACCGGTAAACATTACCGGCGAAATATCAACTGAATCGTAGAGCATCCCCAGTTTTTCTACGGCACTGTCCGTTTCCGTTCCAATTATAACGCGATCAGGTTTCAAAAAGTCATTGATTGCAGATCCTTCGCGCAAAAATTCCGGATTTGCCGCAATGTCGAATTGTTTATGTTTCGAACCAGTCGTATGTTGAATTCGGTGTTTTATTTTTCTTGCCGTTCCGACAGGAACCGTTGATTTTGTTACAATAAGCATTTCGTGTTTTGCGCTCGTAGCAATTTCCTCCGCGACGCGATAAACGTCCTCTAAATTCGGCTGGCCATCGCCTCTACCTGGGGTGCCAACGGCTATAAATGAAATTTCCGTATCTTTTATTGCGGTGGCAAGATCAGATGAAAATCGAAGCTTGTTCGCCGCGATGTTTCGAGAAATCATTGCGTCCAAGCCGGTTTCAAAAATTGGAATTCGCCCGCTCTTCAAGCTTTCGATTTTTTCCGAGGATTTATCGACGCAATTGACTTCTAAGCCGCGCTCCGAAAAGCAAGCGCTAGTTACTAGGCCGACATAGCCCGCGCCGATAACTGCAACTTTCATTGTGCAGCTACTCCAAATTCACTATGCTTATCATCGATCGAGATTGAGCAATTGAAGTTTTCGGCAATTAATGGATTCGTTTTCTGGCAATTATTAAGAACCATAATATTTTTTGTACCAATCCACAAATATCGGCACGCCCTCCTCGATCCCGATTTTGGGATTAAAACCTAGTTCGGTTCTAGCTTCCTCAATATCAGCGAACGTAGTCTTTACATCGCCCTGCTGCATTTCTCGAAATTCCTTTTTTGCAACTACGCCCAAGGATCGCTCAATAATTTCCACTAGGCGCAAAAGAGGTTCGCTTCTACCTCGTCCTAAATTGTAAATCGCCCGGCGCGACGCATTTTTTGGAATATTGTCGAGTGCCGCCAATGTTCCGTCTACGATATCGTCGACAAATGTAAAGTCGCGACTCATGTCGCCGCGGTTGTTGATCTTCACGGGACTTCCTTCCAACATCGCTTTCGTAAATTTGAAAATCGCCATGTCAGGTCGTCCCCACGGTCCGTAGACGGTAAAATACCTTAAGCCGGTGGTCGGGATCCCGTAGAGTTTGCTGTAGCAAGTAGCCAATAGCTCTCCCGCCTTCTTTGTTGCCGCGTATATGGATTCAGGTTCATGAGATTCCTGCCGTGTCGTGACGGGCAATTCTTCAGTATTGCCGTAAACTGACGACGAACTGGAATAAACTAGATGCTCTAGATTCTTCAGGTTTTTCGCGTACTCCAAAATCGAAAGAAAGCCGTCAACGTTCGATGAAGTGTATGAACGTGGATTCGTAATCGAATAGCGAACTCCGGCCTGAGCCGCCAAATGAACAATCCGCCTAATTTTCGGCAGCTCCTCCAGTCTTGAAACGAAGCGATTCTCATCGGCCAAATCGACATGGACAAATTGAAACCGCTTGTTCGCCGATAGCATGTCAAGGCGCGCTTGCTTTAGCGAAACGCTATAGTACGCGTTTAGGCTATCAAGCCCTACAACGGTTTCGCCGCGCATCATAAGCTCGACGCAAACATGAAACCCAATGAATCCAGCAGCGCCGGTAACGAGTGTTGCCATGAAGTCTTGTCCAAAACCGCAAAATTCGCGTATGCGAAATGCTTTGTGAAGACAAGCGGCCCGAAAGACTGCGAACAAGGCGACAAAAATTTAATCCGCGGACGTTGTATCGCAGGCGACGATTAACTCGCCGAAAGCCGCTATCAGGCGGAAGGGGTACTTGCGAAAATCCCCGGCTCGCAGCAATTTTCAGACAACCTCGATCTTTCCGCCGCGCTGAGAGTGAAGAATGCTCCAAACAGTGCGGACAACGTCGATTCCCGGCGAATTCCCCTAAAATCGCAAGAATTTTCTCGCCAAAGAGATTCGTAACTGCCGATCGAGTTGAAACTTGACCGGAACGGCGACGATCAATAAGCTTGGCCGGCGCGGGCAGCTGGATGGCCGCGCGCGGGAAATCGCGCGAGGAAAGTCCGGACTCCACGAAGCAAGGGTGCCGGGTAACGCCCGGCCGGGGAAACCCGAGGGAAAGCGCCGCAGAAAAGAAACCGCCTCGCTAGCGAGGCAAGGGTGAAACGGTGGGGTAAGAGCCTACCGCGTTGGCGGCAACGGCAACGGCACGGCAAGCCCCACCCGGAGCAATGCCAAATAGGAGTTCTACGCGATGATTGTCGCACGGCTGCTTCGGCCGAGGAACTCGGGTCGGCAGCAAGAACGGCTGGGCAACTCGCCGTCAAGATGAATGGCCATCCATGGAGGCCCTGCCTCCGGGACAGAATCCGGCTTATAGGCTGCCCGCGAATTCAATTTCAGATGTCCTGACATCGTAAATTCCTTCGAGTTGAACCAGGGTCGATTTTTCCAGCCATTGAAGGATTTTTTTCAAAAAGTGGCTTGACCGGAGCGTCGCCGGCGGCAAATATTCTAGAAACTCGATATTGGACCCCGCGACCCCGTGATCACACTCCCGCTTCTCCCCGCCGAAGCCGTGCAAATCGGCTCCTCCTGCTTTTCCTTCGCCGCGCTCGACGGCAAGATCTACTATTTCTCGAACCTCGATGTGTGCGACTTCCACGACGAGCGCGACCGCGGGGCAATGCTGCTGCGGGCAGCCAAGTTCGCCGAGAGCGGGGTCCGCCGCAAGGACCTGCAAGAGGCGCTGGGCATCAGCCGCTCGACGCTCAAGCGGGCCGTGAACAAGCTCCGCAGCAAGGGCGAGGCGAGCTTCCACGAACCGCGGCGGGGCCGCGGCGCCAGCGTGATGGTCGGCGAGACGGCGGAGAAGGCGAACCGCCTGCTAGCCTCGGGGATGAGCGGGGCAGCGGTCGCCCGGGAGCTGGGCCTGTCCAAGGCGACCGTGAACTACGGCCGGCGGAAGGGCATAATCGGGAACGAGTCGCCGGACGGGCGGAGTCCCGAATGATGCTCGCCGTCGCCGATGCGCAAGGCACAAAGCAGCGCCCCCGGCAACTCCGGCGACGCAGCAATCGCCGGGCTCCTGGAGGAGCTGACCGGAACCCGCACCGTCTTCCCCGGAACCGGCCTGCGCATGGTCTATGAATTGCCGGCCAAAGCGGCGAAACCGAATAATGGGGCCCGGGAAGGCTCGCCGCCGTAAAACCCGAGGTCAGGACATCTGAATTTGTGAAATAGTTGACATCGAGAATCGCCTCAATTAGTGAGTCAATCCGAAGATCGCAGTTCAGGCGCAACTAAATTCATCCTAGGCACGGAGAAATAGAATGGCAAAACCAACTACGATAAAAATTAGGCTGAATTCCACCGCCGGTACCGGTCACTTTTATGTAACTCGGAAGAATGCGAGAACGATGACCGGAAAAATGACAGTCAAAAAATACGACCCTGTTGCTCGCAAGCATGTTGCATACAAGGAAGGCAAGATAAAATAAGCCTGCAACTAAGAATCGGATAGATTTTTTGAGCTGCATGTAACGAATCCTGATTGTCACTCGGGGTAAAGGGACTCGCCCCCGAAAATTGGCCTATCGAGAAATTTTTCTTCGAATAGGGCCGGGTGTCCCTGAAATTGACGAAATAGCGATGCGGAAGCCCGCCAGCGCTGCTTACGGGAAATTCAAGTGAGTCGAATTCGCATTGATATCGACGGCTCCGTGGCCGAAGTCCGCCTATGCAATTCGGGTAAGCTTAACGCCCTTGATTCGGTAATGCTGGATCAGCTTGAAGAAATCTATGCAGCAGTCGAAGCCGACCGGGATGTTAGACTAATACTTTTGACCGGCGACGGAGACCGAGCATTCTGCGCTGGAGCGGACATCGAGGAATGGTCTCGTTTGTCGCCAAGGGAATTCGCCCGCGACTGGTTGCGCCGAGGCCATCGCGTCTTCGACAGGATGGCAAGAATTTCCAAGCCGACGATCGCCGCTATCAACGGTCACGCGTTTGGAGGCGGGCTCGAATTGGCGGCGACTTGCGATATTCGCATAATATCGCCAATTGCGACGCTGGGGCTCCCCGAAACAGGCATTGGCATCGTACCTGGCTGGTCGGGAACTCAAAGACTGATGCGTCTGCTGCCGGAGTCCGTCGTTAAAGAGATGGCGCTCTTCAACAGAAGGCTTTCGGCGGAGCAGGCGCTTCGGCTCGGATTTGTTGCGGAAATTAGCGACGACCCGCTTGCTTTAGGACGCGAGATCGCAAGCAAAGCGATAAATCTTTCTCCTGCAGCGACAGAAATAGCGAAATACATGATACACGCCGGATCTAACGAGGACAGAGCCGCGCTTATCGAAGCAATTGGCGGAGGCATGGTGTCCTCGACTTGGGACAAAGCAGAAGGCACCAAGGCTTTTAGGCAAAAGCGCAAGCCAAAATTTTCGGGGCAGTAGATGAACCTACACTTTCGACAGAACGGCTGCTTACAGGAAATGCGGAGTACCGGACAACCAATTCAATCCGTGAAACCGGTGCGCAATTTAATAAATTGACTTGGAAAACGAACGCGCTACCTGCGAGATGGCGGCAGAATGCCTTTGCCGCGCCGAGATAATTATTCGCTGTACGGCTCTAAGAGTTTGAATCATAAGTCATTGTTATTAAATCTTTTTCAATCAAGAACCTATTTCTCGAGCCACCCGTCGCATGAGAAACCGGCACGCCGCCAGCCGCGCCCATGCCAGCGAACTTGCCACGGTGCGCTCGAAATCCTTCGCCAGCCGCCGACAGCGCCCCATCCAGGCAAAGGTCCGCTCCACCACCCATCGCCGGAAAAGTACCGCAAATCCCTTGATTTCCTTTGGTTTTTCAACAATCCTGATCAGGCTCGACACTCCCAGTTCATCGAGCGCGGCACGCAGCTTGGGACCCGCGTAGCCGCCGTCGGCGAACAGCCTGGAGACCTCCGGGGCCTTGCCCAGCAGTTCGACGATGACATCGACCGCTCCGTCGCGGTCCTGGATACCGGCGCTGTGGACCCGGATGACGATCGGCGATCCGTCTGCGTCCACCGCCAGGTGGCGCTTGCGCCCCTTGATTTTCTTGCCCGCGTCATACCCGCAAGGGCCGCCGCTTTCCGTCGTCTTCACGCTCTGGCTGTCGATGATGGCCGCCGTGGGCTCCGCGCGGCGGCCCGCCGTGGCGCGAGCCATGGCGCGAAGCGAATCCAGCATGCGCTCAAGCGCGTCGCTGCGCGACCATGCATAGAAGTAGTTCTGAACCGTGGAAAACGGCGGATAGCAGGCGGGGATCAGGCGCCACTGGCAACCCGACGCCAGCATGTACTGGATCGCGTCGAAAACCTGGCGCGGATCCGTCTCGCGGGGCCGACCCATGCGCCCCTGCG
>MPMP01000106.1 GCA_002238565.1 Albidovulum sp. bin36
CACGGAAAGGAGATGTCGTCAAGTACCGTCGTCCCTAAAACGCCAAGGGAGCCTATTGGCTCCCTGGCTACCTCGGCGACCTCTTGGCGCGACACATCGCGCATGCGTCTGTAACGCAGTTGCTTGTTTTGGATCGCGTCTCCATCTACCCTTGCGGTTGGACTGCCTCGCGGCAGCGGGGGAGCTCTCTCAGCCGATCATGAACCCCTATTCGGAATTGATTAAGCTTCGGCAATATCATTGTCAAGATGCCATCAAAACAAATTCAGCGGTGGCCATCGGCGGCATTGAGCAGGCTTGCGCGGTCACTGCGGGAACTCTGAAGATCGCCGAAGAGGCCGGTTGAGAATTGATCGGCTGCTGCTCCGCGCATATCCTTAAGGGTGTATCTCAAACTTGTTGCAAAGCGATGCGAGAAAGTATTCCTATATCAGTGCGCCTCTTTATGGGCTGGAAGGTCGGAAACTCACATTCGGCCCAATCAATCATTTTGGGTTACACCCGAAGCGAAGTTCACGCATCCCAACGCGCGATGTTGCAGGGACACGACCGCTCGCTTCCCCTGCTTGTCCGGCGTTACGATGCCGTCAGTGCTGTAGGGCTGAGCAACCGGATAGGTTGATGACAATTTTCTCCCTCCCCGAGACCTCTAATTGAGGCAATCCTGGTTCGGCGAAACGGCCGCCAAGATTCGTTTCTTCAATTTAGCGCTATTCTTGTAGGTCATTCCAGTACGCACGCGGGTGTCGAGCTGACGGCCCCCGAATGGGACGGTTGCTGCGATCTCTACGGACGAAAGCAGGCCATCCGGATCCGCTGAACGATCGAATGCGTCAAAACCGGGACAATATCCGAAGTCGCCACCTAATGCCTGGCCTCGCTCGACAGGGACAGGGCCGATTCCAGCATGCTGCTCCGCATCGTCCGCGAGCACTGGCAAATTGAGAACCGCTTTCACTACGTTCCCGACTGAACACACGGCGAGGACCGCTGCCGGGCGCATGCGCGCCACGCGCGGCGCAACCTCGCCTGCATGAGCAACGCGGCAATCTCCATCGTTCGCTTCGAGGGCCGGTTTCAAAACATGCCCCCGACCAATCGCTACTACGCGGCCAAGGCGCAGGACGCGATCGACGCCATTCCAAAGCCCCTGAAGCGCTCCTGAGCGGGTTGGAAGCAGAACCCTATTGAGCCGCAGTTCCGGCTCGAAGGATTGCTGCGCCCGCAGCCGGCAATTCGCCGGAAAACATCCGCAAACTCTCATCCGAGACACTTCGGTCAGCCCCGACAACCGCAGCGATGCTCTCACCCGTACCGGAATCCGCAGATTGAATCTTCCTCGAATCTGCAAAAACTAGATTTTTGCGCTGGCCTGCAATCGACATGAAACTCCTAGACGGCAATATCCTCGATTTTATCCCAAGTCAGCATTTCCGCTGACTTCCGCCCGAAACCGCGCATGCAATCTCGCGCCATAGTGAAGCACGTCGTCGAACTTCACGTTTTGAAGAATTAATTCGGCGGAAACCGAATGGCGCTTGACATGGCCGGCCATGCCGGGCGAATTGCCCGAGGCTTGCCGCCGTCCCAAATTCACTGCCAGGCCCGGATAATCCGGCAAGGCGCCTCAATTCGGAGAATATTCAATGCAGAAAGAAGTCTCAATTGCCGACTTGATGAGAACCATTGGACAACGCGCCTCCGACGCGGCTTCCGAGTTGGCGTTCGCTTCAAGCGATCGAAAATCTGCAGCCCTGGAAAAGGCTGCAGCCGCGATTCGAGATTGCGAAGCCGATATTCGCGAAGAAAACGAAAAGGATCTGGAATTCGGGCGCGCGAAATCGCTTTCGAACGCTATGCTGGACAGGCTATTGCTCGATCAAGCTAGAATAGACGGGATTGCCGGCTCGCTGGAAGCCGTGGCCGCCCTGCCGGACCCGGTCGGCGAAGTGATCGCAAGCTGGGAACGGCCGTCCGGCTTGAAAATCCGCCAGGTCCGGACGCCAATAGGAGTCGTCGGCATCATCTACGAATCCAGGCCGAACGTAACGGCCGATGCCGGCGCCTTGTGCATAAAATCCGGAAATGCGGCCATACTGCGCGGAGGCTCGGAGAGTTTTCACTCTTCCAGGATAATCCACCAGTGCCTCGTGGCCGGCTTGGAAGACGCGGGATTGCCGGCGGCGAGCGTGCAATTCGTGCCGACCAGGGACAGGGATGCCGTCGGCGAAATGCTGCGAATGACGGAATTTATCGATGTCATCGTACCGCGCGGAGGCCACCGCCTGGTTGCGCGCGTGCAGTCGGAAGCTCGCGTGCCGGTATTCGCGCATCTCGAAGGCATCTGCCACGTCTACGTCGACGCCCGCGCGGACATGGAAAAAGCCCGCAAAGTCGTCGTCAACGCGAAAACCCGCCGGACAGGCATATGCGGCGCCGCGGAATGCCTGCTTGTCGACCGCGCATTCTGGGATAGGCAAGGCGCGCCCTTTATCTCCGACCTGGTCGAAAAGGGAGTTGAAGTGCGGGCGGATGACACCCTGCAGGCGGTCGAAGGAACCGTAGCCGCGACTCCCGAAGATTTCGGCAAGGAATTCCTAGACATGGTGATCGCGGCGAAGATCGTCGACGGCGTAGACGACGCTATCGCCCATATTAGAACGCACGGATCGAATCATACCGAGGCGATCATTACCGAAAGCGATGAAACAGCCGACAGGTTTTTTTCGCGGCTCGATTCCGCGATCCTCATGCGCAACGCTTCAACGCAGTTCGCCGACGGCGGCGAATTCGGCCTCGGCGCCGAGATTGGAATCGCGACCGGCAAGCTGCATGCTCGAGGACCCGTCGGGGCAACGCAGTTGACAAGTTTCAAATACCTCGTGGAGGGCGACGGAACAGTACGCCCTTGAGGCCTGCTGTTCCGTTCGGCGCCGAATGCTTGGAATTGATTTATGAGCGGGCGTTAAATTTTCCAAGTCCGGACTTGGCCGCAATCGATGTGAACGAAGTTTTCTCGTCTATATCGTCCGACGCCGCCGCTCGCGCAAGTCGCTGCCGCAGTAGCAATTTGCCTTGAAGAACGGTTCTTCAGGCGAACATCGGCTGCCTTGCCTTTGATATGAAGTGAATTTCGCGCGACGCTTCCGCTACTCCTCCTGAGATAATCGTTTGTGCGCTTCGTTCTGTAGCCCGAAAGCAGCTTGAACGGTTCGTCGGTTTCCAGGATTGCGCTGATAGCGGATAGGTTATCGATGTTTTGTTGAGCCATGCTGATTTTTCGATCCTGCCTCCAGTCACGCATGAGGTAGTCGATTTCATTCATGGCTTCGCGAATATATTCGCCGTCGATCCAATAGATCGTATTCAAGGACTCGCCCGTATGGCCGCAGTACATTTTTAGGCGTCGAATATTGCCGGCTCCCTTTAGATAGGAGGCCGCGTTTGGAAAGGCGGGTGCGGCCGCGACAGCAAAGGCACCGGCTAAAAAGTATTGAAGTACGCTTCGACGCGCGAATTTACAATCCTCATTTGCCTGGCTGGTATTCATGTGCTGCTGGCCAACCTGCTCGATTTCGATTGTCTTCATTGTTCCTGCCAATTTTTGTTTTTGATTCGTTGCTTATGAATCCTAGCACTCTACCATGGTAGTTTTACATCAACCGATTGATATTGTCAACAATCATTAGGCATAAGATCGAATCTGCTCATTTTCTCAACGGGGCCACTTTTGGGCCCCCTCGAAGTGTAGAGCGCAAAAAAGAAAATTTCAAACACTATCGCCGAAAATCGAGTTGATCTGCCGAAGGCAAATGCTTAATTCGTTGAAAAACAAGAATTGTTTTCCTGGAATTTGAAGACTATCCCGTGACAATTAACAATGATTGAAATTCGCGTGTCGGGAGATTTGGGAGGGGCGACGCGAAAAGAGATGCGCGAATCATTGCATCGCGAGCCTCAAAATCGGAAATTCGCAATTCGCCGATAAAATCTTTTTTATCTATTTGCCAAGCCCCCCGATCAGCTTGTCAAGCGATTCGGATTCGCGCTCGCTCATCTATGCTTGGCTGTTGTTTTTTTGTGGGCTCGCTTTATTGCCGGAACTGACCGCAGACGAAAAGAAGAATCCGCGGCGACGAACTCGCAGGGCGCATCGGCCGTTCGGTTTAGTCCGACGCCGTGCCAGGGCTGCTTTCGGACGCGTGCAAACGAACACACGGTGACGTTTCAATTCGCAAAGCGGCATTGTTCCTCCATCCTTCCGCGTCCTTGCCGTTGTTGCATCGACACGAACGGCTGTAGGGTGAATGCACGTCGTACGGCCCCTGTGTTCCAGATGGCTTTGCGCATTCAGTCGGATCCGGGAAAAAGTTCCGCAACCCGGCTTCAATCAGTGTGCGCCTGAAGCTCGGAGGCGGGCAGCAGACGGTATCATCCGTACTTTCCCATAGTGCGCGGTCTGGATTACCGGGTGAATATAGAGTCCTTCTCACATCGTCGGTGCCTGAAGCAGTGCCTGGATTTCGACTAGATGCGCTTCAATCAGCAAGGATACATCGTCGACCGTAAATTCATCTCGTAGATTCCGTAAAGCCGCCGCGACCAGATTTCAGCGTGCCGTCAACTTGCGGCTCTGGTGGTCGCGGCAGTTGGCTGAAGAGCCGATCGTTTGCACACGCGTTAGCGCGAATCCGTCGACGCGCTGATTCTTCGTCCGCCCGATCTACTTGTCGCGGCGGGCACGCGTGCCGGAGGCATCGAACATAAAGCGGCTCAAGCCTGATCCCGGAGGCGCCGAAGATTGAATTACCAAAAAAATCACCTTTTGATCAGGCTGGCGTAGCCGAGGTCGCGCGGCGGTTGAGCAACTCCGTCCGCTCCGTTTTCTTGCCCTTGCCGAGAAACGACTTAAGGGTGATCAATTCCAAATTCTCGATCTCGCAGGCGAACTGCTCGCGATGGTCCTGTTCGGCAGGTCCAAGCCCATTTGCTCGCGGACCATGTCGGCTGGTTCCCGGAAGCAGTTGTCAGGCCGCAGCCGGACGGTCGTCCGGAACCGGGGAGTTCGCGCTACGTTTCAAAGTCTTGCCGAAGAATGTCGGAGATAACAAAAAAATTGAATGCGCTACCGCCGTTGTTCTCAATGAGCGGACCGGTTCGAAGCCAATTGCGCAGTGCTCCTCGACATCCGGTGATCGTCTTTTGTATTCATTGCCGGGCAGCCGAAAAATAAATTTCCGACCTGCGCAATCGGTGTTCAAATAATCGTTATTTTCGAAAAGTAGATCTCAGGAATTAAGTTGCGCATCCATTGTAGTTAATTTGCAGCATTCGCCAGGACTTTGGCGACATTTAGCGCCCATAATTTTGCGAATCATACATGATTGCATTATTAGCCCATGCTGAAGAGCGGAAACAAAGAAGAAGAAAATGAAATCGATAGCGAGCCTTAGCAAGATTCAGTTGGCAGCCGCGGCGCTTGCGCTGGCTTTGACCGGTTATTCGGTCGAGGATGCCCGAGCCGAAACCGATATGTTGGCGTTCCGCCTTGCCCTCACCAGCGAGGTGTCGGACGACGAAACACTTTTGAGCTTTTATCGCGATCGAGATTTCCGCCCGATTTGGCTTGCGGGCGAAGACGCGAAGGAGCGCCGAATCGTACTTTTGTCCGCGCTGGACGATTCAGTCGGGCACGGATTGCCTAGTTTCCGGTATAAGCCCGATCGGTTAAAGAGCCTGTTCGCTAATGCGGTATCTTATTGGGATCTAGCTGTCGCCGAGGGCGCGGCAAGCAAAACGTATCTGCAATATGCGCGGGACCTGAATACCGGGGCGCTTGAACCGGAGGATATCGACGACGGGATCAAGCGAAAGCGCAGGCACATCGAAACCGATTTCCTCATGGAGCGGATTCTGTCCCCCGCCCCGGACGCATTCCTAGCGAGTCTTGCGCCCGCCGACCCAGCCTATCGGGAACTCCGCAAAGAGCTTCTGCGCCTGGATGCAATGATAGCCAAGGGCGGATGGGGCGAACCGCTGCCATCCGAAATCGGCATCCTGCGCCTAGGCGACAAGGGCGGGGAAGTGGTAGCGCTCCGGAACCGCCTTATCCGAATGGGCTTTCTCGCGAGGAACGCGAACGTTAGTTTCGATGTTCACGTGGAGAATGCGGTAAAGCGATTCCAGTCGCGGCACGGATTTTCAGCCGACGGCGTTGTCGGCTCCCTGACGACGGACGCCCTGAACATTTCGGCGAGGGACCGGCGCATTCAAGTCGCCGCGTCTTTGGAGAGGCTTCGCTGGCTGAACGAGCCGCTTGGCAATAAGCATGTACTCGTAAATCTAGCTGATTTTAGCGCGCGAATTATCGAAAACGGGCAGACCGCATTCTATACCAGGGCCGTGGTCGGACAATCTTCGGATGCGGATTTAAGCACTCCTGAATTTTCGGGTCTCATGACGCACATGATCGTCAATCCGATTTGGCACGTTCCCTATTCGATCGCGTCCAAGGAAGTTCTACCGGTTTGGCAGGAAGATCCATTCGCCGAAGAGCAACTCCTGATATTTGACAAGGAGAACAATGAAGTCGACCGCGCCATGATCGACTTCACGCAGTATTCCGAAACCAATTTCCCGTTTAGTTTAAAGCAGCCTCCGGGCCCGCTAAACGCGCTGGGCGAAGTCAAGTTCATGTTCCCGAACAAATATAGCATTTACTTGCACGATACCCCCGAGAAAAACCTGTTCAGCAAGGATGTACGCACTTTCAGCCATGGCTGCGTCCGGCTGGGGAAGGCGCACGATCTGGCAAGGTTCCTCCTCGCCAAGCAATACCAGTTTCCGGATAGACTGCTGGATGAAGCGCTTTACGAAGACGAAGAGATTAAATTCGACCTTGCCGAGCCCTTGCCCATCCACCTCGTATACCGCACCGTTCTCGTCAACGCGGGAGGCGAAATCAACTACCGCAACGACGTATACGGACGAGATAGGAAAATCTTTGATTCCCTGATCGAAGCCGGGCTCATTTCCTAGTCCGCAGTTCAAATTTCGGCGATCCGGCCCAAATAAGGCCGATCATGGGAATTTCGATAGGAGACTTGTCTTCCGCCGTCGGCGGGCGGGCCGAAGGAGATCTGAAACTGCGGGTCGATGGATTGGCCGAGCCCGCAAGCGCCGGACCGAACGACCTTGCGCTTGCCTTCGATTCAAAATTCCTGCCGGAGCTTGCGGCAAGTCGCGCTCGAGCTGCGCTTCTTGGCGAAGAAACGGACTGGACGAATCTAGGGCTTAGATCCGCTATACTGGTCTCTAGGCCGCGCCACGCCTTCGCGATAGCCAGCCACGTCTTCGAGCCGCCTAGCGAGTTTGAAGAGGGCGTTCATCCCGCGGCGGTGATTTCGCCGGCCGCGCGCATTGGAGCCGGCTGCCGAATCGGACCCTTTGCCGTGATTCAGCGCGGAGCATGCGTCGGGGCCGGCAGCTTGATCGGGTCGAACGTTTCGATCGGCCGCGACGCGCGGATCGGCGAAAGAGCGGTAATTTATCCGGGCGTGCGAGTCGGACGGGGAGTCGTCGTCGGAAAAAGAGTGATCGCCCACGCGAACGCAGTGCTCGGGTGCGACGGCTTCGCCTATGAGCTGAATAAGAGAGCGTCCGAAGGACCGAGCCACCGCCATCTAAAAATCAATTCGCTAGGTTCGGTCGAAATCGGCGACGATGTTGAAATCGGCGCGAACTGCGCGATCGACCGCGGAACGATTTCCAACACTTCAATTGGCAGCGGAACAAAACTCGACAACCTATGCCATGTTGCGCACAATGTACGGATCGGCGAAGACTGCGTAATCTGCGGACAGGTTGGAATTGCCGGTTCCGCTACTATCGGCGACCGCGCGATATTCGGCGGGCAGGTCGGCGTCGCCGACAATATTTCCGTTGGCAGCGACGTTCAGGCGTCCGGAGCGTCGGCGATATTTCGCGGCGTCTCCGACAAGACCAGCGTCATGGGAGTTCCGGCGGCCGAGATATCCAAGCACCTGTCCCACTACAGGCATATCGCGAAATTGCCGAGACTTGCCCAGAAAGTGCGGGAACTCGAGCGCCTCCTCGCTGAAAATTTGAAGAAATAGGCGTTCTCGAAACCGTATCCGCCAGGCGCAAGATGCCGCCGGTTCTGCTTCCAGGCGGTTCGCCTCCCGAGAGTATGGCGGCATTGCGCACAGGCAAGTTTCGCGGTCGGAACCCTCGCGGGCTGCGAAGCAGCGGCGTCTATGCCAATTCAAGTCAATTCTGCGATCCTTTTGATCGAGTCCCGAACACTTCGGTATCGAAAAAATTCGTAGGCGATGTTGAATCGGGCACTAATTTCGACGGGCGAGAGGCTCCCGCCCGTTACGTAATGCGCTAGCTGGAAATTTCGCCAAATTATTCCTTCAAGGTTCCCGAAGCAATCTGCACTTCCGCGAAGCCGGCGGTAAAGCCGGCAAGCGACAGGGCGCCGCTAGTGGGTTCCTCGGGCCGGTATACCGAGCGAATCGTCAATAATACCGAAATCGATTTACGTAGCAGTTCGACCTCCGCCGTCGTGAACGCAATTCTCGCGGCGCATCCATTGTCCAGGCAAAATCGGAACGGGTAGGTTTTCGCGGCCGCCTTTCCGACAGCCAGCACCAAGCCGGATTCCAGCAAAGTCCCCAATGGAGTCGTGATATTGGCTCCCGCGCCCAAATACGCGACGTCGGGAACTTCGAAGACTTCGACTCGCGCGATTCGATTGCCTTCCTTGTCGGTGACGAATTGCTGCATGTTGCATTCTTCGGTTTCAGCGCCCGAATATATGCAGTTTATGATCCAGTCCCCGTGCACGGCTCGCGTATAGATTTCTCCGACTTGCCTCACGACGGGCGTCCCGACGGCGAATCCATCGGCGCTTTCGTCGCCGGCTTCCTGCGCTCCCAGCACGTTCGGCAAGCAAATGCAAAACACCGCAAACAACCCGGCGATCTTTTTCATGATGATACTTTCTCGTTGCAACCTGCTTCTAGGCAATGGATACCAAACCGTCGCCTGATTGTCACTATCCAAATCCATTGCCGGCCCGGATCAAAATTTGATTGATTGTCCGCCGGCTCCGAGGATCGGCATTCGCAAATGCGCGATTGGAATTGCCGAATTTGGGCTTGTCGCCGTCTCGGGGAGCCAACTCCTGCGGCGAAGCTGGAATCTTTCGACGCGGACATCGCAATGGAAGCTCTTTCGGCCAATTCAAACCGGAGCGAAGTTTGTCTTGGCAGTCCTCGATTCCGACAATGGAATTCAATAGCCGCGCGGATCGCAGTAAAGCCGATTCGCGGCAGAATAGGGCGGGGCGATGCCGGGTCGCCATGCGCGATTCTATTTCAGGTGCCGTTTGGCTGTCTTCATGCCGCAGAGCTACAAGGGCTTGATTCGCACCTGCGTGATCCTATTCGCCTCCCGGCCCAGAATTTTGAACGCGAATCCATAGAAGTTGAACTCCTGTCCCTTGGTCGGGATCGATTTCGCGCCGTCGATGACAAGCCCCGCTATCGTATTCGCGTTTGCTTCCGGAAGTCGCCAGCCCATTTCGCGGTTGAGATCGCGAATAGTGGCGCCGCCGTCGACGACGATGCTGCCGTCGGCTCCCGGACTCAGCGGCTTCTCCGGCTGCGTATCGAATTCATCCGTGATCTCGCCTACGATTTCTTCCAGAATGTCCTCGAGCGTTACGAGGCCTTGCAGCGTCCCGTACTCGTCGACGATCAAGGCGAATTGAGAATGCCGAGCGAGAAACTGGCGCATCTGGTCGTCGAGAGTCGTTGTTTCCGGGACGAAGTACGGCTCCATCGAAATTCGGACGATGTCCAGCTTTTGATCGGGGCCGCCGCTCTCCGAGCCGCCGGCCCTGCAGCCGAGCGCTTCCCTTAGAACGTCTTTAGCATGCAATACGCCGACGATGTTCTCCCTGTTTCCCTGGAACACGGGCAGGCGGGTGAACTGCGAATTCCTGCACTGCTCGTAGACCTCGTCCTCAGCCGCATCGGCATCGATCATCTCGATCTCGGATCGATGAAGCATGATCTCCTCCACCGTGCGGTCGCCGAGGTCCAGCGCTCCGAGAAGCCGGTCTCGATGCTCCTTCTTCACCGCTCCGATCGAGTGGCCCAGCGCTATCGTGCCCTCGATCTCCTGCCGTATTTCAAGAACCGGGCTCTCTAGCTCGCCCGACAATCCGAATAGCCGAAGCAGTCGCCAGACAAAAAATTGAACGGCGGCTACGATCGGAAAGAAAAGCTTGATAATCATTCCAATGGCCGGAGCGACCCTTATCGACGCCGACTCCGGCCTCGCTATCGCGTAGGTCTTGGGCATGACCTCCGCGAATACGACGACGACCGCCGTCATGACCGCGATCGCGACGGCAACTCCAGAATCCCCGAACAGCCTAGTAAACAGCGTAGTCGCGAGCGATGCGGCGACGATATTCACGAGATTGTTGCCAAGCAGAATCGCTCCGATCAGCCGTTCCCGATTCCCGGTCACCTTGAGCGCGCTTGCGGCGCCTCTGTCCCCCTTGTTCGCCTTGGCCTGCAATTTGCCCCGCGATGCGGACGTCAGCGCGGTTTCTGATCCGGAAAAAAACGCCGAGAGGCAAATGAGCAGCACGATCGCCGCGAGCGTCGCCCAAAACGCGAGGTCCAGCGCGTCGTTGTAAATGTAACGCCACCAGTCAATAGTTTCGCCAGTCATATTGTTTCGAGTTGTTCCCGTCTTTCCCTAGAGTTGTGATTGAAGGCCGTGAAAAGCAATAATACCAGTATCGGAGATTCGCGCCGGCATCTTTCGATGCCGGGTCAATTGCCGGTCGCCAGCGGGTGACGCTCGAATACCAGCGACTTTAGCCGCTCGTCGAGAATAAGGGTATAGATTTCGGTCGAGGAAACATCGGCGTGACCGAGCAGCGTCTTTACCGAGATAAGATCGGCGCCATTCGCAAGAAGATGCGTCGCGAAGGCGTGGCGCAGGCGGTGCGGAGTTACCAATTCGTGTTCTAGTCCGGCCGATGCGGCGATTTGCTTTATCAGCAGATAAAATCGGACTCGATCGAAATGCCCGGCCTTTCCTCTCGATGGAAAGAGAAATTTCGATTTCTTCCTGCCCTTCGCCGGGCCGGAATCTTCCTGCTGCTTGCGCCGCCGCCGCCATTCCAGGAGCTTTTTCCTGGCCGGCGCGGACAGTGGAACCATGCGATCCTTAGATCCCTTGCCGACTATCAGCAGCATGTCGGGATTGCCTTCGGTGGCGTCAAGCGGAAGCGAGACCAATTCACTGACTCTCATTCCGGTTGCGTACAATAGTTCCAGCATGCACGCGTTTCGCGCCTTTTCGCAGTCGGTTTTTCCGGTTTCGCCAGCCGCTTCGAGCAGACGGGAGACCTCCTCCTCGGTTAAATACTTGGGAAGTGTGCGAGCCTTTCGCGGATTCCTGATGCGCGAGGCCGGGTTGTCCGATCGCCAGCCTTCTTCGTAGGCGAATCTGTAGAGCTGCCGAATCGCCGACATGCGGCGGCTGCGGGTGGACGCGCTCATGCCCGCCGCGTCCAGCTTTTTGATATAGCTTAGAATGTCGTTCCGCTGCGCCGCGTCGAACGAAGCCCCGGATTCTTTCAGAAATTCCCGGAAGTCCTTGAGATCGGCACCGTAGGCGGCAATCGTGTTGCCCGCCGCGCCCCGCTCGGCACTTGCGGCTTCCAGGAAAGGCTCGATCCAGTCGCCGCCAGTCATATCCGGTCGATGGTGACCAGCATCTGCAGCGCGATCTTCGTGGCGACCCGGTCAAGTCCCGCCTTGGAGAGCGCGGCAAGCGCCTCCCCGACATCGAAAGGGTCCGCCTGCCGACTGTTCGAAAGCTGCTCCAGCGACCGAAGGAGCGCCTCGCCAAGCTTTCCCTGGTCAAGCAAATCAATAAACTCGCCGTCGAATTCCCGTCCGGAAAGCGCAGACGCGATAGCCGCTTCGAGCGGCGTGTGCGCGAGCAGCAATGACGGCTCGCCGAGAGCGAGCGACTGTAAAAACATTTCCCGCCTGGATTCGGCGGGGAAGTCCTGCACTGCAGCTGCATACTCGTCCGATAGCAATGCGATCTCGAACAGCTCGGCGCGCGCGTTTTCAATAATTCCCAAGCGAAGTATCCTCGGCCCGAAAAAACGCGAAAACGCGACGCCCAGACCCGATTCCTTCATTGAACCGGATATTCCGGGCAGCAGGCCGCCGACTTCATCCAAATTTTTCGATAGCAGCGCCAGATCCAGGGCCTGTATGCTCCTGACGCGATCCCAAACTCCGCCCGAAGCAGGCGGCGGTCGTTCCAGATATGCCGAAAACAGCGTTCCTGGCGGAATGGCGCCCGAGCGCGTAAGGCGTTCGCACGCTTCGATCTTCGCCTTCCATCCCAGGATGCCGGAAAGATGGCGATAGTCGAACGCGAGCGGCAGGGACGACCTCTGCGGCGGCTGGCCTATGGCTTCGCGCATCCGAAAGTCCAGCGGCGTCAGGGCCGACGGTTCCGGCAGCGGGCCGTCGCCGATCAATTCGGGATAAAGGAAGTACTTTAGCGGCTCGGCCTCGGAGGCCGAAATCGCGCCGATCGCTCGCGCCGCGCTTAGGGACACCGCCGCGGCGGACCATTGGCCGTCGCGCACGAGGCAGAATATCCGGGCCGCGAAATTCGGGGCCAGCTCCGGAATCGACATCATCGCCGCGCAGGCGCGGTTTTCGTAGCCCGTCAGCAGGCTGATGTCGAACCATTTGCGAAACGCCTCGGGCTTCGTCGGACCAACCCGCTCGAGAAGAGCCTCGGCGTGCTCAAGAGCTCCCAGTTCAAAGAGCTTGTCGACGCGCGCGAGGAAGAGGCTGCCGTCGGAGACGGAGTTTTCGGGAGGATCCGATTCCGTCAGCAAAAGAATATAGAGAAGTTCAAGAGCCGCCGGCAGCGAATCAATGTCCAGATCCGCAATCCGCCTTTCGATCTCGACACCGTCGCTTCTCTTCCATAGCTCCTTCGGCAGGCCGGCAAGCTCGCTTGAAACCAGGCCGACCGCATCCCAGCGCAGCGCGTCCAGCTCGGTGGATTCGATAGGGGAGTTTCGGGCCGGCGCCGCAACCGGCGTCGAGTCGGCTTCGGACGCCGCTTCGACTGCGGATAGCCACTCGATTGCCGAAAGAGGCTGCTGGGAATGCGCCGGCCACGCGGCGAGCATCCCTATCGTTGCCAAAATGCAGCTATTGCGCATCAACGATAACGGGAACGACGATCTTTTCGTCCGGAGGCTGCATGTCTCCAAAGAAAGCGTAGCCAGTGATCCCGACCGCGGCGATGGCGACGGCGATTCCAATGGCAACGATAAGTCGTTTCATTCCCCGCGTCCTTTGCTTGCTAATTCGATTTCGCTTATGATTCAGATTCGTTGAATTCATACCGCAATTGCGGGAAATTTGCACGGTCGCAAGACCGGATATAGCGGGACGGCGCGATTTGAAAAAATTTTTTCCGAAAAAACTGGCCAAGCCCGTGGTTCTCGTCGGCATGATGGGATGCGGCAAGTCCGCCGTCGGGGCCGAGCTGGCGGAGCTGCTGTCGGTTCCGTTTCTCGATTCGGATACCGAAATAAAAACCGCCGAAAGGATGGAGATCGCCCAAATGTTCCAGCAATTCGGCGAAGCCTACTTCCGGGAGAAAGAATCCGGCATGCTGGAGAAGCTGCTCGGCGGCCGACCTAAAATCCTCGGAGCGGGAGGCGGAACGTTCATGCTGGAACGGAATCGCAGGCTTATAGCCGATAGAGGAATCTCGCTTTGGATCAAGGCCGAACCGGAATTGCTTTGGGAGAGGGTGCGGCACAAGACGTCTCGACCCTTGCTGTTAACGCCCGATCCCTACCGGACGCTTACGGAGTTGCTGAACGAAAGAACGCCATTCTACAGCATGGCTCAAATCGCGGTCGAGGCCGAGCGAGGCCTATCGCTGGCGGACATGGCGGCCAAGATCGCGCTGGCCCTGGAGAATTCGGAATTGGGCGTCTTCGCGGAGCGGGACGAACATGGCGCCTGACGTCGTTCGCGTTGAATTAGGCCAAAGATCCTACGACATCCTGATCGGCAGCGGTCTGCTCGCCGATTCGGCGAGCTATGTCGGCCCGGTACTTTCGAGGCCCCGGCTGGCGGTCGTCGTCGACCCCGGAATCGCATCCCGCTATCTGCCGCCGCTGCGATCGAGCATGGAATCGGCGGGCATCCGGGTCGACGCGCTCGAAGCCAAGCATGGCGAAGCTGCGAAGTCCTGGCGAGAGCTCGAAAGAATTGTCGAGTGGCTGCTTTCGATCGAAGTCGAGCGCGGAGATACGGTTGCCGCATTGGGAGGCGGCGTCGTCGGCGACCTGGCGGGGTTCGCCGCCGCGATTCTTCGGCGCGGCGTCGGCCTGCTTCAGCTGCCGACGACTTTTCTGGCGCAGGTCGACAGTTCCGTAGGAGGAAAGACGGGAATAAATTCGCCCGTCGGCAAGAACCTCGTCGGAGCGTTCCATCAGCCGTCGCTCGTGCTCGCCGACATTTCCGCGCTCTCGACCTTGAGCGAGCGCGATTTTCTGGCCGGCTACGGCGAAGTCGCCAAATACGGGCTCCTGAACGATCGCGAGTTCTTCGAGCGGCTCGAGCATCAGGGCGATTCGATCAGGCGAAGGGACCCCGAAGCACTCGCCGCAACCGTGCGTCGCTGCTGCGAGATAAAGGCGGCGCTAGTCGCCGAAGACGAGAGGGAGGCCGGCAGGCGCGCTCTGCTGAATCTCGGCCATACTTTCGCGCACGCGCTGGAGGCGGCGACAGGGTATTCGGACAGATTGCTTCACGGCGAGGCCGTGTCGGTCGGATGCGTTCTCGCGGCCGAGTTCTCCTCCGAGCTCGGATTTTGCCCGCCGGAAGTCCCGGTTCGGATTCGCCGGCACTTCGGCGATGCCGGCGCCAAGCATTCATTGAGCGAAATTCCGGGGGACCTTCCGCCCGCCGAAAAATTCCTGGAGCTGTTCCGGCAGGACAAGAAAGCCGAATCGAGCCGGGTAAGATTCGTGCTTCTGCGCGACATCGGCGACGCATTTACCGCCGACGGAGTCTCGTCCGAGGCCGTCCTCGGATTTATGCGCAAAAAGCTGCAACGCGGACCGCAGCGCGACGGCGCGTAAACGCTCCAACCGATTCGGCGGCCGGAAAATTGAAATTCGGTTGCGCACCGGCCCGGCATGGAATTGCATCCGGACACGCTACGGGTTAGGCGGACGCGAGGGCGACAAGGAGGCGAGCGCGCCGCAATCTCGGGACATGCGCTAGCCGCCGGCGCCACATGCGAAATTTGCCAGGGAAGCCAATTCGACAATGCGATCCAAAGTCATTCCCGTAGAACCGTTCGACCTCGTGCTGTTCGGCGCGACCGGCGATCTCTCCCGGCGCGAAATCATACCGAGTCTTTACCGGAGGTTCGAAGGCAATCAGATTATGCCGGGTTCGCGCATCATCGGCGTTTCTCGGTCAGGCGATACCGAAAAATTCAGGCGGTTCGCCCGATCGTCGATCGAAGGGAAGAGCGCGAATCCGAATCCCGAAACCGTTTCCGGGTTCCTGGAGCTGCTGTCCTTCGTCTCGCTGGACGCCCATTCCGAGGCCGGCTGGTCCGATCTGTGCAAAGCGGTCCGCAAAGATAGAATCCAGACGTTTTATCTTTCCGTTTCGCCGTCGCTTTTCGGACCGATCGCCCAGAAGATCGGCGCTTGCGGAGCAACGCATTCAGGCTCCCGAATCGTACTGGAGAAGCCGTTCGGCTACGATTTGGCCTCCGCCCGCAATCTCAATGCTTCGCTGCTCAAGGTTTTTTCCGAATCGCAGATCTACCGTACGGATCACTACCTCGCGAAGGAGACGGTTCAGAACCTGATGGCGATTAGATTCGCAAACGCGTTCTTCGAGCCGATCTGGAACAACAAGTATGTTGAGAACGTTCAGATCACCGTCGCGGAATCAGTAGGCGTGAAAGGACGCGGCGAATATTACGACAGCGTAGGCGCCATGCGGGACATGGTCCAGAATCACTTGATGCAGCTGCTTTGCCTCGTAGCCATGGAGCCTCCCTGGGGATTCGAACCCGATGCCGTGCGGGACGAAAAACTCAAGGTCTTGAACTCGCTCGAGAGCGTGAGGCCGGAGAACATCGTTCGAGGCCAGTATCTCGAGCACGGCGAACTCGGAAGCTACAAAGACGATGTCGACAACCCCGACAGCAAGACGGAAAGCTACGTGGCCCTGCGCTGCGGCATCGCGAACTGGCGATGGGCCGGAACGCCGTTCTATCTGAGAACCGGCAAGCGACTGCGAACGCGAATGTCGGAAGTCGCCATTGTTTTCAAGAAAGTCCCGCATCTGATCTTCGGCAAGGACAAGAAGATCTACAACAATGTTCTGGTCCTGCGGCTGCAGCCGGACGAGGGAATTACAATGAACGTCATGATCAAGGGGCCTGGCCTCGGCGGCATGCGCCTTGAGCAGGTTCCGCTGGATATGAGCTTTTCCGATGCGCTTGGAACCGAGGGCGTTTCGGCGAGCGCGTATGAAAGGCTGATCCTCGACGTAATTCGCGGAAATCAGACCCTGTTTATGCGAGGCGACGAGGTCGAAGCCGCCTGGGCCTGGGCCGACCCGATAATCTCGCAGTGGGAAGACAGCGGCGAAAGCCCGGAACCCTATGGCCAAGGGTCCGAAGGCCCTCGCGAAGCCGTGGATATCTTTTACAGCGAAGTTCCGAAGTGGCGCCCGATCGAATAGGCCGCGACGATTGCGAGGCAATCGGACATGCGCCTTTCGCGTGCAAAGATCGGGAACGCGCCGCGGGTCGCCGAAAGCCCGGCGCTCCAGGCGGATAGCCTACTGCCTCCGGCGATCGATACGCTCGAATTAATCCATTTGGCTCAAGGAAACGGCAGGCGATCATGAACTTCTGGGACAGGCTGGAGAATCATTTTCAGGCGACTTCGAACCGTCGAATCAGTTCGCTCTTCGACAATGATCCCTCTAGGGCGGACAAGCTGTCGGCGGCTGCGGGCGGCATGCTGCTGGATTTCTCCAAGACTTCGATCGACGATGAATCCTTAAAGCTGCTGCTGGAGCTATGTTCGGAGGCCGGGGTCGCCGAGCGGCGGCTCGACATGTTCGAAGGCGAGCGAATCAACGTCTCCGAGAATCGTTCGGTCCTGCATACGGCCTTGAGGGATCCGGACGGCGCGCCGGTCCTCGTCGATGGCGCCGACGTCAAGCCGGGAATTCGTCGGTCGCTTGCAAAAATGCAGAGCTTTTCCGACGGCGTTCGCAACGGCGCCGTGCTTTCGGCAAGCGGAAAAAGATTCACGGACATGCTGAACATCGGAATCGGCGGTTCCGATCTTGGTCCGGCCATGGCGTCGGCGGCGCTCGCGCCCTATGTCGATACTCTGCGACCGCATTTCATTTCCAACGTCGACGGCTCCCATTTTCGGGACGCCACATCGTACCTAGATCCGAAAACGACCCTGGTCGTCGTCGTTTCGAAGACGTTTACGACGATCGAAACCATTACGAACGCCAGGACCGCTAGGGACTGGATCGCAGGCGCCTGCGGTCCCGAAGGCGTCCGGCGGCAATTCGCCGCCGTGTCGTCGGCGACGGAAAAGGCGGGCTCTTTCGGCATCGACATGAAGCGGGTGTTCGGTTTCGAAGACTGGGTAGGGGGGCGGTATTCGGTTTGGGGTCCGGTCGGGCTCAGCCTCATGATCGCAATCGGCCCGCGGAAATTCCTCGAATTCCTGGCGGGCGCAAGAGAAATGGACGCGCATTTCTTGGCCGCGGAGCCGAAAGCCAATTTGCCCGTCCTGCTTGCGCTAGTCGGAATTTGGCACAATCAGGTCGCCGGGTACGAAACTACCGCAATCCTTCCCTACGACCAGCGCCTTCGCCTTCTGCCGGCGTATCTGCAGCAATTGATGATGGAATCCAACGGCAAGAGCGTTTCTCGGGACGGGGAGCCGTTAACGCGACCCTCGGGGCCAATCGTGTGGGGCGAACCCGGAACCAACGGTCAGCATGCGTTTCATCAGCTCCTGTTGCAAGGAACCCGCATCGCGCCATGCGAATTCTTGCTGGCGGCGAATTCGCACGAGCCTGAGCTTCAGGAGCATCACGACTTGCTCGTTGCGAACTGCCTCGCCCAGTCCGAAGCATTGATGCGGGGGCGGGGGGCCGATAGCCGAGATTTCAAAACGGATTCCAATCCGGGAGGCGCGGGCAATCGAACCCGGCTAGCGTCGCACCGGGAAATAAAGGGCAGCCGACCGTCGGTTACCTTGCTCTATCCTAAACTCACGCCTTTCGTTCTCGGCCAATTGATTGCGCTCTACGAACATCGGGTATTCGTTGAAGGAACCGTATTGGGGATTAACAGTTTCGATCAATGGGGCGTTGAGGCCGGCAAGGAAATTGCGCGATCATTGCTGCCCGCAGTCGCCGGCCGCGCCGACGCGGCCGGCCTAGCCGGATCGACCCGTCTTCTGATTGACTACATAGCAATGAATCGTCGTTGACATCGAGTCCGCATAGCGAGCCGCACTCATCCCGAAGCCAAATTTAGGTCTGGCTTTTCAGAAGTCGCCGTTTTATTAATCCCACATGGAGATTCTGAGCGCTTTTGACGGCGACCCCGAGCCGGGCGAGGTCGCGGTTCGCCCGGTGATCGGTGCCGGGGAACAGCGCCGCTGAGACGCGCTGGCCGGGGAGCATCACTATCTTCCGTTCCACAGCCTTTTCGGCAAGTCGCTTCGGCACGTGGCGGTTTGGGGCGAGGTCTGGTCGGCCCTTCCGGGCTGGACGGCGGGCGCCTTCAAGGTCGGCGCGCTGGCGGCGGAACGGGCAGCCGAAGGAGATCAACATACGCGAACTTGAAACCGGAGCGCGGGAGAAGCTGCGCTGCGAGCAGGCGGCGCCCGAATGGCGGGCCGGCGCGAAGGGCGAGCCGATGCCGGCCGAGGAATTGCGCAGCCTGCACAACTATCTGTAGACCATCCCCGACTTTCGCAAGAAGCGCGGCCAGCGCTACGGCATCGCCTGCTACATGACAATCATGATCGCCGCCCGGCTGAGCGGCTACCGCGGCATTGCGGCCTTCGGCGAATACGCCGCCCGCCTGGACGAAGAGCAGCTCAGGGCCGTCGGCGGGTTCTGGAGTCCGAGCCGGCGGCGCTTCACGGCCCCGGCAACCTCGACCTTCCACTGCGTTCTGTCCTCCATGCCGCCGGACGCGCTTGAGACGGCTCTGCGCGAGTGGATCGAGCAGTTCAGCGAGGCCGGCGCGCCGGTCGCCCTCGACGGCAAGGACGTGCGCGGAGCCTCGAGGCAGATCGAGGGCGAACGGCGGATGTTGGTGGCCGCCGTCGAGCACGGCAGCGGCCTAGTCCTCGGGCAGGTGCGGGTCGGCTCGAAAACCAACGAGATCCCGACCATGCGCCAGCAGTCGCAGGATCTTGACTTGAAAGGAAGGGTGGTCACCCTCGATGCCCTGCACGCGCAGCAGGAGACCGCCCGCTGCCTGGTCGAGAGTTGCCGGGCCGACTACGTAGTTATCTCGGTGAAGGACAACCAGCCGACCATCCGCAAGAATCTCGAAGATCTGGACTGGGCCGGCGCGGGCTGGAGCGAGGACAAGTTCGACAAGGGGCACGGCCGCCTCGAAACGCGACGCTGCGCCGTCTTCGACCTCTCCGACCCGAAATGGAACGAGACGCGCAAGCTGAAAGGGCGCAAGCAGGCGTTCCGGACCGCAAGGACCCTCCACGTTCGAAAAACCGGAAAGACAAGCCGCGAGACCGTCTACGGACTGACCTCGCTCGGCGCCGACAAGGCCGGTCCCGACGCGATGCTAAGCCTCGTAAGTAATCACTGGCGCATCGAGAACCGCCTGCACTACGCAACCGACTTCACCTGCGATGAAGACCGCTGCCGCGCTCGGGTTCGCCACCTGCCGCGCAACCTGGCCTGCCCGGGCAACGCCGCCATTTCCATCATCCGGCTGAAGGGCGAGTTCAAATACCTTCCCGAAGCCAACCGCCGCTACGCCGCGAAAACCCGGGACGCCCTCGACGCGGTGCTGAACGCCTCGCGCCGCTAACCTCTCCCCGGCCGGCGACCGCAAAGCGGAACACGGCGGATGTGCCTTTTTTGCCCTAAGCCGGCCTTCGCCGCCCAAATACCTTTGGACTATTGCCTCTATTTGGCTCCCGCCGCCGAATCCTCCGAACGAACGCGCCGCCGGAGCCGCTCCGCTTCCGCCGGATCGAAATTACGACGGGCGCTGCAAATGCGCCTCTGGCATTTTCAGGTCTGTTCGCCTCGACTCGTATGAACCTTCCCATGATACCCATGTCTATAGAGTTATTCACATGTTGGAATCGCGCGACCTGTGGAAAACTTCAACCTGGCGCGCATGCGCAGGTGGGGTATCCTGTAGCTGGGGTCCCCTCCCCGAATTCAGGGAGGGGTCAGCGGGGCTTCGCTCCGCAGGGCGGGTCGGACCGATATCGACTGGGTTCACTGGAACCGTTCAAAAGCGTGGTCGGCCCGTCCTCCCTTCGTCCCCTCGCGTCCTGAATGGATGCCTGGGTCTTGAACCGGATCATCACGAGTGGAGGAGCGAGAGGACAATGACGATGGTAATCGCAGGTGTGGATGTCA
>MPMP01000107.1 GCA_002238565.1 Albidovulum sp. bin36
TCGGCATCACCAGCCACACGGCCGCCGCCGCCGACGCAGTCAAGCTGCTTGCGCTGAACCGGTCCCATTGGACTGTGGAGAATCGAGTGCATCGCGTCCTGGACGAGCCGACCGGCTGGAACGAGGACCACTCGAAGATCAGGAGCGGCCACGGGCCCGAGAACATGTCCTGTCTGCGGCGGCTCGCCATCCGCCTGGTTCGGGCGCACGCCGACTTCGTCACGCCGATGATTCGCAGGCTGGCCCGAAAACCGAGGCTGGCGCTCGACTACCTGCGCCTGACCGGCAACCACCGGAAACGCGCACCCGCCTGAGTTCCAATCCCCTCCGGTTCCCGGCATTCGGGCCTGCCGCAAAGGCGGCGGGCCGTCGGGACGTGTCCGAAAGTCCTCGGCAGGAGGCCGGAGGTTCCATTCAAGTCGAGTCCCCGCCCGAAATCCCGGAAAAACCCAAGATTTACACTGGTCCGGCCGACCTGATCCGATCAAATCGCCGCCGGAGCGGTCACCGAACCAAACTCCGAAACGTCAACCTCTGACGACAAAAATTAGCCGTGCCGCCTCTCGCTGCTGGATTAAGCCCGGGATACGGTTGTTCAGCTTTCGGCATTGAATTGCAATCCTGCCGTCTGCATGCAATTTGATCCGCGTCCCGCAGCGGCAGGCGGCCCTGCGCCGATTTTCGAAAAGCGCCATTTTGCCGCCGATAGGGCTTCATGCCGATTTCGGCGCCAAGCTGCCGGACGAGCCAGAAATTCCTGCCCCCCTAGCTCTATCCGGGCTGCGCCCTCCAAGGGCTAGTGGGTAAGGGCGGCGCTCGGGTTATTCTGGCTGCTGCTGCGGCAACATCTCGGAAGCAACTCGCGTCTCCTGTTTCTTTGTTTTGCTTTTGCCGCAAGTTCCGCGCAGCTGCTTTTGTATTTCCGGCAAGCGCGTTTTTATTCGGCAACTGTATTGTTCGCGATTGCGCTGCTCTATATGTACGAGCAATTCTGGCGCACGCGCAAACCGATTTGGTTGATAGCAATATGCCTCGCGTCAATTGCAGCTTTCCTTAACCATTACTCTTCCGGCGCCGCCACGCTTCTTGCCTTGGCATCGTATCACCTGATTTTTCGAGCGCGCCGAACTCCTCTTTCGCTATGGATATCGTTTGCCGCTGCCGGAGCGGTCGTCGCGGCGGCGAAGCCAAAGCAAAGAACGCTTTTTTGGCTCCGGGAATGGGTGAGTATCAAGGTACCTATCTACGGTTGATACTGATCAAGATCTGGATTTGCTTTCGAGATCTGCTTCGAGCCGACTGGATTTCCTGGGTAGTGCTTGTCTGGTTCGCCTGTTTCGGATTCGCGGCAACGCGAAGTCGGATATTGACTTCTCAAAGCGCCGCCGCGCCGCGGAATCGTCGGCGCTCCGCCCAAAATCGAAAAGTTCCGGAAGCTGCCGGCAGGAAAAGAGCGAGCGACTCAATTGCCAGCTTTTTCCAGCAAGGGATCGATTTGCCCGCAGCGGCTGCGGGGCGACTTATACTCTTCGGTTCCATGATAGCGTTTTTTACTACCTTGATTTCTTTTCAGCCTGTGTGGCTGCCCGGAGTCGACCTCGATCTGAGATACTTCGTGCCCGCGCTTCCGTTTCTGCTGCTAATGAAAGCGCTTTTCGCCGAATGGGCCTGGCAAAAATCCCGACTCGCCGGAATCGCCGTCGCTTCCCTGATAATCTTTACTAGCGTCGGGGCGGCTCCGTTCAATATGCGCATGGTATTTACAAACAAAAAAATCACTGGGGATGCACTTGCTGGCATTCGCAAGGGAAATCCACAGCCCCTACCCCGATCTCTACCGGGAAATCGCCGCATTCCTGCACGAGAACGCGAATCAGGACGATTTGGTTTTCATAACGGACAGATCGGACGTCATGCCGCTTTATGTCGGCGAAAAAGTAATTTTCTGCGGAAAACTAAATGAGAATTCGCCGATTGCGGAAGTCGCAAGTCAAGCGATGAATCCGGTGCTATTCGGCAAAAATTGCACTCCGAAATGGATTTTGGACATCAATGCCTGGCACTCAGAAGAATTTATCCGAAATGGCTATGAGCTTGAAAAGAAACTGGACGTATTCTGGTATCCCACGCAACGCCCCGAACTGAATTTTCACAGTTTCGAGCCGCTCGCGGCGGACGCGGGAGTCTGGATTTTCAAGAAGCCGTAGGGGCGACGGCAGTTTTTCTTCCGGCATTGCCGCTTGCGGCGGCGGAGCGCAGTCGGGATCGACTAGCCGCGCGCCCAGCCCGAGAACCCTATTGATCTTCGCAAGGCCGCCGGCCGGCGCCAGCCGTCGAATAGCGGTCCTCTTACCGCCAATGCGGGGTTAAAATGGCTCGGAGCAACGATTCGCAATAGCGCCATGCGCAGAGTACGCGGAACCGACCCGATCCAGGCAATTTCAACACGCGCAGAATTTCCGTTCCGACTCGTCCGCCGAGATTGCCACCATGCCTATCGACCCCACCACGTGCCGGAAAGCGGCCTTCCGCCTACAAATTCGCCGGCCAGGGGGTTTTCGCTAATCCGAACGCATTCATTCCATTTCGCCATCCGTTCCGAACGCGCGAAAGAGCCGACCTTGAGCTGGCCCGCATCCAGTCCGACTGCCAAATGGCAGATGCTGACATCCTCTGTCTCGCCCGAGCGCGCCGATACAATTGCGCCGAATCCGGCCTTCGACGCCGACCGGACGGCCGCCAGGGATTCCGACACGGTGCCGGCCTGGTTCACTTTCACCAGCACGGCATTGCAGGCGCCGGCTTTCGCCGCTTCCTCAACGAGCGACGCATTCGTAACCAAATAGTCGTCGCCGACGATTTGCACGCGCGACCCTAGTCTTTCGGTTATCTCGATCATGCCCCGCACGTCGTCTTCGGCGAGCGGATCTTCGATCGACACGATCGGGTATTTGTCAATCCAATTCTCGAGCAACCCAATCATGGAATCGGTATCCAGCAGCCGATCCTCGAGGGCCAATTCGTAGAGTCCGCCGCTCCCGAACTCCGACGCGGCGACATCGAGAGAAACCACAACTCGGTCGCCGGGCGTTTCGCCGCTCGCCTCTATGGCCGCCATTAGAGTTTCCAGCGTTTGCTCGTTGCTGTCGAACCGAGGCCACCACCCGCCTTCGTCGGCAACGCCGACCGACCCGCGAGACCGCTCCATGATCGAACCCGCGGCGCGGTATATCTCTGAAGCGATTTCCAGGGACTCGCCAAAGGATTCGGCTCCAGGCACCATGATCATGAAGTCCTGAACGTCGACGCGCCGGCCCGCATGGGCGCCGCCTCCGAATATCTGGATTTCCGGCAACGGGATCGAGGGGCGATGGAAACCCTCGGCGGCCAAATGGGCCCATAGCGGCCTGCCCTCGCTGGCGGCGGCGGCGCAAAGGACCGCTAGCGAAGTCGCTACCGTGGCGTTTCCGCCCAGGCTGGACTTGTCCGCAGTTCCGTCCGTCTCGCAAAGGATTTCGTCGATCGCGGCTTGGTCGCTAGCCTTCATGCCTCGCAAGGCATCCGAAATCGGCCCGTTCACATTGGCAACGGCCCTTCGAACATCCATGCCGCCGAGTCGAGTTCCGCCATCGCGCAAGTCTATGGCTTCTCGGGAGCCGCGGGATGCGCCGGCCGGCGCGGCCGAGCGACCGGTTGCGCCGCAGGTCAGCGCAACTTCCACTTCGACCGTCGGATTGCCGCGGGAATCCCAGATTCGGCGACCGAAAACGTTTTGAATCCTAGTCATTTCGGATGTCTCATTGCCTTTTCACTGCGCGCAGCACGTCGGAAACTTTCCGCGGCCCAGTCGAAACAAGAGGAATAGCCAACTTTCGAACCCGGTCCCTGTCAAGCTCGGACAGATACTCGACCGGCGATTTCCCATCGACCCGGGCGAGCATTAGAGCGGGAAGCAAATTCGCCGCGCGTCTCTCAAGTTCGCTGGACGATTCCCAGGATACGTGTGAAGCATAGGCATCCCAGAACGCCTCCGCCGCGCCGATCAGTTCCGCGCCGAATCCAGGCCGATGAACGGACTTGAGAATTAAATGGTTCAGGCAGAAAGCCGCATCGAAAGCAGGGTCGCCCATCGTCGCGCACTCGGCATCCAGGAACAGCGGCTGCCGCCCCCGAAACAAGATATTCTTCGGGCTAACATCTCCGTGAACCAGCGCTGTTCTCGACCGGTAAAGGCTATCGGCAAGCCTTGACAATGGCCTCTCTAGGCGCGGATGCCTCCTGGCTGTAAACAGAAGGTAGGGATCTATGCGCAGCATTGCGAAATCGTCGTGATTCCGAAACGCCTCGGCTCGAAAGCCCGGCCGGGTGGACGCCGCGTGGATTCTTCCCAGCGCATTCGCCACCGACTTCGCATTCTGCATGCGCGGCGGTTCCTGAAGCAAAGCGTTCTTCCAAAGCCGTACATCGGGCGACGAAACGAATTCCATCGCGAACCCGCCGCCCGCGCGCCCGAACAGGCGGGGCACCGAACGAGGCTCGATTTCGGCCGCGAACTCGAGCCAGGCGTATTCCGCCTTGTTGCGTCGTACCGGGGCCCGCCAGTCCTCGGCCACCTTCAACTTTTCGAGCGCGAATTTCACGCAAAAGGATTTGCCGGCCACGTCGACGCGGGCGATATCCGACGCCACGCCGCCGACGAGCGGGCTTACGCTCACATTCTGTTCCGCTTCGGACAGGCCGAGTTCGCATACCAAATCGCGGCAGCGCTTTTCCAAAGAACGGCTCATGGAGCGCCTGTCGAACGCGGCGGCGGCGCGGCGGCGCGGCCGGCGCTCATTCCCCGGAAGCCCGCCTCCGCCTCGGCGAAGCGGCGCCTCGCCGGAACGCGCGGGCGGAATTGCTTTCGATTTAGCGGAAAAACCGATGCTCCGCCGAATTTCGAATCGCGGCCGAGATATTCGGAATTCCTACCGGCGGCCGGCGATTCGACCGGCGCCGCCTGACCGGCATCGACCAGTTCCGGCGACATTACTCGCCGCGAATTATTGCGACCGCCCGATCGGCTACCGCCATTGCCGGAGCGTTCGTATTGCCGGAGGGAATTAGCGGCATCGCGGAACAGTCGATGACCCTCAAGTTCTCGATTCCGCGAACCCGCAGTCGCGTATCGACCACGGCCTTCGGATCGTCATCGCGACCCATCCGGGCGGTGCCGACGGGATGATAGTTCGTTTTCACCATTCGGTTGGAATATTTGCGCAATTCCTCGTCGGACGACAAATCACCGCCGGGCAGGATTTCGCCGGAAATCAGCGAAGCCGCCGGCTCGGTCGCCAGCACTTCGCGAGCGAAGCGAACGGCCTTGATCGTCAGGCGCAGGTCGTCGGGATCGCCGAAGAAGCGGCAGTCCACAAGCGGCTTGTCGAAGGGATCTGCGGACCTCAGCCTGACAGAGCCGCGAGCCTTCGGTCGAAGCAGGCAGGACGTCAGCGTGACGCCGTGCGTCGGCTTCAGGTCGGTGTAGTCTCGATCCAGATAGACGATCGGCGCGCAATAGAGCTGTATCGTCGGGCGCTCTCCGCCGTCGGGATCGTGAAAAGCGCAAGCTTCCACGCCGATAGTTGTAGTCGGGCCAGTACGGAACGCCAGATACTGTAGGCCGTTGCGTATCATTCGCCATCCTCGATCCTGCCCGAAATAGCCCGCGGCCTTGTTCATGGAGCAAATGAGAGGAACTTCGTGGTGGTCCTGGAGGTTTTCGCCGACCCCGGGCACATCGGCGCAGCATTTGATTCCATGCCCGCCAAGATGGTCGGCGGGACCGATTCCGGAAAGCATCAGCAGCTTCGCGGTATTGTAGGTGCCGGTCGCCACCAGAACTTCTCCGCCTGTTCGAATGATCGACGTCTTGCCGCCCTTACTGTATTCAACGCCTTTCGCCCGTCCTTTTTCAATCAATATCCGCGTAACCGTCGCCTTGGTAACTACCTTCAGATTGGGGCTGTCCCTAACCTGGGAGAGGAACGCCCGTACAGCATCGCAGCGCTCGTTGTTGCCGATCGTATTCTGCATCAGTCCGACGCCCGCCTGCTTCTCGCCGTTGAAGTCGGAGTTGAAGGGAATTCCGCGCCCCTGGGCCGCTAGCACGAATGCATCGGTCATTTCGACGGTGTAGCCGGGATCAGAAACCCAAAGCCCTCCGTCGATCCCGTGATATTCATTGTTGAACCGGGTGTTCCTTTCCAGCTTTCTGAAATGCGGCAGCATGTCGGCGTAGGACCAGCCGGAATTCCCTCCGAGAAACTCGTCCCAGCCGTCGTAATCCTCGCGCTGGCCCCGCATATAGACCATCGCATTCACGGCGCTGCCGCCGCCCAGGGCCTTTGCCTGGGGAATGATAGGCGCTCGCCCGTCGAGTTGATCCTGAGGAACGGTCCTGTGCATCTCCAGAAAATCTTCCCTGGCGAGATACTTCATGTAGCCCGCCGGAATCCGCATCAGCCAGCTAGTGCTTTCCGGGCCTCTTTCAATTAGCAGCACGCGCGCGTCGAAATCCCGTACCAGACGGGTTGCCGCGACGCACGCCGCCGATCCACCGCCGGCGATGATGTAGTCGTACTCCATGTTGGCACCTCGTTCCGATCGGCTGCCTGAATTGCCGCTAAAGCGCCGCCCGCATCCTAGCATGCGTTTTCGCATCGAAGAAAAAAGCCCGGCGCCGGTCGATCTTCAGTCCGATAGCCTGGTCGATCCTGGGCCGCTTCGACATATCTCCGACCAGCGTGACGCGCTCGCTGCCGACTTCGACGACGATTAGAAGATCGGACCCCGTGTACTCGACGGCGAAAACCGTTCCTTTCAGATCCGCGTCGCGGTCGGCAATGGAAACATTGTCCGGCCTGACGCCCAATACGGCGTCTCCGGAGATATCCTTTGCGAATCCTCCGAGACTCGCTTGCGACGCCTGGAATACGCCGCCCGCAAGGCGACCCCGAATCTGGTTGATGGGCGGCGAGCCTATGAAGGTCGCTACGAACAGGTTTTCCGGGTCGCCGTAGATATCCTCGGGCGCGCCGATCTGCTCGACGGCGCCGTTGTTCATGACAACGACGCGCGTCGCCATCGTCATGGCCTCAATCTGGTCGTGCGTAACGTAAACCGTTGTCGTTCCCAGTTCGCGATGGAGATGCTTGAGTTCGGCCCGCATCGACACGCGAAGGATCGCGTCCAGATTCGAAAGCGGCTCATCCATCAGAAACAGGTTCGGCGTGCGGACGATCGCTCTGGCCAATGCGACGCGCTGCCGCTGCCCGCCGGAGAGGGCCCGCGGGCGGCGATCGAGGAAATCCTGCAAATGCACCTTGTCCGCAGCCGCCGAAATTCGGTTGCCCAGTTCGGGTTCGGGCACTTTTCTGAGCCTGAGCGGATAGGCGATGTGCTCGCGCACCGTCATATGCGGGTATAGGCCGTAGTTCTGGAACACCATCGCGATGTCGCGATCGCGGGCGGGCATGTCGTTGACCCTCGTGCCGTCAATGAAAATGTCGCCCGAGGTTACTGGCTCCAGGCCGGCAATCATTCGCATAGTCGTCGTCTTGCCGCATCCCGATGGTCCGAGCAGCACGATAAACTCGCGGTTTTCGACCGTCAGGCTTAGGTCCCGCACGGCCGTGAACTGGCCCCAGCGCTTTTCAATATTCCGTAATTGGATTTCCGCCAAATCAGCTGCTCCGAATCAAAGTGGTCGCCGCCGGGGAGAAGCCTTCGGCCCGGCCCTTTCGGAGCCGAGAATCGGGCCTAGCTCCGCCGCATATTTTTCGACCAGCCGCACGCCTGCGGGCGACGGCCCGAGCGCGGGCGCGCGGTCGTGGATTTCGAATCCGGAACGGGCCCCGAAAAGCCGCTTTCCGTAGCAGACGAGGTGTTCAATGCCCTGCATCGCGAAAACTATCGCCGGAGCGATAAAGCGGTATTTGGCCTCCGCGTCGCCGATGTTTCCTTCGCGGTAGTGGTCGTAGGCCTGTATCGCGTAGTCGATGCAATCCGGCGCCAGGATCAGTCCGCGGCAGCCGGCTTCCAGATTGTCGACAAGCTCCAAGCCCGCCCGGCCGTTGAAAACCGGCAGAGTCCCGTCGGTGGCTTGGATAAGCGCAGCGGTTTCAACGACCGATCCCTCGGCCTTGATCAATTGAAAATTCGGGCATTTGCGGCGAAGCTCCACGATGTCCGGCGTCGCCAGCCCGCGTCCGAGGAACGCCGGGGCGTTCTGGATTGCAACGGGCAATTCCGTTCCCTTGGCCACGCTGCTGTAGAATGCGATATACTCGGCGGCAGAATAATTTCCTACCGTCGGCGGCTGCAAAATTAGCCAGTCGGCGCCTGCGGCCTCGGCCGCGCGCACTTGCCTCGCTTGTTCGCCGATGGACGAGCCCGTAATCGTAACTGCAAGCGGAGCGAGTCCATCGGTGTCGCGCGCGACCCAGCCCATGAGCGATTCCCGCTCCCGTTCTGAGAGCTTGGCGGCCTCCGTCGCCAGCCCCAATACCGCCATGCCATGCGCTCCGGCATGCAGGCAGACATCGACCTGGCGCCGCATCGCCTCCCGGTCCAGCTCCCCGCCCTCGTCGAAAAGCGCATAGACCATTGCGTAGATTCCGTGAAACGAGGCCGCTATCTCCGGCATTCCGCATCCTTCCGATTGCTTCCGGGCCGCGCTGCCCGGCTCCGGTCGAAAATTCCGAATTCACATCCCGCATTTGCGGCCTTCCGTTTCCGTTCGGATCGCCGGCCGGTTCGCGGAAACCGCCGGATCGGCAAAATCGCGCGCGGCCGAGTCATTTGATAGCCCCGAGCGTTAGTCCGCGGACAAGCTGCCGCTGGAATATGAATACGAACAGCAGCACCGGAAGCAGCATGATAACGGCCGAGGCGGTCAGTTCGCCCCAGCGGATCTGCTGATAGCCGACAAAATTATACAGGCCTACGGGCACGGTTTGTATTCGATCGGCAAGCACCAGCGAAAACAGGAACTCGTTCCAGGAGAACAGAAAGGTAAGAATTGCCACGGCTGCGATGCCCGGCAGCGCGACAGGCAGGCAAATTTGACGAAAGGCCTGAAAATGCGTCGCGCCGTCCATCAGCGCGGCCTCCTCGAGCTCAAGCGGAAGATCCTCGAAAAAGCCCTTCATCAGCCAGACGACGATCGAAAGCGTTATTGCCGTATGGGCGAGAATCAAGCCGAGATGAGAGTCGAACAGACCCGATCGGATGTAGACAACGAAGAATGGAATCAGCATGGCCACCGGCGGCGTCATGCGGGTCGTCAATATCCAGAATCCGAAATCGGCGTTGCCGGCAAACCGGTAGCGCGCAAGCACGTAGGCCGTCGGCACTCCAAGGAGCAGCGACAGCGCGGTCGTGCCCAGGGCTACGATCAGCGAGTTCTGGAAAAAAAGCCATACTTCGCCGCTCGCGAGCACATTGAGATAGTTGTCCCATATTGGCTGAAAGATGAACTTGGGCTTGCGCGAAATCGCGTCGACCTGCCTCTTCAGGCTCATCGTTAGCAGCCAGTAGATCGGAAACAGGCACCACAGGGCGAATAGCCAAAGCGCCAGGCGCCTGATCCACGGCTGGAGCATCCTGCCGATTCTTGTCGACCGGGATGGCGGCTTCAGCCCTCCCTGTTCGGCATTGCTCATCTCGCGGCCTACAGCGCCGCCTTGGGGCGAAACATGTTGATGCGCCTGAGAAACGCCTGGCTGAAGATAATCGTGGCGACGAGCATAACGATGGCAATCGCCGCCGCGTATCCCATTTCCAGGAATTCAAGGCCCTGCTTGTAGGCAAGCAAGTTCAGGGTCCGGGTCGCGATGCCCGGGCCGCCGCCGGTCAGAACGAATATGATGTCGAAAGTCTTGAAGGCATCGATGCTTCTGAAAACCACGGCAACCGCGAGATAGGGATAGAGCATGGGCAGCGTGTGATGGAAAAAGATCGCTATCGGCCCGGCGCCGTCCATTTGCGCCGCTTCCTGAGGCTCATCGTCCATAGCGGCGAGGCCGCCCGCGGCAATCAGCAGTATGAAAGGCGTCCACTGCCATGCGTCGACCGCGACGAGGGTCATAAGCGCCATGCCCGGCGTGCCGAGCCAGTCCTGCGGCGGCAGGCCGACCTGCTTCACGAGATAATTCAGAACGCCGAGGCTCGGGTTAAGCATGATTCGAAAGGTGAACACCGCGGCCACCGGCGTAATCGCCAGCGGCAGGAGATAGATCAGCCTCAAGGCCGGCACCGCGCGAGTTTCATAATGCAGAAGAGCGGCGATTCCGACTCCGAGAACCAGTTCTACCGCGACGGCCGCGATCGTGAAGATCACGGTCACCCTCATGGCGTTCCAAAATTCCGGGCTGCGAAACAGCCGGTCGAAATTGTCGAACCAAATATAGGCGAAGTCGTCGGGCGTAACCAGCGAAAGGTTTGAAAACGAAAATGCCAGGCTGACCAGGAATGGCACGAGAGTCAGCCCGAGCAATAGAACGGTTGCGGGCGCCAGCATCAGCACCAGGAACCGCCTGCGGTCGCGACGCGCCGGTGAAATCATCGCGATGCCAGGTCCCCGCAAGAAAAATATTCAGAGAAAGCGCCGGCCGGCCGCAAGCCGTTTTGAGACCGGGCGGCCGGCGCAATTAGCGGATTGTCGAATCCCGCTCAATCAAGCCTATCCGGCAAGGTCGGCCTCGATTTTCGCGGCGGCGGCGTCCATGGCCGATTTCGCGTCGCTGGCTCCGGTAGCGATCTGGTTGAGAGCGATTCCGAAAGCATCCAGAATCTGGGGGCCTTTCGGATGGAACCAGGTTGCCTTGAACAGGTCGCCGTCGCCCGCCTTGAGGCTGGACAGGGCCGTGTCCGCGGCCTGCGCGCCGAAACGGTTCTGAAAGCCGTCGGAAGCCCAGGCGGAAGCCCGCGGCGTGGCCAGCCCGGCCGCCGACGACAGCAGGCACGTCGGCATGGACTCAGCCCACTGCAGGAAGAGCCATGCCGCATCCTTGTTTGCGGAACTTGAATTGATGCCGGCATTCCAGTGCCACATATTCGGCTTGATCGGCATATCGCCGGCTTTCGGCAAGGTGGCGTAGACCGTCTTGCCCGCCACCACGCTCTTGTCGGGATTGGCGATGTCGGTTGCGAAGTTGGAGGAATCGCAGCCCATCGCCACGGCCCCGGCCATGTAGTCGTTCAGGCATTCCACCCACTGATAGCTGCTGATTCCAACCGGTCCGGCCTTGTGGAGCAAGCCTCCGTATGCGTCCATCGCCGCCACGGCTTCCGGCGAGTTGATGGCAACATTGCCGTCCAGGTCGATAATTGCTCCGCCGAACGAGAAAATAAACCCGCCCGCCGGCCAGGTGCTGTCGCCGGTCGATTTCGCTCGCATGGCGATGCCGGCGACATCGTCTCCATGCAGGGCGACTGCCGTATCCATCAGGCCGTCCATGGTCGTGGGCACCGACAAGCCCTTTTCTTCCAGCAGCGGCTGGTTGATGAACAGTATCTGAGATTCGGCGGTTATCGGCATCAAATACCGGATGCCGTCGGACCACTTTTGGAACGAGCGCGCCGACGGAAACAGATCGTCGTCGTTCCACCAGGACGCATCGCTCAACTGGCTGTTCGCATAGAATCCATCCAGGGGCTCGAGCCAGCCCGCCGTTATTGCTTGCCCGATGGCCCAAACCATGTAGACGTCCGGGGTCGGATTGCCCGTGCCGAGCTTAACGGGAAGTTCAGCCGTGTATTCGGTCTCGGATTGCGTCTGAACGTCGACGTTGATGCCGGTCAACTCGGTAAAATGCGGAATCAACGGAGTAATCGCATCCGTCCAGGGATGCTGCACCGCATTTAGAACTATCGTTTTACCCGCCTGGGACATCCAGTCGATATCCGCAGACGCCCACTGCGGGCCGACTTCTTCAAAGGTTGCCGCCCATGCCCGCGACGCGCTTGATGCTAGCAAGCCCGCTCCGGCGAATGCCGAAGCCGATTTAAGCACCTTTCTACGGGAAATCGAAGTCTGCGCATCGCCAACTAAAAAATGGTTTTTTTGTTTCACTGTGTTTCTCCCTAGGGCCGAGTCGAAAATTTCGCACCGACTCGGCGCTATCTTGCTTGCTCGGCAGCCAAATGGCTGTCGATTTCGGCTCAGGCTATTGTGGTTTAAAATCCGTGTCAATCGCGTGCGAAGAACTGAAAGTGCGAGCGCCAACTTGCTTTTGACGATCGGCTGCCGCTTCCAAGACAACCAATTTGCCGACAACTTCGGCCGGCGCGAAGAACGATCGGTAGCGGCGCAATCGAATATCTCGCCCGGCGCCCGAACGAAATTAGGTTTTCGATCGGTTTCCATTCTCGCGGCGCGCGGATTCGGCTAGTTTGTCCAATGGAGGCCGACATGCCCGCGCAGAGGCTTTGCATCCGGCGGCGCGTTCGAACTTGAAACGGGCGCTTCCGATTCAAACCGGCGGAGCGGAAAGGCTCAAATCGCGCTCTCCGGCTTGCCGATGATGCCGCCGATCGAATCCGACATAATTCCGACTGCCGGCGGGCCGGCCTCGAAACCGCCGATTGCCTCCTCCAGAGCCTTGATCCTCGAGCTGTCGCCGACTGCGCCTTCGGACAGGCGGCGTTTCCAAAGGCGCGATCCCGGAACGCCGTTGAACAGCCCGACCAGGTGCCGCGTGACGTGGTTTAGCTTGCCGCCGGCTTCTACGTGGCGTTCGGCATAGCGAAGCATTGTTCGCGCAATTTCGGTTTTTCCGGGCGGCATTTCGGTCGAATTGAAAATTCGCCGGTCCGCATCCAAAAGAATTTCGCCCGGCGTTCGGTAGGCGGCGCGTCCCACCATCGCCCCGGCAAACCCCTGCTTCAAAAATCCTTCGACGGCCTCGAGGCTCCCGATGCCTCCGTTAATGCTGATTGCCAATTCCGGAAAATAGCCGCGCATAATATTCGCGACATCGTAGTCGAGCGGAGGAATCACTCTGTTTTCCTTGGGGCTCAAGCCCTTCAGCAGCGCCTTCCGCGCATGGATGGCCACCCGCCTGACCCCGGATGCCCGGACGCTATCGAGAAAAGCCGCTAGCGCATCGTTCGGGTCCTGATCGTCCACGCCGATTCTGCATTTGACTGTAACTTCGACGTTCGCCGAACCCTCGATCATCGCCCGAACGCACTCGCCCGCCAAGTTCGGCTCTTTCATCAAAGCCGCGCCGAAAAACCCCGACTGGACGCGTTCGGACGGGCACCCCGCGTTCAGGTTGATTTCGTCGTAGCCCGCTTGCGCCCCGGTCCGCGCGGCCTCGCCGAGTTCCCGGGGAATGGAGCCGCCGACTTGAAGCGCAACGGGGTGCTCCGCCGGATGGAATGCGAGCAATTTCTCCCTGTTCCCGTAAATCAGCGCCTTGGCCGTGATCATTTCTGTATAGAGCAGCGCATGGCGCGACAATTGGCGGTGGAAAAATCGGCAATGCCTATCGGTCCAATCCATCATCGGCGCCACCGAAAGTCTTGCGTGTCGGGCTAAATCCATTTTCCAAAACTTGTTCGGCGCGCATTGCGCACCGCGGCTTTCAATCCAACGCGATCGCCGGACGAGCCGGCACCGGAAATTTCCGACCTAATATTGAACCCGCGGCGAACAGTAATCGCGCAGGGTCGTCGAACTCGGCAATCACTGCCGAGCAACTGTCAATTTCGATACCGGCTGGAACAGCGAGGCGATATCGCTTTCGCTAAGTTCCGAGATTCCCCCGGTATCTTCGAACAGCGCATCGGCCAATTCCTTCTTCCTGGCTTGCATTTCTTGAATCGCTTCTTCGACCGTTCCCTCCGCGATTAGCTTGTAGACGAATACGGGCTTGTCCTGCCCGATGCGGTGCGCTCTATCCATCGCCTGCCTTTCAACCGCCGGATTCCACCATGGATCGTAAATGATGACTGTATCCGCGGCTGTCAGATTCAGGCCCACGCCGCCGGCCTTGATGCTCACAAGAAAAATCGAAGCGTCGCCTTCCTGGAACATTGCAACTTCTTCGGCGCGCTTCACGGTTTGGCCCGTCAGCATCGCGTAGCTCCAGCCCCGAGCTTCGATGTCGCTGCGAATCAGATTCAGCATTTCAACGAATTGCGAAAAAACGATTATCTTTCGTCCTTCGGCGACAAGCTCCTCCAGCAATTCTAAAAGCCTATGGCGCTTTGCGCTCTGGCCGACCTTCCTAGCCGCTTCCATTTTGACTAGACCCGGATCGCAGCAAGCTTGCCGGAGCTTGAGAAGCGCATCCAGAATCATGATATGGCTGCTTTCCAGCCCCTTTCTCCGGATGGCCTCGGAAACCCGGGCATTCATGGCCGCCACCAGCGAATCGTAAAAATCGCGCTGAGTACTTTCAAAAGGAATAATTTCGTTTATTTCGGTCTTCGGAGGCAGGTCGCTTTCGACTTCCTCCTTTGTTCGGCGCAAATGGAACGGATTTACTCGCGCCGAAAGCAATTGCTGCCTCGCCGTTTCGCCGCGCTTCTCGATCGGCATCCTGAATTTCGCGCCGAATTCCCTTTTGCTACCGAGAAGTCCGGGAATCAGCCAGTCAAAAAGAGACCAAAGTTCGCCCAAATTGTTTTCCACGGGCGTACCCGTAAGAGCAATTCTCTGCCTTGCCTTGATGTCTCTAATATGCCTGGCCGCCTTGGACAACGAATTCTTGACCGCTTGCGCCTCGTCCAGGATCGCTAGCTCGTATTCGCACTTGAGCAGTTCTTCATGGTCATTGCGCAAAAGCGGATAGGTGGAGATCACCAAATTATGATCCGGAATAGATTCGAACAGCGCCTTCCTCTTTGGACCGTGCAGAACGAGCGGTTCAAGTTCGGGAACGAATTTTCTAATTTCGCGCACCCAGTTTCCGACCAGGCTGGTGGGAACGATCAGCAGACTCGGCCTGCGAGAATTCGCTTCGAGGTGTCTGTAGGCAAGGACGGCAAGAGCCTGCACCGTCTTGCCCAATCCCATGTCATCGGCCAGCAGCCCGCCGAATCCCGTTTCCGTAAGGATTCGCAGCCAGCTGTATCCCGTTTTCTGGTACGGGCGGAGCACCGCCCGAACGCTGGACGGCGGGTCGAATTCGCCTTTCGTCCGCAAATTGCGGATTTTTTTGCCGAGCTCCCGAAGTTCGCCGCCTCCTCGCCACTTGACCCCGCTCTCTTCGAGGGATCTTGCGAACTCGGAAAACCGTTCCGCTTCCGCCTCGTGAAATCCTCCCATGGCGTGCCACTCGATGACCGCTTCGATGATCGGAGCGATTCGACTTGGAGGAATTACAGCGTAATGATGGTTTGCAACTTGGCTATAGAAGCGGTTGCCGTTCAAAAACCCTTCAATATCAAAGCCATCCGGCAATTTGCCGCCTTTGTCCGTCGGCAGCCGGGAAATTATTTTTTCGACCGTATGCAGAAAATTTATTTTATCGCCGCCCAGATTCGCGACCAGCGAAAGCTCGAACCGATTACTTTTATTCTTCGCGACAGATGCATCGACCGGCACATCCGCATAGCTGACGCGATAGGGCCAAGTCTTGTCGAATTCTATCTCGCACCCGTTCTTCTTCAGTTCGGCAATTCCGAAGTCCACTAATTTCAGCGTACAGTGCTCAATCTCTTCCCGCGAAGGAACTTTTATTCGCTCAAATCCCTTGCCGGATCTTGTCGTAGGAACATATTTCTCAGAATCCCTTGATTTGCCTCCGAAGGAAAATAGCGGGTGAAATACCCTGCTGTTCAAATAGCTATTGTCTCGCAGAATGGATTCTACTCTGTGCTTTAAATGCCTTTCCGATAGGAACCTTCTTTTTATCTTTGTGCTTTTCGAAGTTATTACGGACCGCAACCAATTGGGACCAACTAGAATATCCTTGTATTTAAAATTCAGCGCGACTACCGGCATGCCAAAATTTTCGACGTTCTCCTTGATCGCCAAATCCTGCGATACGTACTTTGGCAGCGTTTCAACCGAAAACGTCAAATGCGGCTTCGGGGCGATGGTCGACTCGATTCGGGCGATCTCTTCCGGCTGAAGCCGCCGGAGCGGCGAACCGCTTTTTTTCCCTTCCGCTATATTTGTTTTATTCCTGATCGGCTCGACGGAGTACTTGGAAACGTTTTCCGCCGGCTGGTCGGTTTTCAATAGCCCCGTCGATCCGTTTCGCGTGTTGACGTACCAAATCGGGTCGAGCGGAAGCAACTTGATGTAGCCGCCTAAACCGCTTTTCAACGTCAGCTTTTTCGCATCGCTAGAATTGGTCCAGACGAATTTTCCGGCAACCGTGCTGCCGAGGTGCAAATTCAATCCATTTCCTAGATCAAGCACCGCTCGATTCGTAACAAGCGCGGAAACAAAAATCTCCAGGCAAAGTTGATTTTGATCGAGTGCTATCGGGTATTCATTCCACCGCGATTTCCGGAGCCTATTTAGTTTCTCGAGTATCGGAAAATCTGAACCGCCAATGAATTTCGGGCTATATTCCCTATTTATCTTCCAGTAGTCGAATTTGCTGCCGAAGCCGGTAGGCTCTATTTTAGCATTGACCGCCATTTTAACGGGAAGAATTGTAACTTTATGCATTTCATTTACGGAAACCAAATATGCGACTCTAAATTGCTCCGACTTCGGGTAAAAATCCGGGTTTGCTTCCCGGTGAAGCGACAGCGCTTGAATTCGCTCCGCTTTCTTCTGAAAATCGAGATTCTGGTCGGTCATTTAATTCGCCTTTAAATTAATATCGTCAAAACCGCACTCATTTACGCAATCCATATTATAGTCTCCGACAAGCATTTATTCGCAATTTTCCCAACTGGCGGATGCCCTATTCCTTTATTAAAAGTTCTCATCCGAAAAATTGAACCCGGCATTTTTGCTCTTCCCGATCGGCGTTCGCGCCGCCGAATATTCCGTTTGTTGCGGCAGTCCAACGCGCGCGTTCGACCGGATAAATTTCGCGGGCGAATTCGTTTGCCCGGCGAACGCGTTCGGCGGCCGCTCGATCAATGCGCAAGAAGCATCGCCGAAAACGGCGACGAAGACGATCAAGCGCGCCATTCTCGCGCCCGAATAAATCGGCCTGCCGGCCGCTTGCGAAAACCGGACGATATGGAATTTCCAGCTTCCCGGCGGGTGGAACTGCGACAGGGACTTAACAATTTTTTGCGAAACTTCCTAGTCAAATATCTTCAATGCGAGCAACTTCGAAGGCGGTTTTCCGGGAAATTTGCTCCATTCCCAGCGCCAATGGGAGTTTTCCGGCGCGGCTGCATGCTGGCGGCACGGGTCGACTACATAATCAAGAGTCCGCGATACGCTCATTCACGCTATTTTAAGGAGTAGCGTTCACGTTTTTTGATGGAATTTGCGTCCGGTTTTACACTCGGCGCGGTTCCCGGAAGTGGTTCCAGCGCACCGCCGCCATCAACGCCGTGATCGCCTGGAGGCTGGCCGCCCCGGCGGATGGCGGGCGCGAGACCCCGGAGCTGGACGCGAAATGCTTCTTCACGGACATCGAAATCGCGATCCTCGCCGACTTCGCGACTGAGCGGCGATTCCCCGGGCCGGACAATCTCGGCCGCGCCATGGGCCTTGTCGCCGCGATGGGCGGCCACCTGCACCGCAAGCAAGGCCGGACTCCGGGGAACGAGATCGTCTGGCTCAGATACGCCCGGCTGGCCGATTCGTCCGCCTCGAACGAGCGCGCCGTGAGGCTGGGGCCGGAAAGCGAAGTGTACAAGCTATTGCGGTCTGACTAAATTAATGGCCAGTTGGCATGGCGCGGCTTTATTTGCTGTGCGTCCACGGGACGGGCCGGGTGCAAGGCAGGGCTCGATGCCGTCGGTCGGGACAGTTTCAAATCGGCCACGATGGCGCCAAATAGAATTCGTCCACGCTCCCGCCGCCGCCGCCGAGCAAGATAAACGATCCCGGAGCGGCCAACTCGTTACATGTCAGGTGGGGTGGTCGCGACGCGACCATCGGTGCTTTACTCCGATCCGAGCCGATTTTTTGAAAACAATTAAAAAAATGCTGAAAACCGTTTTAATTGAGACATGATCAGTGATACGTTTCGACCTATTAGGCATGCGCAGGATCATCTATGTCCCGAAGCGATCTCATTGTTGATCTTGTCAAAGCTGGCGTTAGCGGAAATCAGGACGCGGCCCGTGTGACTGCCGAGGCAATCGCCGCAAACGAGCGCGCCAAGAAGCACACCGTTGTCGCCGAACGGATCGCCCGAGCGCTTATCGCTCCACCGAGAGCCACAGGTCCGGCCAGGTCCAGTAGTTTGCGTGTCCGGGACGGATCAGGGGGCATCCAACGGCATCACCCCGAGCGGCCGATGTCTAGCCTGTTTCTCGCCAAGCCGATACGGACCGCATGTAAGGAGCTTATCGAAGAACAAGGGCGCGCCGAAGTTTTGCGCGCTCACGGGCTTGAGCCCCGTCACCGAGTCCTATTCACCGGGCCGCCCGGAAATGGCAAGACATCCCTTGCCGAGAGCCTTGCCTTCGAGCTGGCGCTCCCACTTTTTACTGTTCGATATGACGCAGTGGTAACGAGCTATCTAGGCGAGACTGCCCAGAGGTTGAGGCGCCTTTTCGATTTTGTACGCACCGAACCCTGCGTACTTTTCTTTGATGAATTTGATGCCATCGGAAAAGAACGCGGCGACCTCCACGAAACTGGCGAAATAAAGCGGGTTGTAACGAACCTTCTTCTGCAACTTGATGATCTTCCTTCATACTGCGTTCTGGTTGCAGCTACCAATCATCCCGAACTGCTCGACCGGGCTACGTGGCGACGTTTCGAAATCAAGATTGAACTTGGGAGGCCGGCCGAAGACCAGATGACGGAATATTTTGCCCATCGACTTAGGGAGTTCGACGAGAAATCGGGATATACCGCAAAACGTTTGCGATTAGCCGTTTCTCCTAAGAGCTTCTCAGAAGCAGAGGATTTCTTTCTTGATCTTCATCGCCGTTACACACTGGCCCAAGGAAGCCATAACTTCCGGACGCTTGTGAAGGACCGAGTGAAAGCAAGGAACGACCTGAACGATCAGCAGGGCCGATAAAATACGGATGACAAACCGACCGATTCTGCGCCTTTTTGATTCCCGTCCCGCGCGCAGGAAAAAAGGCGCGCCGGCTAAATTCCCACGGCCCCAAGGAACCGGACACTACCAGCAATGCCGTCGCTTCCGCCACGAATTTGAGCGACTGGAAGCCGCTTTCGTTCGTAACGACGCAGCTTTTGAACTGCGACAGGATCCATTTGGCATTGCGCCCGAACGGGCGCTTGAATTTGTAACTGCCGTCCCGATTGGTGATTTCGGCCGCGCCGCCCGGTTGGTTGGCCTGGAGGTTCTCTCGGAAATTGAACTAGTAGAAGATTATGAACTGCCGGATGACTTGATTGCTGAACATCCGGACACCGCGTCCCCAACGCTCTATGCGACCATGCCTACCCAAGACACCCTCAGCCGACTCCTTTGGCTTTGGCGTAGATTTCAGGAAGGACGCAAGGCCGAGAGCGGATTTGTCCCCTGGTGGAGCCTCTTCAACATGCTTGCTGAGTTGCGCCCTTGGAGTCCCGAAGATCGCTTGTCCGTTGGTAATCGCACTGAGCTTGAAAACCGACTTCCTTTTGATGATGAGGACGAAGTAAGACTTGAACTTGAACTTTGGCCAACACAAAACCAGGATAAACTGGTCCAATGGTACCGAGAAACAGAAGCAAGAGTTGCCGCCCTGAGCGGTCGAATCATTGATCGAAGGTAACTAGTCACGTTCCAATTTCCATCTTATTTCCGGTGGGGCTTGGATTTTCAAGTCGAGATTCGACCGTCGTGCGACCGCTCGGCATCTTTTGGGCGGAATTCGGGGGGCGTGAAGCCGGAGGCGCCCGGCTACGGCGTCTTCAGCATGGTCGAAGCCGCCGCCGGGCCTGCCTCTATCGTCTCCAATACGTTCCAGCCCTGCATGCGCGCCGTCTCCAGCATCGTCCTCAGGTTCGCCTGGGCCACCGCGCCGGCCACGCTTCGGTAGCAGCCGAAAATCTTCTGCTGGACCTTGTACAGCCGCAGAAGGCGCTCCGCGAGGTTGTTAGTTGCCGGAACCGAAGGGTCGCGCGCGAAGCGCAGCACCTCGTATGTTCAAAGAATCAGAAACGAATCAGGAGGTGGCTGTGGATAAGTTGGGCGCGGATTCCTGTGGAAAACCATTGCCTTGCCTTCCTTCGGCTCCCCGGTTCATTCCTGTGTCGGGACCGCCGTCGCCAGGCCTGACGACGGCGGAGCGGGGCTTGGCCCCGCAGAACGGGTCGGACCGAACGCACCTTGGATCGCAAGATCCGTGCAGGAGCATGGTCGGCCCGCCCTCCCTTCGTCTCCCGGGCCCTGGATGGATGCTGGGTTCAAGAACCGAATCATCGCGAGGATAGGAGCGGGAGAACATGGCCATTGTAGTCGCCGGAATTGACGTGAGCAAGAAGTCGCTCAACATTCACCTGAACGGCAAGGATGAAACCGCCACCAACGACACGGACGGCTTCCGCAAGATCGCCGGCATCCTGAAGGACGGCGGGGCGGAACGGGTCGTCATGGAGGCCACGGGAA
>MPMP01000108.1 GCA_002238565.1 Albidovulum sp. bin36
GAAATGGCTCCGGAATCCGTCTCCGATGCCATGCCGCGCATGCTGGCCGAACTGGTGAAGCCGGCCGCGGCCGCCCGGCTGGACGGCCGGGCAGCCCCATCCGCCGGCCGCAAGCTGCGCCGCGCCGACGATCGGGAGCACCGCCAGGGCGCCGATCAGCCAGACGCTCATGCCGGCTCGGCCTCGCCGTCGATGGTTTCGCCCTCGCGATCGGTCCCGGACCATGCGGCTGCCGCTCCGGCGGCGACCAGCGACAGCCCGAAGGCCAGGCCGAGCATCAGCAGCCCGAAGAAGGCGATGAAGGGAGCCAGCAGAACCGCTCCGGTGATGCCGAGGGCGACGGCGAAGAACTTCTTGATCGATTTCATGACGAATCCCTTCCTAAATTCATTGTCTTGAAAAGGATAAGGGCTCCGAGCCTTTCATACGCATGGCGCCGGATTTACAAGTTTGTAAGCTTGAGATTTTTTTCGGGAAATACCGCGCGCGCGACGAGGCCGGGCGCGTCCGAACGGGCGTTTTCCGACAGGACCAGCTCGGCGCCGTGAAGCTCGGCGATGGTCTTTACGAGCGACAGGCCCAGCCCGCGCCTTCCGTGACGCGGCTCTTGTTCAGGCGATGCATCGGCCGGGTCGCGTTGCCGTATTCCCCGGGCGGAATCCCCGGGCCCGTATCGGCAATGCCCAGCTCGCGCTCGCCGGCGATCAGCGTGAGCTCCGCGCCCTCGGGCGTGTGCCGTATGCCGTTCTCGATCAGAGGAATCGCGGCGAAGACGGCGGCCAGCAGCAGCGCCTGCCGCAAGGCCGACATGCGCAGCGGCGGAATATGCGGGGGATTTCGGCTCAAAAACGTAGCCCGCGCCGCGGATGGTCCGGATCACCGTGTCGCCGAACGGCTTCTCGATCTTGCCGCGCAGGCGGCTGACACGGGTTTCCGCGACGCTGGTGGTCGGATAGAAGTTCAGGTCCCAAACCTTTTCCAGCAGCATGTTGCGGGTCAGCACCCGGCCCCCGGAGCGCATGAAAGCCTCGAGCAGGCGAAACTCCTTGGCGTTCAGGTCGATCTCCCGGTTTTGCCGCCTGCATTTGCGCCCGTAGAGATCTAGCCGGATATCTCCGGCCTGCAGAACCGGCACGGGGTTCCCTAAAAACCGTGAACGAAGGAGCCGCCAATTGCTTCATTTAATGTGGTTGCCCATCGCGGTCAGGATCAGGGCGGGGGCGGTAATCTTCGCCGCGCGAAGCGCCTTGAGCAGCGAAAGCCCGTCGAGTTCGGGAACCATGCGGTCCAGAACCAGCGCGTCGTACTCGCGCGTCGTGGCGGCCACCAGCGCATTCCTGCTGTTCTTGAGCCAATCCACCGCGTGCCCGGAACGGGCAAGGCCGTCGGTTACCTAGGCGCCGATCCCGCCGTCGTCTTCAAGAAGCAGGATCTTCATCCCGGCCATCCAGGCGGAAGCGGGCCGGGCCGGGCCATTGCGCATTTTCGAGTGCTCTCCGCTCGGCGGATTGCCGGACCCCGAGCCATCCGGAGCATGCACGCCGATATCGCCGCGGCTGCAATCGAAGCGGAACCCGACCGGGGCGGCCATCGCCGCCCCGGTCGCGATATAGATGTCGAATGGCGTGTCGCCATCCGCGGAACGCGCCTGCTCGTCGTGCCGCTAGCGGCTGCGGCGACCGTCGTCGTCGTCATCATCATCGTCGCGCCCGCGGCCGCGGCGACCGTCGTCGTCATCGTCGTCCCGGACCTCCCCGATCGAGAGGCTGCCGTCGCCGTTGCGGTCGAGACGCTCGACGACGCCCGCGAGCGGGAGGTCGTACTCGGCGCGGGTGACCATCCCGTCGCCGTCGGTATCGAGCGTCTGGAAGGCGCGCACCGTCAGCGGGCGCATGGCTTCCAGCCAGAGCCCGGAGAACTCCTCGAGGGTCAGGCTGCCGTCGGAGTCGGCATCGTGCGCGGCGTGGAGATCGCCGCGCTGCTTGTCGATCTCGGCCTGCGTGAGAGCGCCGTCTCCGTCGGCGTCGGCGGCGTTGAACATCTGCGGGCCGGCCGCATCGAACTGCCCCGCGCCGGGGAAGCCCGCGCCGCCGCCTCCGCGGTGGCCGGCGTAGCTCGCGCCCGCCAGCGCGGTTCCGCCGAGGGCGGCGACGACGGTGATGGCGGTCAGAGTTCTTGTCTTCGTTTTCATAGTTGGTTTCCTTCGCTTGTGAATCCATCGGATGTCGATGGAATGGGGTTGATGGAAGGGATATGGCGGCCGGGCCTTTCACGCGCCTGGCGCCGGATGTACAAGTTTGTAAGCTTGGAAAAAGATTCCGGGGAATATCGCACGTGCGGGAAGCGGCGTTTTCCGTCCGGCCCCGGCTTTTTCGCGGTCCCCTTGACATGCTATTTGGCGCTCGTCCGGAGCGGGCCAGCGGCATCGCCTCCGCCTGCCAATTCCTCGGATGCCGCCCGGCCGAGCGCGCGATAATCCACCCATGCATGGCGTCATCGCATGATTTGTTCGCTGAATTACTCCAAGCGAGAACGGGAGGAGAACGATCTGCGCCGGGCTTTCATACCGCCATTCTCATTGCCGTGAGATTCAGCGGCCGGAAGTTCGTGCTCACGGCAGCGCCGGTATCCCAGTCGCAGTCTCCGGTCAGATTGGTGCGCAGCCAGCCCGGCGGAGATACGTGCCTGAATTTATCCGCATGCCGGGGTCGGCGAATGGAAGAGTCGCTGGCCGAAGATCCCCGCGCCGAAATTCCCGAGGAAAGCATTGCTGGTTCCAAGGAAAAGCCCAGTGCGACTGAAAGCTCTACCTGCCGGCACTGGCCGGAATCGGATCGAATCTTCTTTCGCGACTTCGTCGCGCCGGAATTCAATGAAACGGAATAATCGGGGGCAAGCCACTACAATCCGCCCCGGCACGAATCCGTCCGTGTCCTCGCGTCTCAAATTCCGGGGACACTCGCGAATATCCCGGTACGCGCTTCAGCAGCGCAGGTAATTTCTTATTTTTGGGATGCCATTGTCGGCGAATGCCGGTTGAGCGAAATTCGAAAACGACGATTTGCGGGAATGCGATCAGCGACATCATAACATCGCTGCATTCCCGCGCGAGCGACCGCGCACTCGAATTCAACAGCGGGCGGCTAGCGCCGCCTCGCCAATTCGGCTGCTCGACCCTAGGGGCCTAGACTGCGTCGGTAATGAATTTTACCGCATCGCCGAACGTATTGATCGTCTCGGCGTCCTCATCGCGTATCTCTATTCCAAATTCTTCCTCGAAAGCCATGACCAATTCCACCGTGTCTAGGCTGTCAGCTCCTAAATCGGCTATGAACGAAGCGCTTTCCACAACCTTGTCTTCTTCTACACTCAGGTGCTCGACAACAATCTTTCTTACGCGATCCGCAATGTCGCTCATTTCAGTTTCCCTTTTAGCCGCACGCGATGCCTGAAAGCCGCTCTGCGAAATTTCACCCTTGCCAAGGCATAAGCCCTAACACAATGTCAAGGCCGTTTTCGTTTTTCAACCGATGCCTTTGCCTCTTTGGTCAAGCCGAATATCGTTTCGTGAACGCACGCCAACCAAAGTACAGGCTGTGCCGCCTATACCACCGATTGCCTGCAAGCAAGAAATTTTTCGTGAAAATTCCAATGCGCTTCGCATCGCTTTCCGCCGGGTGCATTTGCCTTTTCGATCAAATGTTCATTCGCCCCGGTCAAGCCATTGCAAGACCGCCGTTGACATTAAGCGTATGGCCGGTCACGTAGCTTGCTTCTTTCGATGCTAAAAACAGCACGGCGATAGCGACCTCCTCGCTTTGCCCGAATCGCCCTAGCGGAATTGCATTCACAATTCTGTCAACTTGGGCATCTGTCATCTTGCGCGTCATGTCCGTGGCAATAAGACCGGGCGAGACGGTATTTACCGTTACACCCCATCTTGCGACTTCAACCGCTAGCGATTTTGCGAAACCGACAAGCCCTGCCTTGGAGGCGGCGTAATTCGCTTGACCAGGATTTCCCGTTTGCCCGACCACGGATGAGATATTCACGATCCGCCCCCACCTGGACTTCATCATCCCGCGCAGCACGCCGCGGCTAAGCCGCATGGCCGAGTTCAAATTTATTTCGACGACGTTTTTCCACTGATCGTCCGACATGCGCATTACCAGCGAATCGTCCGTAATGCCTGCATTGTTAACGAGAATATCAATCGAACCCATAGCGGCGGATGCGAGCCGCGGTAGATTCGCAACCTGATCGCTTTCACGCAAATCGCAGAAAATTGGAAATGCGCGCTCGCCCAGATCGGCAGCGAGGCGCTCAAGATTCTCCGACCTAGTGCCGGAAAGCGCGACAGAAGCCCCTGCTTCGTATAGTAGGCGCGAAATCGCGCCTCCGATTCCTCCGGTCGCTCCGGTTACTAGAGCGTTTCTTCCGCTTAGATCAAACATCGCCATCGAAGTTCCTCATTTTCGCCGCCGCGGCCTTTACAGATGCCGCATCGTTGACGGCAATGCAGGACAGTGATCTGTCAATTCTTCTCGCCATTCCCGACAAGGCCGCGCCGATGCCTAGTTCGTAAATTTGCGTCACGTCCTCGGCGCGCAGCCATTCAACGGATTCTCGCCATCGCACTCTACTGGTTATCTGTTCAACTAAACTTTTTCTGATTTCCGCGGGGTCGGACACTGGCCTAGCGTTTACATTGGCCACGACCGGCACGACTGGCTGTCGAATTTCGACGCGATCCAAGGCTTCGATCATCGCCGCTTTAGCGGGTTCCATTAGAGAGCAGTGAAACGGCGCGGATACGGGAAGCATGACCGCGCGCTTGGCGCCTCGCGACCTAGCGAGTTCTACGGCCCTTTCCACTGCGCAGCGATGGCCCGAAACAACGACTTGCTTCGGATCGTTGTCATTGGCGGTTTCGCAGATGTCATCCTGCGCCGCATCCTTCGCCACCGCTATCGCGGATTCTAAATCGAGACCGAGCAACGCGGCCATGGCGCCGCTTCCCGGAGATACCGCAGTCTGCATTGCATCTCCGCGAATCCTGAGCAGCCGCGCGGTGTCGGCCAGTGAAATCGAGCCGGCGGCGCAGAACGCGGAATATTCTCCCAGGCTATGCCCCGCCAAATAGTCGACGCGATCGATGGCAGCGCCTTCAGCAACCAGAGCTCTCAAAGCCGCGATCGATGTCGCCATCAATGCGGGCTGCGCATTTCGCGTTAGCCTCAAAGATTCTTCGTTCCCATACCAAATCGCATCCGACAATTTTTCTCCCAAAGCATCGTCGACTTCCTCGAATACGCGCATCGACGCGGAGAAGGCTCGTGCAAATTCAATGCCCATGCCAATCTTTTGAGCCCCCTGCCCCGGAAATACGAAAGCTCTTTTTTCGTCTGTCACTATGCGCCTTTCAAATTCGCGTTCGCACCCTGCCCTATCGGCAATTCAATTTCCATCTCCGCGCCTACTATTCAATCGAGAAAGGCGCAACCTTCCCGAAGCCCGCTGCCGAGAGCCGCTTGCCGGGCGGGGGCACCGAGGCAATCGCTCGGCAGGCCGTCGATGGCGTGGCGACCGCCTCAAGCGCAGGCTTAAACGAACTCTCGAAAATTCGACCTCTTTGAACCACGATTCGACCGGGGCGCCGACGCCGCGAGCCGCCGTCCAGTTTCGTCGGGCATTCATCGAAAGGCATGCGTTCGACTTCAATGCGCATTCGGAGATCGCGTATCGTCGCAACCATCCGATAGAGCCGACTCCGCGCGCTCCCGAAGCAATGCTCCCAATCTTTCGCGACCGTTGCCCGCTATGGGCGCAACGGGAAATTCAATCGCTTGCATCGCGGCGACTCGTCTCCCTTTCCCATGCTCGACTAGCGCCCGCGGCGGAGTGGCGAACATGATTTTCCGCAGCCGTTCGATTGGAATAGCATGCGATTTGCCGTTGCATGTCGCGAAATCCAATGTATAAAACCGCGTCTTCCGCAAAATATTCAGACGCGTTGCCTCTCGCGTGCGGTCGCGGAAGTAGCAATGGCCGCACTTTGAAGCGCGCAGGAAAAGGAACTGCCGATGCCGCTCTACGAGCATGTATTCATCGCGCGCCAGGACATTTCGAATTCGCAGGCGGAAAGCCTGATCGGGCACTTCGGAGACATCCTTGAAGACAACGACGGAAGCGTCGTCGCGAGCGAGTACTGGGGCCTTAAGAAAATGGCCTACAAAATCAACAAGAACCGCAAGGGACACTACATATTCCTGCGGACGGACGCACCACCGAGCGCCGTGAGCGAAATGGAAAGATTGATGCGATTGCACGACGATGTCATGCGCGTGCTTACGATTCGGGTCGACAAGCACAGCGACGGTCCGTCGATCATGATGCAGAAGCGCGAAGACCGCGGCGACCGCCGGCGCTAGGCAACCGAAAAGGAGATTAGACATGGCAGTAAGACCGTTTTTTCGCCGCAGAAAAGTATGCCCGTTTTCCGGAAGAAAGGCGCCGCGCATAGACTACAAGGACGCAAGGCTCCTTCAGCGCTACCTGTCCGAACGCGGCAAGATCGTTCCGAGCCGCATCACCGCCGTATCGGCCCGAAAGCAGCGTGAACTCGCCCGCGCAATCAAGCGCGCAAGGTTTCTCGCTCTGCTTCCGTACGCGGTGAAATAGGAGAATTCGCAATGGAATTGATTCTCCTTGAACGCATCCCCAAGCTCGGCCAGATGGGAGATACGGTACGCGTAAAGCAGGGCTACGCCCGCAATTTTCTGCTTCCGCAAGGCAAGGCCCTTCGCAGCACAGCAGCGAACCGCAAGAAATTCGAGGAGCAAAGAGTACAGATCGAAGCCAGAAACCTCGAACAGAAAAAGGAAGCCGAGGCGGTCGCGGAAAAGCTTTCCGGCAAGAGCTTCGTAGTGATTCGCTCTGCGTCCAGCACGGGATCTCTTTACGGGTCGGTAAATTCCCGCGATATCTCCGATGCCGCCGAAGCGACGGGAACGGCAATAAATCGCCGGCAAATCTCTCTTGATCGACCGATCAAGGAAATTGGCATCCATCAGATATCCGTGGTGCTCCATCCCGATGTCGAAGCCATCGTTTCAATTAATGTGGCCCGTTCCGAAGAGGAGGCCGAACTTCAATTCAGGGGCTTGACCGTCGGCGACGCCGATGACGAAATGGATGACGAAATGGATAACGAATCCTCCGAGCAATCGGATGAAGCGGTAGAGGATTCCGATGCCGAGGACGGCGAGCAGGCCGAATCAACGGAAGAGAATCCCCCGAATAGCTGACCGCCGCGCCAGCCCGAAGCTCATTTCGCCTCAACCGCGAAGGGCCGGGGCTCCGGATCAAGCGCTTTACGAAAAGGAGGCCTGACCGCCCAGGCAGCGGTCGGGCCTCGACACTGCAATTCCTGCGTTCTCGAGGCGAGCGCGAACCGCAGCGGCGATGGCCACCGCTTCGTCAGTATCCCCGTGAACGCAAACGGTTCGCGCATCGACCGGCACCTTGACGCCGTTTCGGCTTACAACCACGCCGCTTTCGGCGATTCTTAGCACGTTCTCGGCGCAAATTCGCGGATCCAGAATCATTGCGGCGGCATCGCTTCGCGGTACAAGGGTTCCATCGTCTTCATAGGCGCGATCGGCGAAAACCTCGGCTACGCATTCGACGCCGACCGCCTCGGCCGCGCGCTGCAACTCCGTAGAGGCCGTTGCGAAAACAGGCAGCCGCAGGTCGGCTTCGACAATCGCCGAAAGCACGCCTTCCGCCAGCTCGCGGTCTCTGCTCGCCATGTTCGAAAGCGCGCCGTGCAATTTGAAATGTCCGACTTCGGCCGCTTCTCGTCGGGCCAAGCACTGCAGCGCGCCTATCTGGTAAAGAACTAAGGACTTCAAATCGTCGATTTCCATGCCGTAAATCTCGAATCGTCCGAATCCTTCAAGATCTTTAAAGCCTGGATGAGCGCCGATTCCGACTCCGCGGTCCTTGCACCTCCTAATAGTTTCCCGCATGGTTCGCGGGTCGCCGGCATGGAAGCCGCAAGCCACGTTCGCCGACGTAACAATCTGCAGGATTTCGTCGTCATTGCCCTTCCTCCAGACGCCGAAACTCTCCCCTATGTCCGAATTGAGATCAATCGAGTTCATATTCGTCCCCTCTAATCGCGCCGCTGATCAGCGAATGCCGAAGCAGCGCGCATTCTCCGGCGGATTCGGCTTCCGACGCCTCGGCCAGCGACCGCAAATTGTCGATTTCGCGACGCATCCTCCCAAGCTCCGAAACGGCCTCGTCCCGTGAAATTATTTGAATTTTGAACTTTTCGCCAATCGGCATTTGAGCGACCGCGTCCAAATCGGCGGAAATGACGCATGCTATTCGCGGAAAGCCTCCTGTCGGCTGCGAGTCGGCCATGAGGATGATTGGCGTTCCGTCGCCGGATATCTGAATATCGCCGCTCGATATAGCCGCCGACGGGACCCTGAGACCGTCATCGAGGCAGAACGGCCCGCGCGTCGCGGCTAGCCGGATTCCCTGACGATTGCGAGCCGGGAGAATCTCGAATTCGGAATTCTCGAAATCGCGCAGCATCCGGTCGGGGAACATGCGGATCTGGGCGGCGGGCACAGCGCGAATCGCGCGCCTTTCCAGGTAGGCGTTCGGCGAAAGCGAGCGCAACGAACCGGGGATTCTATCCGAAACGCCGCGTAGCCTATCTCCGCTCGCTAGGTCGCGTCCTATGCCGGCCATGAGGAGATATGATCGCGACCCCAGTATCTTCGGAGCCTCTACGCCTCCCGGAAGATGCAAGTATCCGTAAAATCCGCGCCGAGCGTAGCCGATCTCAAGGATGTCGCCGCTCCGAAGCAGCAGACATGATCGCCAACGCCGCGAGACGTCGTTGACTTTAAGGTCCATTTGGGCGCCCGATGTCGAGATGGCTAGCGAATCGACGGCGCGAAACCTCCCTCCCCGCACCGCGAATTCAAGAGCAGCCGCGTCGGGGCCGTTTCCCAGAATCGCCTGTCCTTCAGCTAGCGCGAACCGGTCCATTGCGCCGCCCGCGGTAACTCCGTAGCGCTGCCAGCCTCTGCGCCCGAAGTCCTGAATTGACGCTCCGGCGGAAATATCCAGTATGTCAAGACACGCCATCGCCGCGCCTGTTCCAGAATCGTTCCAAGTCGACCGACCCCGCGTCCGATTCCCGAATCGCTTCGAATCTAACCGAATCGCCGGGAGAGAGAAGAAACGGATTGCGTTCGCCAGGTCGAAAAGTTTCTATCTTCGTTCGTCCGATTACGGACCAGCCGGTTGGAATCGGGCATCCGGGCAGCACGGTCTGCCGCATCGCAATTAAAATCGACCCCGAAGGAACGGATGGCGTAATCGACTTTCGGCGCGCAATGTCGAATTCGCCGGGAAGTTCGGCCAGATAGGCGGTTCCAGGCGTAAATCCGAGCATAACGACCCGAAGATGCGCGCCTGAATGCGCATCAATCACCTGATCTTCGCGCAGTCCCGCCTTGTCGGCGACTTCAGCCAGCTCAGGACCCGAATCGCCTCCGTAAACAGTCGGAAAAACCCAGGAATTCGCCGTCCTATTGATTCGGGCCGAATACCAGTCCCTCGTTTCAAGCTTTCGCCGGCACCAGGCTTCGACGCGTTTCGGATCTACGGCTAGCGGATCGAATCGCAGTTGCAAAGATGCAATGCCCGGTACGGTTTCATCGAGCCCGTCGAACGGGTCGGTTCGAATTTCGGCATCGAATGCTAGAACGGCATTATTCACTGAAAGGCTATACCTGTCGCCGAACACTATGAGAACCGCGCATTCGCCTGCGGCCAGAACCTCCGGATATCTTCGTTCGTCCATCTCGCTCCTAGTCCAGCGCTAGCGCAACGTCGTTCGGTCGACTGCAATTCGGTCCGAGATGCCATGTTCCAAGGCGCGCAATCGCCGCCGCGGCCTGCAATTGGCCGGATCAACCGTGGCGCGCGGCGCGAACCCGTCTTGCCGGTACCGGACGTTCGCCCCTGCGAAGCGCAGTAATAATCTCTCCGGCATCGACTTTCGAGTTGAAAAATTGCAAGAATCGGTTAGTCGCATAACCGCGCAAAGGAGAATTGCCGCTGCGCAGGGAATTGAGTGAATAGGAGGCCATGCCATGACGCGGAATGACGGTTCCATGCACGCTCCGAACGCCGGAGTCATCGAGAGAGCTCACATCAAGCCCGACGACTATGAACGGATGTATGAATCATCGGTAGCCGATCCGGACGAATTCTGGAGACATGAAGCTCAGTGCGTTGATTGGATAAAGCCGTTCAGCAAGGTCAAGGACACGAACTTCTCCTATCCGAACGTGTCAATCAAGTGGTTCGAGGATGGAACGCTAAATGTCGCCGAGAATTGCGTGGATCGGCACCTAGCCTCGTCGGCCGACCGGATTGCGATTATTTGGGAACCCGACGACCCGCAGGAAGCAGCCTTGCACATTACATACAGGGAGCTTCACGAACATGTTTGCCGCACGGCCAACGTGCTGCGCAGCCTAGGCGTCGAAAAAGGCGACAGAGTCATAATCTATCTCCCGATGATACCGGAAGCGGCCTATGCGATGCTTGCCTGCGCTAGAATCGGGGCCGTCCACTCCATAGTATTTGCCGGATTCAGCTCCGACGCACTTGCCAACCGCATATCGGACTGCGGCGCTAAGATCGTAATCACCGCGGACGAGGCTCCGCGCGGCGGGCGCAAGACCTCCCTCAAGAAAAATGCCGACGCCGCGGTCGGAAGCTTGGACGACGATGTCAGAATACTCGTCGTCCGCCGCACCGGCGCCGAAGTCCCCTGGCATGAAGGCCGCGATCTGGATTACGGCGAGCTTGCGTCCGCCGCTTCAAGCGAGTGCCCGATCGAAGAAATGCTCGCGGAAGATCCTCTTTTTATACTTTATACGTCCGGCTCCACGGGCAAGCCGAAAGGCGTGCTGCATACAACCGGCGGATATCTGGTCTTCGCGGCAACCACCCATCGCTATGTTTTCGACTATCACGAAGGCGACATCTTCTGGTGCACGGCGGACGTCGGATGGGTAACCGGGCATTCCTACATCATATACGGCCCGCTCGCCAACGGCGCGACGAGCCTCATGTTCGAAGGCGTTCCGACATACCCCGACGCATCCAGATTCTGGCAAGTTTGCGACAAGCACGGCGTCAACCAGTTCTATACCGCTCCGACCGCGATTCGCGCGTTGATGGGGCAAGGCAACGCGTTCGTCGAGCGCTGCGACCTTTCGTCGCTGCGAGTTCTGGGTACGGTGGGCGAGCCAATCAATCCCGAAGCATGGAACTGGTACAACGATGTCGTCGGCAAGGGACGATGCCAGATCGTCGATACCTGGTGGCAGACCGAAACGGGCGGCCATCTGATTACGCCTCTGCCCGGAGCGATCGCGACCAAGCCCGGTTCGGCGACAAAGCCGTTCTTCGGCATAAAGCCGGCCATTCTCGACCCGAATTCCGGAAAGGAATTGAAGGGAAGCGAATGCGAGGGCGTTCTGTGCATATCCGACAGCTGGCCCGGCCAGATGCGCACCATTTTCGGCGACCACCAGCGCTTCATGGACACCTACTTCCAGCAATATCAGGGGTTTTACTTTTCCGGCGACGGCTGCCGCCGGGATGCAGACGGCTATTACTGGATAACGGGCCGCGTCGACGATGTGCTCAACGTTTCGGGCCACAGGATGGGGACGGCGGAGGTCGAAAGCGCGCTCGTCTCCCACCCGAAGGTATCCGAAGCCGCCGTTGTAGGGTACCCCCACCCCATAAAGGGCCAGGGAATATACGCCTATGTAACGCTAATGGCGGGCGAAAGCCCCAGCGACGAACTCAAGGGCGAGCTCGGGCAGTGGGTGCGCAAGGAAATCGGACCCATAGCCAGGCCCGACTTGCTCCAGTGGGCGCAAGGGCTGCCCAAAACGCGATCCGGAAAAATTATGCGCCGAATTCTCCGCAAAATCGCCGAGGACGACTACGGATCGCTTGGCGACACCTCGACGCTGGCGGATCCGGATGTCGTCGATGAATTGATCGAAAACCGACAGAATAGAAGTTAAGGCCATGCCCGCACTAATTCGCGCCGATACCGCCCGGCTCTCGACAATCGGCATAGTCGCCGCTCGAGCGGGACCGTTCGGGGCGACGACGGAAAGCGCTGCGCGATGAAGAATAGTCGAATTGCAATTGCCCCGTCGCTGCTGTCGGCCGATTTCTCCAGATTGGGCGCGGAATGCCGCTCGCTTGAAGCTTCCGGCGCGGATTGGCTCCATGTCGATGTCATGGACGGGCACTTTGTTCCGAACATCGAATTCGGCGTATCGATTTGCAAGGCGATCCGCCCGCATATTCAAAAGACAATGGATATACATCTCATGGTATCGCCGGTGGATTCCTACGTATCCGCATTCGCGGACTCGGGCGCCGACAGAATGACGGTTCACGTGGAATCGGGACCCCATGTGCATAGGACGGTCCAGGCCATTCGAAAGGCCGGTGCGCTGCCCGGAATCGCTATAAATCCGGCCACGCCCGCCGAATCCGTTAGGCACCTTCTGGACGAAGTCGACCTAGTCTGCGTAATGACCGTGAATCCGGGGTTCGGAGGGCAGGAATTTATTTCTAGCCAGCTGGAAAAGGTCCGGGAAATCAAATCGATGGTTGGCGGCCGAAATATCCGAATTCAGGTCGACGGCGGCATTTCGCCGGCCAATGCGGGCCTTGCCGCGCAGGCCGGAGCCGATGTATTCGTCGCCGGATCGGCGATCATCAAGGGAGGATCGCCCGAGAATCCCGCGCCGTACGGCGCAAACATGCAGAAAATTCGGAGGGCGGCGGAATCCGGGCTCGCGCGCACTTGACGAGCCGACTCGAATTTCCGTAGCAGAAGGTGACTGCTCGGCATGTGGGCAGGCGAGCTTTCCGCATGCCGGCGCGCCTTGACGGCGCAGCCAGTTTAACACGGGAGACCTCCAATGGCACTTGCACGACCTCCGGTTTGCGATTTCGGCTGGGAAGCGCCGCGCTTTAGCCTTCCTTCGACGACGGGAGCACTGGTTTCGCTCCAGGATATCAAGGGTCCGAAGGGTACGCTGATCATGTTCATTTGCAACCACTGCCCCTATGTCGTTTCCGCTATAGACAGAATAGTCCGCGACGCGCGCGAATTAAGTCGGATCGGAATTGGCATCGCCGCGGTGTGCTCGAACGACCCGGTCGCCTACCCGGACGATTCCTTCGAAAAGATGGCGGTATTCGCAAAGGACAACAATTTGCAATTCCCCTATCTCCACGACAGCGACCAAGCCGTCGCGAAAGCCTATGACGCCGTTTGCACGCCGGACTTTTTCGGTTTCAATTCTAGCCTGCGCCTGCAGTACCGAGGCCGACTGGATTCCGGGGGCAAGAATTCTCGTCCCGATGCTACGCGGGAGTTATTTGAAGCAATGAAGCAGATTGCGAATACAGGCGAGGGTCCTGCCGAGCAAACCCCGTCCATGGGCTGCTCGATAAAATGGAAGCGGGCGGCGTAGGCGAATGCAATTATTGCCGCGCTCGCCATGGCCCGCGCCTAGCCCGCATTATTGAATCTTTTTTTCTTTCGAAGCGTTTCGGTCATTTCATGCTAGCGCATGGATTTCCGAGAATGGAGGCCGGATAGGCGCCTGTCGGAGACTGAGAATCCCGCCCGCGGTTTTGACCTGATCCGCGGCTCCCCTTGCGCGCGATGCACGCGGCTCGCGGATGATCGGAGCTTGATTCCGGAGGCTATACGCCTCCCCATAAACTTTCCGCAACCGATACTACGAGCTCGAGTTTTCGCCATTGCTCGTAATCGGACAAGCTGTTGCCTTCTTCAGTCGATGCGAACCCGCATTGGGGAGCAATGCCCAGCTGGTCAATGTCGACGAAGCTGGACGCATCGTCCACCATTCGCTTCAGGTTGTCGGCCTTCTCCAACTCGCCAGTTTTCGTAGTTACGAATCCGAGCATTACGCGCTGCTTTCCTTTGGCGAGAAGCGACAACGGCTCCAGCCCTCCTGCGCGCTCCGTGTCGTATTCCATAAAAAATATATCGATGCCCGTCTTGTTGAATACGGCATCCGCCACGGGGTCGTAGGAGCCTTCGGCGGCGTAGGTCGATTTGAAGTTGCCGCGGCACATGTGCATGCCCACGACCATGTCGTCCGGCCTGTCCTTGATCGATTCTCGCATCATCCATGCGTACCTGTCGATCAGCCAATCCGGGTCTTGCCCGATTTCCTCTCTTTCCCGTCGATGGCGAGAGTCGCAGAGATAGGCGAAAAATATATCGTCCATTTGCAGATAGCGGCAACCCGCCTCGTAGAACGCTAGAACCGCCTTTCGATAGGTTTCGGCAATATCGAGGAACAGCGCGTCGAGATCCTTGTATTCCTCCGGCCCAATATCCTCCGGGGCGACGCGGAAGTGGCAGCAGCTAGGGCCGGGGATCGAAATTTTCGGCTGCTCGTTCGCCCTGTCGGCAACGAAGCGAAAATGATCCAGCATGGGATGCTCGTCGGGAAATCCCAGTTTTTCGTTTATTACAGGAAAAACAGGCCTCAGTTCGGCTCCTTGAAATGAAATTCCGCGATCCCGCTCGACCAGATCCAGCCCGTCGAGCATGCCCAGGAAATCGTAGTGCCAGAACGAGCGCCTGTACTCGCCGTCGGTAATTGCTCGCAGGCCTACGTTTTCTTGCCTGACCACAACTTCGGCGATGGCCGCATCTTCGATTTCCGCGAGTTCCTCGGCGGATATCTCGCCTTTCTGGAAATACTTTGCGCGCGCATCGGCCAGATGAGCCGGCCTCAGCAAGCTTCCGACATGATCGGCGCGGTAAGGGGCTAGTTCTTTGGTCATGGCCAATCCTCGAATCCAGCGCGACTAGGCATCGCAAAATGGGCTCCGCCCTTATGCCATTGCGAGCGCTCCGCTTCAATTCCAGTTTTCCGATTTTCGGCTTGGCGGTCCGGACCGTACTGAAAGCGCCGATTGCTCGTCTGCAAACCGAGTCATTATTCGACAACCGATGGCATAGTCGAAATCGCGCTTTCGAGGCGATTCGGATTGCCCGGGCGAGCAAGGCCTCGAATCCTGGTCCGAAAACGCCTATGGCTCGGCGAATTCAGGCAACGCATGCGCGACGGACCCGAATCCCATGCGGCCGAGTACGTTCATTTCGGCCTGATCCAGCCGCCATCCGATCTCGACTCCGAGAATAATTCGCATTATCGCATAGCCGTCGGCCGGAACCGGGTTTCGCGCATTTTGCCGGTTGGCTGCGCAGGAGGTGCATTTGAGAACGCAGGTCGGCATAATCGGCGGCGGCCCGGCGGGACTTCTGCTCGCCTTGAAGCTAGCGCGTTCCGGGATAGAATCGATCGTCGTCGAGCGACGCGCGAGAGATTACGTACTTTCTCGGATCAGAGCCGGGGTTCTCGAATGGGGAACCGTCGAACAGCTGAGAAACGCCTCGGTGGGCGCCAGGATGGATAGAGAAGGCCTAGTTCACGACGGCTGCACGATTTATGCCCACGGGCAGTCGGTCCATGTCGACTTCCGCCAGCTCGTTTCCAAATCCGTCATGGTTTACGGCCAAACCGAAATTACAAAAGACCTTTACGACGAGCTGGATGCAAGCGGCATCCAAGTATTGCATGATGCCGAAGCCGTTTCGCTAGCGGGGCTGGAGACATGTTCGCCATCTATAGGCTTTCGCCATAGGGGAGCGTCCAAATGCATTGATTGCGAATTCGTCGCAGGCTGCGACGGGTTTTACGGACCTAGCCGCCAAGCGATTCCCCGAAGCGAAAGGCGCGAATTCGAAAAGATTTATCCTTTCGGCTGGCTCGGGCTTCTGTCCGAAACAGCTCCGGTCAGCGAAGAGCTAATATACTCGGGGCATGAACGAGGCTTCGCGCTCTGCTCCATGCGCAACCCGTCTCTTTCGCGCTACTACCTTCAAGTTCCGCTCGACGACGATGCCGCGAACTGGAGCGACGATGACTTTTGGAACGAGTTGAAGCTGAGGCTGCCGGTCGAAGCCGCGGAAAGGCTTGAAACCGGACCGTCGATCGAAAAATCCATTGCTCCGCTTCGAAGCTTCGTAACCGAGCCGATGAGCTGGGGTCGACTTCACCTGTGCGGCGATGCGGCCCATATCGTGCCGCCAACCGGCGCCAAGGGCCTAAATTTGGCAGCTTCCGACGTCTACTATCTTCATAACGCGTTGCGCGACTACTACCGGCGCGGAGACCTAGCGGGACTCGAGAGCTATTCGAGCACGGCTCTGGCGCGCGTATGGCATGCAATGCGCTTCAGCTGGTGGATGACCGCGATGCTGCATAAATTCTCCGAAAGATCGAATTTCGACGACCGCATAAGGAAAAGCGATTTCCAATATGTGGCGAACTCCGAAATTGGCCGCCTAATGCTTGCCGAAAACTATACCGGCCTACCCTATTGGCGCCGATGAAAATTTCGGATTTTCCGGGCGGGCATTATATTTGGCGATCGAGCCTATTTACCTTTGAAAAGGATGGCTTCCAATTGGCGCGGCTGCAGCACTCGCTTGAACAGCATCTTTCGCGCCCTTCGAATGCTCGAAGGCAGGATGCAGGCATGCGAAATTCAAATCGGAATTTCAAATTTGCTGGTTGAGCCGCGGCTTCCAGAACGGTCGAAACAGTTCGATCTTGGGGCATCGATTCATAACCACTTTCATTCCTGCGCTTTCCGCCAGGCGCGCCGCTTCATCGTTGCGTACGCCTATCTGACCCCATAGCACCTTGGCTCCGACGGCAATCGCCTCTTCCGTTATGCCCAGAAGGGCATCGGAGCTTCGAAACACCTGCACCATGTCGATCTTCCGCGGGATTTTGCTTAGAGTACCGTAGACTTCGAGCCCGCGGATTTCGCCTCCAGCTAAGGCCGGGTTGACTGGAATCATGTCGTATCCCGTCTCGTGCAGCACGCGGAGGACGCCGTAGCTGAATTTCGTCGGGTCTGGGCTCGCGCCGACCATGGCGATGGATTTTACGGAATTCAAAATTCCCGCTAGGTAATCCGAGGAATATTCTTCGTCGTGGTTCATGGAATTCAAAGTCGTTCAGTCGAGATCCCCGCAATGCCGGGCTTTAATTCGTCCGGCCGCAGAGGACTGGCAAAAGGATTTCGATAGAGCTTGTCGTGGCTGTCAACTCCGACGTCAAGCTCGCAATCTGAGAGCGGGCGCGCGACGCAAAGCAGTACGTATCCGAGTCGCAACTGCCTGTTATTCAGCGCAACGCCGCCAATCTGGGAAACCTCGCCTTTGCGCAATTTCGCCGCACAGGATATGCAGCCGCCGTATCGGCACCCGTAGGGTAGCGATACGCCTTGCGCTTCGAGGGATTTCAACAGCGTCTGACGACGGTCGACATGGAATGTCGCGCCTTCTCTGTTGGAAAGTATAATCTTGACCTCGTTCATCAGAAAAATATGTCCGACGTGCAGTCGCCGCCGGGATACCGGGTCTCATGGCATCTTGCAGGCCCGTTAGGCTCGCAGCCGAAATCGACGAAAAAGTCGCTGTCGAATTCCATGCCTCCCCTTTCGGCGTCGCAGTTGACCAGCAGCATGCAGCCTCCTTTTTCGCGGATCTCGGGGTAAAACTGATTGTCCCAGGTCGAAAAGAGCGAAGTCGTCACGTATAGCCGCTTTCCGTCTAGAGAGAGCTGAATCATCTGCGGCCCTCCGGAAATGCGGTGGCCATTGACGAAGGGAGCATTGCCCAATAGCCCGCCCATCCAAACTTGGCCGGTTAGCTTGGGGCTGTGGGGATCCGTTATGTCGTATTGTCGAATATCGCCATGCAGCCAATTGCAAAAATACAGGAATCTGTCGTCCATCGACAGAAGAATGACGCTTATCAAGCCGGGAACCGGAATTGGCCACTCCGGGTGCTTTCGGTTTTCTACATCGATGATTTTTTCCCAGGCCCATTCGCCGTTCTTCTTGAACCAGTGAATGACATTCGAACTGAGCGCCGCGCCAACGAATCCGTGCGAGGAGTCGGGATCGTGATGAAATCGCACTTCAAGCGGCACGAGTCCGTCCTCGCCCAAATAAAATGTCCGATCGACCTTTTTGTTCTTGAAATCCCAGAAATGAATTTCTCGCCCGTACTTTAGGTGACCTACTTCTTCCAAATCGAATCCGGGCATAAAGGTATTCGGCGCGGCCCATTCGGAACTTACCATTACGTTATGTCGAGGCTGGGCCCAGAAGTCGTAATTGAACTTCATATTGGCCAGATCGCTCTCCCACCTGCCCACTATTTCGAAATCCTGGTTCAGGTGCAGAAAACCGCCAGGAGCGTTTCCCTGCGCATCTCCAAGCATGGAGATGACGATGTCTTCTCCGATGCAATGAATGGTATGCGGCGCGGAAAGGTTCGTTTTCGATTTGATTTCCGCACCCTCCAACACATGGTGCAATCGCGGATTTCTCGGATTTTCGCCGCAGTCGACGATGTGAAGATTCGACGACCGCACGCCGGGAACGATCAGATAGCGCCGTTCCTTCGAAGAATCTCCGTGGCAGGACGAGCACGCATTCCAGCCCGTATGGTGCAATTCGTCTCCGATGCCCGGCATTTCAAGCCTGCTGACGACCTGGGAATAAGTCGGGCTATCAGGGTCGGCGTCGATAGTCGCCAGATAGTCCGGCTTCTGAATTCCCGTGCCGACGTAAAGAGCGACAGTATAAAGTAATTTTTCCCTTGGCGCCTTGATTGCTTCGCGCGGCGAAGCATAGCCCGGCCCGCGGCACGCACCAACTTTTGAACTCATGCAATGTCCCTTCACTAAAAAATCCGACAACGTAACGCACAAACTTCGAAAAGATGATTTTCGGCGATCAACATGGACTGCCCTATTTAATCAGCCGTGTCAATTTTGGTAACGGACGAACGGACGAGCCAACAAGCGTCGAATTTCCGCGAAAGGCCGCCTGCGAAGCCGGAAGCCGGCTCGACCGGCTGCAACTGCAAGCTAGCTCCGCGCGTCGGTTTCCGGCCCACGGAGGCTGTTCAAGACTCGATCTGGAGGTTCGCGCATTCGCCATGGCCAAGCTGCTAGCAAACGCCGGCCCGTCGGCTATCAATGCAACGCACTTAACTCATCCATATTTATTTTCCTTTTCCATTTTCTGTGGGCTTGCAGTGTATTGACGCCTTACCAGAGGATTTTCAGTCCCTGCCAGAGCTTCCGGGTGCCCGGAAGCGGCTGGCGCTTCGAAGGCTAGGCACTTCTTCAAGTCGTCGGCATGGTCGAGGCGACGGTCCTTGATGCGGGTTCCGTTCTTGAGCGCGTCGAAGTAGCGCTCGATCCGCCATCTGAGCTTGTACCAGCGCAGAGAAGTCGCCTCCGTCCCGGCGCCGGGCTCGCCTTCGGCCGTTCCTGCTGACTCTCGCGTGATGTACAGCCGTCCCGCAGCGGTCTCCAACTGCGCGCTCCGCTTCGCCGAGAGGAAAGCGTTGGCCGTGAGCGGGATGGCGGCGGGTTGCCCAAGAGAGGGAGTCCCATTGGAATTTCCTTAGCCCAAGTTGGTAGTTTGTGGTACTAGGATTTTCGCAGCTTCACGTTTCTCCATCTTACGGCGGGTCTTTACAACGCAACCAACTTTGGCATCTCGGCATCACTTCGGGATGGACTCCTTTTCAGCGTCACGACACTTACGACGCTCGGTTACAGCGATTTCCAGCCAACTCAGGGCGGTCGTGTCCTGGCTGCGTTGCAAGCTATGAGCAGCTACCATTAATCGGGGTTTGTCATTGGCCTGGCCGCCAACGGGTTCACTCCACTAGCCCAAACGAGTGACAATCAAGTAAAAGGAAGGTAGAAGAAATAGATCAAGTAAAATGGGGTCCCGGCAGGCAGGACGATTAAGAGGTTCCTGGCACAATGCCTGTAGACTGGTCCAATATTCTCCTGCCAGTGCTCATTATCTAAAATGCCGGGCTCGCTTTCGAGTTCATCACGGTGCATGGTTTTTCCTACGACGTGACGGAAATTCGATTTTCGATCTTAGATGACGATTGTCGATATCAGGTCGACAAAGATTACGCCGGGACGCAATTTCCGAACGGTAAACCGCCGTCAGAAAGGAGCCGGCGCCAGAGCCGCCGCGAGCAGCTCCTCTAGCTTTTCGAAGCGGCCGCGGCCGAGCCAGGTCAAACGCCTCCGGAAGCAGCGCGGCCTTCAGGCCGGGAAGCGCAGCGGACTCCGCGGCCGGACGCGGCCCATCCGGCGACCGGAGATCGAGAATCCCGACCTCGACCCGGTTGCCGCCGTCGCGGGAGGCGGCCCGCCCCATCTCCCGGGCGCCCAGCGGCGTGAACGCGATAACCCCGGCGTCGTCCCGGCCCCGGCCGGCGCGGGCGGCGCCCCGCCACATCTCCCGGACGCCCAGCGCCGTGTACCAGCGCTCGGCGTTCGCTCCTACGTAGAAGCTCGCGTCGGCCTCCAACCCG
>MPMP01000109.1 GCA_002238565.1 Albidovulum sp. bin36
GTCTGGGAGGGTCGGCTTCCGCATTGGACTTTTCGAGGCCTGCTTAGCGTTCACTGCACGTTCCGGCCCGCATGTTCGCTGAACCGCCCTAGGCGGCCCTTTTCACCGAGTGCTTCAACCCATGTCGTTACCTCCATGAACCGCTCGGCTGCTACCAGCTGGAGCGACAGTTGCTGCGCGGGATTCGCACCCGCTTGAAGAAAGCGCCTTTCCACGGCGCACCAAACCAATCGTCCTTACAGTTTCCGCATGTCGGTTGGGGACTCCCCTTCTGCCCCTGGGGGCGCAACTCAAAAATAGATCGCTATAGGTTGCCTCACTATCTGGATACAAGCTGCGCGGCCGGAAATGTTCGATGTGAAACTTGCCGCGGTCTTCGAGGTTGATCCCGCGGCCGCAATATACGCATTGACCAGTTTGCGCTTTGGATAGTGCTTATCTCGTCGCTTGTCTTGCATTCACCGCTTGATTTTGGTTGCGGGGCTGGAATCAGTTAATCTGATGGGCCTCATTCCGCGATCGCAGCGCCACCGGTTCATCCCCCATTAACTGATCCTCTCACTTTGCCGCTCTCTGAAGGCGTTTGGATTTTGCTCGGCGAACCGCAACGCGGGACGACCGGCCTTCAACAAGAGCGTCCAGTTTCTTGAGGACGCTATCCGCCTCCTCAAATGCGCCAGCATCGATCAACTCATCGCATTTGCCAAACAATTTCTTAACTTCTGGATCCTGCTCCGGCGTATCCAAAATTCCCTCAAGCACGTAATTGCTGTCGCGCCCCTTGGACGCGCGCGGTTCGATAGCATCGATTTGACCGTTCCCATCAGATTCCAGCAATCGCACATGCTTCGCAGCAACACTGCCGATGACCTGCGGCGAATGCGTGCTGACGACAAATTGGCAGCATGGAAACAGATCTATCAAGGAAGTCAGGATTTTCCTCTGCCACGCCGGATGCAAGTGGAGTTCGATTTGATCGATACAGACGAATCCCGGAGCCTCTGCAAGCGTGCTTCCTGGAAATTCCAAAAGCAGCCTTCGTGCCAAGTCGACCGCTAGCAGGAAGAATGCCTTCTCGCCGCCGGATAGAGCCTCGAACGGAATGTCGAAACAATCATTCTTTCTCACGAAAAGGACTCGATCCGAACTTCCTTCCGGGTTTCTGGACCGGAGCTTAGTCGAACAGCCGGCAATATTCTTCAGCACCTCCCGGACTGCTTGGACTTCCGGGTCGCGGTAGCCTAAATCGCCGCGTTCAAGAGCTTCCCGCGCCTCGTCGCCTTCCTTTTCGTAATACCAGGTCTTGAAATCCGATAGCGCGTTAGGAGTCGTATCGAGCGCAGCTTCACGGTTGGTCTTGGAATCACGCCAACGATCCTTAGATTCCAAACCGCCGATCCGATTTTGATCATAGTACACGACCAACGGCATGGGAGTTTCCGATGTTCCAGTAAAGTTTAAATCGAATTTCCCCAGTTTCCTTGCTGAGACTGGAATTTTGAATTCGGTATTGCGTCCATGTTTATTGGCCAACTCCAGCGTTACTTCTCCCTCGGGAACACCGTAGCGAACCAGATCTCCGGAAGGATTGAACTGTGCCTCCTTCTCAACCGGACCTAGCTCACTCCACACATACGTAACTGCTCCAAGCATTGCTTCTATTGCAGACGTCTTGCCCACTCCGTTGACACCAGCCAGTAGCGTCAACGACTCATCGAGCGCTAGATCAAGCTTCGCAATTCCCTTGAAATTTCGAATCTTCAGGAACTGAACATGCGAATACAGCGGCATCACAATCGACTCCTTAGATTGGGGTGTAGCCCAAAATGGTTGATTTGGTCGAATGGGAGTTTCCGACCTTCCAACACATAAAGAGGCGCACTGCTATAGGAATACTTTCTTGCATCGCTTTTCAACAAGTTTGAGATACACCCCTTAGATTGCCTAATCCCTGATTAATTGAAAACAAATTCGTTCGATTAGCGTCCATTTTCCTGATCCTTTCAATGGCTCCGAATTTACCGCGAGGAATCGCCAAATTCCGGCGCTTCTGCACAGCCGGCGACAATCCAAAGCATCCGACCATCTCCGACGGCGACAATTCGCTGTCAGAACCGAATTTTCGCGCGCGCAATCCGACCTCCGCAATCCGACGATTCATCCGCCCTTCCGACCCCGAACACGAGCGCCGCAAGCCCGCGTTAAGTCCTTCCCGACAGCTCACCCGGCGCGGGTATGGAATTGTTGACGTCAATATGCATGGAAGCCGGTCGGGCGCTTTCGGCGTGTCGGCGATAGGATGCTGCAAGCTGATCAACCGAATTCGGGGCATTCCCCGGTGGCGAGCGGTTAGATCACGAAATTTGATCCTCGCGCCCAGCCCGGCTTCAGTACTATTTTAAAATTTTGCAATCGAATTAGCCGTCACGCCTAAAGGCGCGCAGGCCACGAGTGTGAAACCGGTCCGCCCTAGCGGCGAAATCTCACGGACTTAATCGGGCAGGCTTCTCGGCTTTCCCTTTACATAGGTTCCGGGCGCGGGTCCCAGAAGCTCGCGATTTCCGCTTCCGGGTACGCGTGCCGCTACCTTTTTCCCGGCTCGCCGCGCCAGCCAACGCTCCCAGACGGGCCACCAGGATCCTTCGCTGTATTTAGCGGCCGCCCGCCAGGCTTCCGGTGTCGTCAGCGATCCCGATCCGGTAAAATGTCCGTACTTATTCTTGCTCGGAGGGTTTACAATTCCTGCTATGTGACCGGACTCGGCAAGAATAAAGCGCTTGTCGCGGCTTCCCATCCCTCGGATGCCGTCGAATGAACTTTTCCACTCTGCAATGTGATCGGCTTCGCAGGCGACGGCCATTAAGGGATGCCGGACATCTTTAATCCCGATTTTTTCGCCTAGAATTTCTGCTTTTCCCCTGTCGAACAGATTGTCCCTGTAGCATCCGTGCAGATATTCGAGCGCCATGCGCGCGGGCAAATTTGTGGAATCGCCGTTCCAGAACAGCAGGTCGAAAGCGGGCGGAGCTTCGCCAAGCATGTATGAACGTATGGCGGGGCCGTAAACCAGATCGTTGGCGCGAAGGTACGAAAAGGTACGGGACATGAACTTGGCATGAAGAATGCCGTCTTCCTTGATCTGACTTTGCAAACCGCTCATGAAGTGCCCGTCAAGGAAGACTCCGACTTCTCCGGGCTCGCTGAAGTCGGTCAAGGTAGCAAGGAATGTCGCCGACCTGATCGACTTGTCGCCGACCTTTTGCATATAGGCCAAGACCATGGCGAGCAGAGTTCCGCCAATGCAATAGCCGACGGCGTTAACTCTGTCCTCGCCTGTTATCGCCTTGACCTCGCGGACTGCGGCAAGGATTCCTTCAGAGGCATAGTCGTCCATGCCCTTCTCTCTGTAGCTGGAATCAGGATTGACCCAGCTTACAACGAAAAGAGTGTAGCCTTGCTCGACGATCCAGTTGATAAAGCTATTCGCGGGCTTGAGGTCTAGAATGTAGTATTTGTTGATCCAAGGCGGAAAAATAACTAGCGGATGGCTAAAGGCCGTTGTTGATTTCGGCGCGTATTGGATCAATTCGATCAATTCGTTTCGGAATACGACCGACCCCTCGGTCGCGGCGATGTTGCCGCCGACCTCGAACGCCTTGGGGTCGGACAGCGTAATCAGCAATTCGCCGTCATTCGCCTCGATGTCGCGGACAAGGTTTTCAAGCCCGTCAACCAGCGAGCCGCCCTCCGTCTCGAATGCGCGGCCCAGAGCTTCGGGGTTGGACGGCAGGAAATTGGCCGGACTCATCATGTCGATGATTTGCCGCGTAAAGAATTTCAGCCGCTTGCGGTCGCCGCTGTCCAGACCCTCGATTTCCTCTACGGATTTGGAAATCGCTTCGGAATTCAGGAGATACTGTCGCTTGAGGTAGCTAAAAGTCGGGTGCAAATCCCATAGCTCGCCTTTGAACCGCGGATCATCGGACGGAGCTTCGGGGCTTTTTTTTGAATAATCGCGGGAGAAGGATTCTTGGGCTTCCAACCACGACTGGAGCGACTTGGTCCAGTATCCGACCTGATTCTCCATGAATTTCGACGGGTTCGACACCATGTCCGAAGCGAATGCGCCGAATGCCTTCGCATAAAAATCCTGGCCCGGCCCCATTAGCGACGGGTTCGTGTATTTCCTTTTTGAAACGGCGGCTAAAAACCGATTGTTTAATTCCTCGATTTTGTTCAAGTTGCTCGCCAGCTTGCTAGGGGGCCTTTCCGGATTTGTCTTGTTCTTGCCCATGAGCTGTTTCGTCCCAGAGTTTGCGGTTCGGAGATTAAGGAGGAGAATCGCCAATCAAGAGGCAATAGCATTGAGCGTTCGCTTTGCGCAATAATGAGATACTCCTTCGTCGCAAAAAGTAAGTCGGTATTGCAAGACATTCGCCGCAACGGCGAATTGCCGTTGCCGGCCGTTCGCCAGGTCAGGCGCATGGCTAAAATCCATTGTATCTGAGCAATTGCTTGCCTGCGTTGAATCCAGGCATGCGCCGAGGCGAAAAACTGAAGCCCGCCGGGTTGACCGGTCGACGCGCGTCCGGATGTCGACCTAGCGCGGCAAAGAGGCCTGGCGGAACTTCCCGAGGGCGGCTAGTTCGAGCGATTGCGCGAATATTGACCTTTGGGACAAGCGGCGATGTCGAAATTCCGAGATCCGCTCGAAGCCTTTCGACTCCATTTCGCTCCGCGCAGCGAAACGATGACTAGCCGGATCCGATTGCCGCGGAGATCGGCGTGTTCAATGCGAATTATCGTTCCTGAACAGGTCAGGCACCGTCCAATTCGGCTCGTCGCCCGCGAAATGGTCAAGAAACGCAATGGCCGAGGACGGATCTTCCTCGACATTCTCCCTAAAACTCCACCAGGTGCGCACATCGCCGAGCATCTGGCTCGGACGCTGCGTGCCATGGAAATCGCGTTCGATAATCGCTCCTCGGATGGTGATGCAATACGCGACGTAGAGATAGCCCTCCGGCCAGAAATGCTCGGGTTTCGAATCGTCGGCTCCTTCGGGCGCCGCGACCACTCGTACCGGCTTCTTGCCGATCAAAGTGCGAAGCATCAGCCCGGCGGCGAAGCCTACGAAAGCCTGCTTGCGTTCCGGTCGAGGACGCTCCTGCGCCAAAAACGTCTTTAGCCAGTCGGCCATCGCAGACATCAGCGCGTCCCGGTCGACCGCATAGGTGGTTCCCGTTTCCGCAGATGTCCGGGCGACTTGCTTCTCGAATTCGGAAACAAGCCAGCGAAGGCGCTGGGCCGATTTTCGCAGCGGCGGAGCGGCATTGGAATCTTCGAGGTCCGGCGGCATTTTCCTGCTAGAGATGATTCGCTAGATTTTCCATCAGAGCGGCCAGTTCGCCCCGGTCGCCGATGCAGGCGTCGACTTCGTCGCTGAATTCGCTTGCCAGCGCCATGGCCATATTCAAGAGCCCCAATTCGTTTTCGATCGTGTCTTCGCGTTCGGCTAGCAGCCAGACGAAATAAGTGAAGAGCCTTGAATCGAACGCCCGCGCATCCGCGCCGGCCGGCGAGAACGGCAAAGCGGGCAGGAATCGCGCCAAATTCAACTGGCGCAATTCAAGAAGCATGGCGGCGGCGTTCCGGAATTCGCAGCGATTGTCGCTCCCTCGAATTGTCGCTAGGCGGATTGCCGCAATGGTTTCGCTGAGCGAGAGGCGAAAGCCCTTTTCGGCGGGCCTTGTCTCCTCCCACGCAAAAGCCAGTACCTTCGCGCATTTTTCCGCATCGACTAAGCCACGCGCCTCCCCTCGAACGAATTTGGCCGCGATTCGTATATCGCTGGAGTCGACGCGCGGCCCGAGAATGCGGGCGCTTCCGCTTTCAAAAGCCCTGATAGCTGCATGCAGAGGGCGGCGCGCCGATTCGGGAAGCGCGGGCTCAACGATTCCTTCCGTAGTTTCGGCAAGCGTAGAGACGCCGCGAAAAAAGTCTCGCAAGAGCATTTGAACTGAATGCGGTGGAATGGGTGCAGATATTTTTGACATGCGCAGCCGCTTTTTTCCGCTGCAGCTTAGCACCTAGCGGGCATCTTTTCCAAGAATAATAACGTGGTCTCCAGATTCTTCACGCCCGCCTGCGAACCCAGGCCGGTCGCGTTCTGGGCCGCCGACGCCTGGCCTATGCTCAGACACTCCTCGATTGGCTTTCCGAGGTGCAATCCGGTCGCGAATCCGGCGTTGAAGCAATCGCCGCAGCCGCAAGTGCAAACAACGTCCACCGCAAAGGCGGCCCTGTCGATGCTCGCGCCCTTTCGATCACGGTACATCACGCCATCGGCGCCCAAGGTCATCACCACCGCCCCGGCCCCCTGCTCCAGCAGGAAGTCGGCGATACTTTGCAAATCGGCAAGGCCGGATAGCGCCATCGCCTCCTCTTCGGAAGGCATAAAGTAATCGGTATTGGCAAGGAGCGGCTTAATCAGCTCAAGGTCGTCGGGCGTCGACGCAAAAACATCCAGTGTCGTAATGCATCCGCGCCGCTTCGCCTCGGCCAAAATTTCGGAGTTGCGGCCCTTGTCCATCCTGTCCATCAGCCCGACGCCGCCGATATGCAAGATCCTTGTATCGAGAATCCGGTCGACTTCGTCGTCTTCAATATAGAATCCGCCGGTAGCGCCGCGCTTGTGGAGCGCCGGACGCTGCCCGTTCGGCCGCGTCGTGACGATGCTGGACGACGTGCAGTATCCTTCGCATCGCTTCATCATGCCGGTATCGATATTGAAATCCGACATTCGCTTTAGAACCCAGTCGCCCATCAGGTCGTGTCCGACCCCGCCGACGGCCATCACGCGCAAGCCGTGCTTGGCCGCGACGACCGCCGCGGCGCCGGCGGCGCCGGATACGGCCAGCGTAAAGTCATCCACGAATATGGTGTCGGCGCCGGGTGGGAGGTCGCTTACCGGATAGCAAAGAGCATCGAACGTATGGAATCCCATTGACGTATAGTCGAATGTCATGGCGCTCTAACCGATTTGCAGGCGGCTGCCCGATTTGCTTTCGAAAAAATGCACGCGCTCCAGATCGAAGCGAACGCTAGCCTCGCTATCAAGCGCGGCGCGGTAGTTTCGGTGCGCCTTGACTTCGAAAAGCTTGCCGGAGACTCTGAGCGTTACGTAAGTCAGATCGCCCGTGGGCTCGACGCCGTAAACGGCCCCTGTCAAATGCGGCGCGGAATCGCCTTGTGCTTGCTCCGAATCCCCGTCGATGCTGCAGTCCTCGGGCCGAATGCCGAGCGCTACCTGTCCGCCGCGTTGCTCGGGCAATCCCGCAACCTCGATCCCCGGCGACCGAAAAACGCCGCCCTCTAGGACTCCGTCGACAAGATTCATGGGCGGCGATCCAATGAAGCCGGCAACGAATGTATTGGCCGGGGCGTTGTAGATCTCGTCCGGCGTCCCGATCTGCTGGATTTCGCCGGATTGCATGATGGCGATTCGATCGGCTAGCGTCATCGCCTCTATTTGGTCGTGCGTCACGTAGACGGTCGTGATCTTGAGTTCGCGCTGAATACGCTTGATCTGAACGCGCATGGCCTGGCGAAGCTTCGCATCCAGATTCGAAAGCGGCTCGTCCATCAGGAACGCCTGCGGCTGGCGCACGATCGCTCTAGCCAGCGCGGCTCGCTGGCGCTGGCCGCCCGACAGCGCGGCGGGCTTGCGATCGAGAAAGTCGGTAAGCTCGACCAGTTCCGCCGCCTCCCGCACTAGCTCGCCGTGGCGCGCCCTCGGTATGCCTCGCATTCTCAGGGGAAATCGGATGTTCTCGAAGACCGACATATTCGGGTAGAGGGCGTAGCCTTGGAACACCATTGCAACATCGCGGTCGCGCGCGTCGATATCGTTCATGAGTTCGCCGTTCATGCGAATCTCTCCGTCGCTCGGATCTTCAAGCCCGGCGATCATCCGCATGGTCGTCGTCTTTCCGCAACCGGACGGTCCAAGAAAAACGATGAATTCCTCGTCCGCGATATCGATGTCTACGTTTCGCACGCCAAAGTTATCGCCCCAGCGCTTTTGAATTCCGGAGAGTTCGATGCGGGCCATCGCGTCTAGCCCTTCACCGCGCCCATGGTAAGTCCGCGGCTCAAATGCCTCTGGATGGCGACAACCACGAGAAAAACCGGAGTAAAGGCGAGGAATGCGACAAGCGCGATGGCATTGTAGATCACGCCGTCGGAACCGCCCGTGAAGTTGGCAAGCGCGACCGACATCGTGTAGGCGTCCGGCGTCGACGCGATCAGCAAGGTGAAAAGGAATTCGTTGATCGCGAATATCATTGCGATCACCGCGGCCGTAATGATTCCGGGAAGAACCGCCGGGATGACAATTTCCCAAAGTATGCGAAGATCCGACGCGCCGTCCGTGCGGGCCGCGTCTTCAAGTTCCCGGGGAATGTCGAGCATGTAGGAACGAATGATCCAGGTTACGAACGAAAGATTGATCGCCGCGTATATGAGCATTAGCGCCCAAATCGTATCCAAGAGCCCTAAATTCTTGAAAAGGAAAAATATCGGCACGGCGACGATTGCCGGAGCCATCATCCGGGTCGACAGAATATAGAAGCCGATATCGTCGCGCCCGCGGTAGGTGTAGCGCGATAGCGAATAGGCGGCCGGAATGGCTAGAACGAGGTCGATCAGCACGGAGCCGAAAATCGCCGCGACCGAATTGCGAAGGTACTTCGCCATCGGCCAGTCTTCCCAGATCATGTGCCACGCGTCTAGCGAAAAGGTTGGCCAGTAAATCGGCTGCGGCGTAATAATTTCCACCCGGGGCCGCAGCCCGATCGACAGAAACCAGAGCACGGGCGCGACGCAGAACAGCGCCCACGCGCCTAGAACCGCGTATCTCAGCGTCAGGCTTTCGCCGCGGGATCTGCGCTTGGCGGCCACGGCCTAGCCTCTCGCGGGTACGAAGGCGCGCTTGACCACGAGCTGCGCGACTAAGATCGTCAGGATCAGCATGACTACCGACGCGGCCGATGCGTAGCCGAAATTGAAGAACTTGAACCCGGTCCGGTAGATGAAATAGCTGATCGTCTCGGTGCCGAAGGCCGGTCCGCCCTTGGTCACGATGAACACGTTGGCGAACATCGTCGTTATGTCGATCGCACGAAGAATTAGGGCCACAATGATTACCGGCTTCATCAGCGGCAGCGATATGTTGAAGAAAATTGCGGGCCACGACGCGCCGTCGAGCCGCGCGGCCTCCTCCACCTCCTGATCCTGGCTCTGGAGCGCGGCGACGAAAATTATGAAAAGAAACGGCGTCCATTGCCAGACGTCGGCCAGTATAAGCAGCCCCCGGCTTAGCCATGTCGATGATTGAATGGCTAGGATGCTATCGATCAAGCCGAGCCTTATTAGAATGTCCGAGATGACCCGGGCATCCAGAAAGAATAGCTTGTAGATGAATGCCACGGCGGACGGCATGAATAGCATCGGGATCAGAAAGACGATCCGCCATCCCTGCACCCAGGGGTCGCGATAGGCGAAGAAGGCCAGCGCGAGCGCGATGGCGCACTGCAGAGCGAGCGAAATCGAACCGATAATAAACGTATTCCGAAGAGCGCCCCAGAACTGGTAGTCGTTCCAGAGGTTTATATAGTTCTGGAAGCCGACGGGGCGCCAGGGACCGAATTTTATCGCGTAGAAGCTTTGCGTGGCCGCGTAAATTCCGGGATAGAGCGTAATCAGAAGCAGATAAATGACCGCCGGGGCGACCAGAAGGTACGGAAACCATGCCTTTAGCCGCTTGTTTCGGCGCTTGAATTGCCGACCCGCCGACAAGCCCGGGGCGACCGAAGTCGCCCCGGCGCCCGACAGGGAGGCGCGAATCACTATTCGGCCCTTCGGCCGCTCATTGTCTCGCCGTCGATTCAGAAGGGAAGCGGCGCGCCGCCGCCGACGTACAGGCCCGGCTCCGCGGATGCGTACTCAACGGGATCGCTGCCTTGATAGAAGCCGTTGCCGGCCATGATGTCGCGGACGGCCGCCGCGGCATTGTCGAGGGCCTCCTTGGCGGAAATCTGTCCGACAACGGCGCGATTGATCTCGTTGCCGATGGCTTGCTCGATCGGGAACGCTCCCGGAAGGCGCGGCGAGCACCAGGCATGATGCAGCGAATCGCCCCAGACTTTCGCCGGCTGGGAAACTTCCTGCAGATTCGGGTTCTCAAGGACGGATTTGTACCCCGGAGCAACTCCGTTCGCATTGGCCTCGTTCATCGCCATTATCGATGCAGTGGTCAAAAAGCCAAGCATCAGGAACGCTCCCTCGGCATTCTGGGCCGATGCCGATACGCAGGATGTCGACCCCGCGATATTCGGCGGCGCGAATCGGCCGCCTTCGATGCGGGGCTCGTATATGGTCACGAAATCGTCGACGATCTGGGACTGGTCCGGTCGCATCGCCTGAGTGCCGGAATCCTGCCAGCTGATATTGGTCGCGACCTGCCCGCCGAGCCAGGCGGCGCGATTCTCGGGCCAGCCGGCTCCGGCGTGGCCCTCGTTGGCGTTCTTCGCCAGCTCGAGAATGATCTCCAACCCTTTCATGCCCGCGTCGCCGTTGAAGATCGGCTCCCAGTTCTCGTCGAAGAGCATCATGCCGGCCTGCGCCGATACATGCTCCCAGGTGTAGGTGGACCAGAATCCGGGCGCGGCCATCAGACCGACGCCGGCGACGCCGGGCTCGATCTTGTTCAGTTCCTTTGAGACTCTGATGAGCTCGTCGTAGGTCGGAATCGAGTTTACCTTGTCGACCGGACCGTCGAGCAGAGTTTCCATATAGCCCTTTCTGAGGTGAACCATTTGGATATCGCAATCGAATGGAATGCCGTACATCTGGCCGTTGAAGAACCCGTAGTTCAAACGATAGGTATCGTAGAAATCGTCGAGCGGCAGCCCCCACTTCGCCGCGAAATCGTCAAGCGGATAAAGGAATCCCGGCGCTGCGAAATCGCCCATCCACGGCGAGAAGAACTGCAGCGCGTCGAATGAGGCGTTGCCCGAGATAAATTCCGCCACCACCTTGTCGTACATGCTGTCGTCCGGAATCGGAACCAGCTCGACCTTGATGCCGGAAAGGGCTTCAAAGGGAGCAAGCCCGTCGGCTGCGGACTCCGCGTCGGCGGCGGCGGGGAACCGAACGGTCGTTCCGGCAAGCTCGCTGCGGGCAGCTTCCCAGTCCACGGTGCGAATCCAGTCCTTGCTTTCGTCCCAGATGGGCTTGCTGTCGGACATGCCGTATAGTTCGCGATAGTCGGCGCGGACGTATTTCTCGATTGAGATGTCGTCCAAAACGCTTTGCGGATCGGGTAAATGCGACGATGCGACCGCGCCGCCTCCCCAACCCGCACCTGTCGCCGCGATTCCGGCGGCGGAACTGGTTTTCAAAAACGAACGCCGCGTGATCCTGTTTTTAGATAGCATCCTTTTTCCTTTTAGTTGCCCGGTTTCATATTTCAAATTGCAGGATTTCTTGCCATGGATCGAGCTTCTTCTACGGCAAATCCCTAGCGATAACTGAACTTTTGCTCTCGTTAAATACATATGTTCGTGAATTTTACAGGCGAGCTATGATTCTGTCAACTGGAATTTGCCACCTCGCCAATAAATTTCTTTTCGAGAAGACTTGCATACGGGATTGCCAAACTCCTAAAAGCAGATTATGAACATTTAGCCGCCTGCATGCACTAAAGTTCCGCGTGCCGCGGCGGCGGATTGCAAAAGGATTGATATGCCGTCGAATGTCGCCCTAACCGGGATCGCAAGGGACTTGGCGAAGCGAGCGGACAGCGGGACGCCTATTCGGGTCGGGCTCGTCGGATCCGGCGAAATGGGCACCGACATCGTAACTCGTTCAGTCATGATGGACGGACTCGACGTATCGGCAATCTCGGATATAAGTCCGGCCGCCGCGCACAAGGCGGTTGAAATCGCGCACGGAGATTCCGGCCGCAGCATCGATGTCGCCTCGGGAGAACTTGTCAACGCCGCCATTGAAAGCGGAAAAACCGCGGTAGCGGAGGATTTCAGCCATCTTCTCGAATCGGATCTGATCGATGTCGTTATCGACGCTACGGGAATTCCGGAGGCGGGGGCGGAGATCGCCCTAAGGGCCATCCGGCACGGCAAGCATGTCGTTATGATGAACGTGGAAGCCGATGTGACGATCGGCACCTACCTCAAGGGCGAAGCGGAGCGGCACGGCGTGATCTATTCGCTCGGGGCGGGCGACGAGCCCACCTCCTGCATGGAATTGATAGAGTTCGTTTCGGCGATGGGGCACAAGATCGTCTGCGCCGGGAAGGGCAAGAACAACCCTTTGAATTTTGACGCCACGCCCGACTCGTGCTTCGAGGAGGCGAAAGCCCGCAATATGAATCCGCGGCTCCTGGTGGAATTTATCGACGGCTCCAAGACAATGGTCGAAATGACGGCTGTCGCGAACGCGACCGGCCTAGTGCCGGACATCGACGGAATGCACGGCCCCGCGGCCGGGCTGGATGAAATCGCTTCGGTTCTCATTCCCGAACGGGACGGCGGCGTGCTCTCGGATATCGGGCGCGTCGACTACACGGTCGGGAGGGGCGTGGCGCCCGGCGTATTCGTCGTAGCCGAAGCCGAGCACCCGCGGGTTGCGGAGCGATTGACGGATCTTAAATTGGGAGACGGGCCGTACTACGCTTTTGTCCGGCCATTCCACCTCACGTCGCTGGAAGTACCGTTGACCTGCGCCCGCGCGGTTCTCTACGGCGATTCCGACATGGCGCCCTTGGATAATCCCGCGGCGGAAGTTTGCGCGCTCGCCAAGAAAAACCTGCAAGCCGGCGACCGGCTCGACCGGCTTGGCGAATACGCCTATCGGGGCTGGGCAATGAAAGTCGAAGCCGCGTTCAAGGCAAAAGCCATCCCTGCGGGCCTCCTGGCGGGAGGCCGCGTAACGAGGCCTATAGGACAAGGCGAGCTGATTACGACAAGCAATGCGGAGCCGGCGAGCGGATCCCGAATCGTCGAACTGCGCCGGCGGCAGGACAGGGCCGTATTCGGAAAGAGCCATTTCGATGGCTAGTTCGAACATGCCATACGCAGTTCGCGCCTACGAACGCCGGCGGCTAGCGGATGCGCTGCGCAAAATGATTCTCATAAGGAAGTTCGAAGAGGCTGCCGAAGCCAGCTACATGCGCGGGCTGATTCACGGGACCATGCACCTGTCGATCGGCCAGGAAGCGTCCGCGGTCGGCTCCTGCATGTCGCTGGAAGAAAGGGACAAGATCACGTCCACGCATCGCGGACACGGGCATTGCCTGGCCAGGGGCGCCGACCTGGGGCGGATGTTCGCCGAATTCTTCGGAAAGGAGACCGGATACTGCCGCGGGCGCGGCGGATCCATGCATATCGCGGATGTCGAAAGAGGCAACCTCGGGGCCAACGGCATCGTAGGAGGAGGATTGCCGATCGCCGTAGGCTCGGCCCTTTCCGCAAAGCGGCTGGGAACAGGCGCAGTCACCGTTTGCTTCTTCGGAGACGGCGCCAATAACGAAGGAGCATTTCACGAATCGCTCAACATGGCGGCGATCTGGAAATTGCCGGTCGTGTTCGTCTGCGAAAACAATTTGTACGGCATGTCGATGTCGACCGATCGCTCGACGGCCGTCGGAAACATTTCGGAACGCGCCGCGGCCTATTCCATGCCGGGCGCGACCGTCGACGGGAACGATTTTTCCGCCGTAGCGGAGGCGGTCGACGCAGCCGTCGCGCGAGCGCGCGCCGGCGAGGGTCCTAGCCTCGTTGAAAACATGACCTATCGGCTGCGCGGCCACTCTAGATCGGACCGCAACCGGTATAGAACGAAGCAGGAAATCGACGATTGGGCGAAACGCGACCCGATAACTCGCTTGTTCGGCATGCTCGTATCCCATGGGGTCATGGCCGAAGGCGATATGGCCGAATTGGACGGAGATGCGGCCAGGAAAATCGACGATGCCTTGGCATTCGCGGCAAGTAGCCCGGATCCAAAAGTCGAAGAAGCAGCATTTTACGTATATGCGGGATCGGGCGCCAGGTGAGCGGGCGTAGCGAGCGCGTCCGGGGCAAGCTGTCGTACGCCGAGGCGATTCGAGAGGCTTTGGACATCGCCATGGATCGCGACGAACGCGTCGTTCTTATGGGCGAGGACATCGGGGTCTACGGCGGCGCGTTTCAGGTAACCGGAGATCTCTTCGGGAAATACGGTCCGGAGCGGGTCATAGATACGCCGATTTCCGAGTTGGGCGGCGCAGGAGTCGCCATTGGAGCCGCCATGACGGGCCTAAGGCCGGTGTTCGAGTTCCAGTTCTCGGATTTCGCGGCGCTGGCGATGGAGCAGATCGTCAACCAGGCGGCGAAATTGCGCTATATGCTCGGCGGAGCCGTTTCCGTACCGGTAGTCATGCGCTTTCCCGCAGGTTCGGGCACGGGCGCGGCGGCCCAGCACTCGCAAAGCATCGAGGCTTGGCTCGGCCACGTTCCGGGCCTGAAGGTGGTTCAGCCTTCGACTCCCGAAGATGCCAAAGGCTTGCTACTGTCTGCGATCGAGGATCCGGACCCCGTGATGATCTTCGAGCACAAGCTGCTATACAAGACGAAGGGCCATGTGCCGCGCGGGCACTACGAGACGCCTATCGGCGAAGCCGCCCTTAGGCGAATTGGCCACAGCCTGACCATCGTCGCGACATCGATAATGGCGCGCAAATCGCTCTCGGCGGCCGAGGAACTGGCGCGGCAAGGAATCCATGCGGATGTCATCGACCTGCGCTCGATTCGCCCGATAGACCGCGAAACCGTGCTTGCATCCGTGCGAAAGACCGGTCGGCTAATGTGCGTCTACGAAGGCGTTAAGACTCTTGGAATCGGCGCCGAGATCAGCGCGATGGTTGCCGAAAGCGACGCGTTTGATTTTCTTGAAGCGCCGATCGTGCGCCTTGGAGGAGCCGAATGCCCGATCCCATACAATCCCGAACTGGAAAAATCCGTGGTGCCCCAGGAACCCGATATCCTTGAGGCGGCCCGGAATCTCGTCCAGGGACGCATTTGATGCCTGTCGAAGTAATCATGCCGAAAGTCGATATGGACATGGCGAGCGGCAAAATCCTAGCTTGGCACGTTTCGGCGGGCGACGAGGTTTCGAAAGGCGACCCTCTATTCGACATCGAGACCGACAAAGCCGCGATGGAGGTAGAATCGCCCGGGGACGGAATTTTGCGGTTTCCCGTTGATGAGGGCGCCGTGGTTCAGATCGGGCGGCCTGTCGGCTGGATTTACGCGGATGGCGAGGTCGCAAGCGATCCTCCCGGCGGCATTCCGTCGTCGAAGGACGAGTTTCGGCAATCCGTTCCCGGCGAGGCGACCGCCGACGGATCGAGGAACAACATTTCTTCCGGTCCGGATAATATCTCGGGAAAGTTCCGAGCTTCGCCTCTAGCGAGATCCCTGGCACGCGCGGATGGATTCGAAATCGCCACCATCGTCGGCACCGGCCCTCGTGGCCGCATAGAAGCCAAAGACGTTCGGAACTACCAGGCCAGGCGCGAGTCGGAGGCCGATACCTCCGATGCGCTGGCCGTATCGGAATCCGCGAGCGGAACCGGCACGCCGATTATTTTGCTTCACGGATTCGCAAGCGATGCGAAATCCTGGACTCGGCTCGAATCCAATCTCGGCCAAAGGCCCCTCGTCCGGATGGAACTGCCCGGGCACGGAAGGTCGCAAATTCTAAAAGCAGTGGGTTTTCCCGATCTCGCCGCGACTGTCAGGCAAACATTCGACGGCTTGAATCTCGACAAGGCGCATCTGATCGGCCACAGCTTAGGCGGAGCCCTTTTGCTCGACCTGGCCAACGCGCGGCCAGACTTGGTAGCGAGCCTCACGTTGATCGCGCCGGCCGGGCTGGGACCTGAAATCAACGGAGAGCTGCTCGCCGGCATATTAAGGGCTACGCGCTCCGAGAGCCTGGGACCTTGGCTCAAGAAGCTGGTTGCGGATGAATCGCTCGTGACGGAATCGTACGTCCAGGCGGCGATGCGGGATCGCATGGAGCAAAGCACAAGGGCTGCGCAGGAAGCGATGGCGGATGCGCTGTTTCCCGACGGTGTTCAAGCTTTCGACCTGCGGGCGGCCCTCGCGCGCGTCGAGGTTCCGACCCGAATACTTTGGGGAAAGCAGGACAGAATGATTCAGTGGAATCACGCGCTGCGCGCTCCGGGGCGCGTCGCGATTCACTTGCTAGACGGCATCGGCCATATGCCGCAAATAGAGGCTCCGGAAGAAGTCGCTCGGATAATCGAGGCCAACTTGTAGCCGCACGACCAATCGGAGAGGTATGGCGCGCCGCTGCATGAGTTGCCGCCGCACTGCTAAATTTTGCAAGCATTTCCGCGCCAAGCTTTCAACGAGAAGCGTTGCGGAAAAGGGCGCGTCGCGGAGGCGACTGGATTCGCGATCAATGCGAGGTTGCGATTTCCTTGCGGATTTTGCTCACTCCTACAGGTCGTCAAGCGTTCGGTACTATTCGGCATCCCGTAGCCCAGCCCGATCTCGGGCGATCAAACCCAAGTCTGGATTTCCAGACAAAAAATTGGTCCGTCCTAGTCCAATTTCATTGCTCGGGGATTGCTCGGCTGAAGAAATCGGTTGACGATCATGCCAAGGGCTGCGATCATTTATTCAACCGACTGTTCTACGAATTTTCTCTTGTTCGACTTGGCCCGTTGCATCCGAATGAACATGCGATAACTCCTGAAACATGAATCAACGAACGCGGGACTAGGTGTTGGAGCGCTACATCAAAAGGTCCTCAGCCATACGCAAACGGCTTCAGAGCAACGCAAATCAGCAGATGCGAGTGCGCGCTGCTTGGCTTTACTATATTGAAGGGCTTACGCAGTCGGAAGTCGCAAAAAAGCTTGGCGTTAACAGGATTGCGATCACGCGGCTGCTGTCGGATGCCCGAAAGTGCGGCGAAGTTATCATCCGAATAAAATCGGATGTCGCGCCAATTGTTGAATTGCAGCGGAAACTAGAGACTGCATTTAGCGTATCGCAAGCAATCGTGGCGCCATTCTCGGACGAATCCGACGATCCGACGCTTGTAATCGCTTCCGCGGCCGGCACCTTCGTTTCGCAGCTCATGACCCACAACCTGACCGTCGGAGTCGGCTGGGGTAGAACGCTGCACGCGATGCTGCAATTCCTTGAAGGCCGCTCGCTGGACGGCGTCAGAGTTATTTCTCTACTCGGCGGAATTGCTCGAGCGAGGAAATTCAACCCGGCCGAATTCGCATGGCAGTTCGCGGAAAAATTCGGAGCCGAGGGATTTCTTATTCCTGCTCCCGCGATTGTCGATTCGCCTCGCACGAAACATGCGCTCCTCGAGTATTGCGGATTGGAGCAAATTATCGAAATGGCTGAAGCGTGCGATGTCGCGCTTCTTTCGTGCGGCGGCATCTCGTCTCTGACTACGTCATACCGCGTAGGCCACCTTTCGGAGGCGGAACGTGTTTCGCTGAAGGACGCCGGAGCGGTCGGCGACATCCTGTATAATTTTCTCGACCGCGACGGTCGTCTCCTGGACCATCCCGTAAACGACAGATCTATCTCCATTTCAGTCGAACGGCTAAAGCGAATCTCCAATAAGGTCCTGATTTCCGGAGGACCCGAAAAGACTGAAATCCTCTTAGGGGCTTTGAATTTGCTTCGCCCCAGCATCCTAATTACTGACGAAATGACCGCGAACAGATTGCTGGAAATCAATTCCTAGAATATTCGGCCTGTGTATACGAGTTCAAGGATGGTTCAGTGAGAATTGTCAGCAAAAGCCGCAGGGAGATCGGATGCGGAAAAACTTTTCGACTCTCCAAATTCGAAGCCGCGGCAACCCGCCCAGTTCGGGCCGGGTCGATTCGGGCTTGGTTTCAGAGATCCGTAGCATGGCCGACCTGTTCTTCGGGGTCCTGAATGGATGCCTTGATTAGGATCCGAATTAACAGCGAGAATAGAAGCACAGTACAATTAGCAATACTGCGCCGGATTTGACATTGGCAGGGCTGCGATTCTCATGCACGTCGCGCGCGTCGACTGCCGATTTCGGAATGTGCGCGGACTTTCGCGCGATCGACAAGATTCTGAAGAATCACTCGGCGGAGCGGGTTGTCATGGAGGCGACCGGCAGAAAACACCGGAAGATTCACCTGTCGCCGCACAACCGCGGCTACGTCGATTGCATTCTCAACCCGCGCCAGGCTCGTAGCTTCGCCAAGGCGATCGGGTAGCCGGTGAAGACCGACAAGGCCGATGCCAGGATGCTGGCCGCTTTAGGCGCGACCGTCTCCGAGCTTCAAGCGGCGAAGCCGTGAACTAGCTACGTCGACGGCCTCGCCGACCTGCTTGTCGCGCGAGCGAAGCTCGTAGAAGCCGCCGTATCCCAGCCAGTGCAACAGCGAAACTATGCACACAACGAGGAAGTAGAAGCAGCCGGAAATCGGCACATCCAGGAAATGTTCTCCGACCTCGGTGCCGACGACCTGGAATCCCTTTCGTTCGGCATCACGCCGACTTGGCAAAGGAACCTGGGGGATACTGTTCGGTCCCAGGGCGGCCGGTCCCGGCGACCGAACCGATTTACGAGATTGCCGGAAACGAAAGTGAAAGCGTGTGAGATACGGTCCCCGTTAGGATAAGTCGTTTTCGAATCCGATGCCTGGCGGCTTGATGCGATGACCCACAATTGCCTCCGCGACTTCCCGCAGCCTTTCTAGCCCCCAAGCTCTTTCTCGTCGGCAGCCCGCAGTTTCTGGTCATGGCCGGGCTTTTACTGGCTTTTCGAGCCGACCGACTCTTCGCATCCGCACTTGCAAACGGTCATTCAACCTCCCTCCCGCTTCAGAAATTTGGGATGAAATTCTAAGCTCCCTCCCCAGCAATGCAGCGGAGGTCGTAGGCGTTCTGCATCAGGAGGGAGATTAGGTTGAACATCGCCAGCAGGCCGGCGAGCGCAACCCTGCCGTGGCCGAAGTTGTGCTCCAGGTTGACTCTGTCTTTCAGGATCCCGAGGGCATTGTTCTCGACCTTCCACCTCGCCCGCGCGCTTCTTGCCAATTCCTCGACGGTAGCGCGGCCGACTTCGAGATCGGTGGCGAACGCGCTGTGTTATCGCCGCCCGCCGGACGGCGAGGCGACGGTGATCTCGAACCAGTTGACCTTCAGGGCGTCCTCGCCGTCCCTAATCGGCACGCCGCTCATCCACCGGTAGAAGCAATGGACCTTTTTCCGGCCCCTGCCTTCGACGGTGCGCAGCGAGTCGACCTCAACTCCTTGAATATACTCGTATAGCGTAGCGTGCGATTTCGGCTTGCAGGTCAACAGAAAGCTGCCGCCGGCCTCCAGGACCGCCTCGCAGGCCGGTTGGCAGCAGTACAGGTCGTCGCCGAGATAGACAGTCCGACTCGCTTAAGCCACCGCTTGGCGGCCTTGATTTCGCAGTCCTGCTTTTCGTCGCCGTCCCGGGGCGGATGAACTCCGGCGGAAGCGGCAGCAGGTGGTTCGGTCCCGGCGCGACGATGCTTGCTCCGAGCATGGCGTGGAAGTTCTCGACCTTGCCGTTCGACCGCAGGCGCGTGGAGCAGTTTCGGCAGCCGAGGTTGTAGGAGGCAAAGTACTCGGTACCGTCGAGGGTGACCGGCAGCCGTCCGTCGAGGTCGTCGGCGACGTGGTGGAACATTCGGTCGAAATGCTAGGGCGGGGTTCCGTCGAGCATGTCGCGTATGTGGTTATCGCAGGCGATCCGCTCGATTCCGAACAGGGTGCGGGCGTTCGACCCGCCCCGCCGGGATTCGAGGTGCTTCTGCGCGGACAGGAAGGACGGGCACTGCAGGAACATCACGGCGAAGGCGGCCATTCCGAGGTCGGCCATCGGCAGGCGCGCGTTGCGACCGGTCCTGCGGTCCGGCGCGGCGGCGCAGAGTTCACGCATTCTGCCGATATATCCCGCGAGAGGCGTCATGATCGCCGCAGACCACAAAATCGAGCGCGGTACAATAGCGGCATCCGGGGACTCGCGGATTTTTTCGCCGGTTGCAACCGCTCGGGCCCCGCCGTCGCGGACTTTTCGTTAGTTTCGTAGCGCTTCACGCTTTCCCTGGTGCGGTCTGTGCCTGATGCGGCGCGATCGTTGCGGCAGCATGTCCGGCGAGCGCGACCCGGATGGCGACAAGAGCCGAGCACCGCCATTGAGGTCAGATAACGGGAGGTCCGGCGCCGGGTCTTGGCCTGGCTGAGCCCCGTCGTCGCCTTTGAACCATGCCATCCGCCCATCGAAACCGCCTTCCCGGAACCATCCGGGACCAGCCATAGAACGCCCGTCACATGATGTCAAACGGAATCGTCATCGCCCCGACATGGCGGCCACGACAGGGCCTCAAGCCCAGGCGCGCTCAGATCAACGCACCAGGCGGGCGTTCCTGACGTGAATATCACGCAAAAATAAATTCGCGAGAATTAGGGGGCGAGTAG
>MPMP01000110.1 GCA_002238565.1 Albidovulum sp. bin36
CACCGTGATCGACTACGCCGTGTTCCAGGACTGGAGCGCGCTCCTGCGAACCATCGCAACCGCCGACCTTCCCGAAAAGCCGCCCCGGCCGGCGATCGCCTCCCCGCAGACAAAACAATCCGCAGTCCCTTTGGAAATCCGCCAAAACAAGGAGAAAATCGAGAATGAATTGATAATGAGAATTACTGCTTGACAGAAGACATGGATGCTCCTGATTGCGGCATTGGCGTAACATCCCGTGCATCTAATCCGCACGCGCCTGAAGTCGCAGGGCGTCAAATTGAGCTGGGCTTCGATCCGAAACCGCATGCGGGGCTGGAATCGAATCACGACGACCCTGCGCAAGGCCGACGGCGCGCTGGTGGTGAACCGCCAGGATGCGAGGCTCGGCGCCGAGCAGGCAATGATATCCGTGGCGGCGAGAGCCAAGCCCGGACTACATCGCAGAAGATGCGAGCTCGAAGGCTGACCTGGTCCCCCAACCTTCACAAAATTTTCGAAAATTCAAGAGGAACTGAATTTCCGTCGGTTTTTTATTCCTTTGAAACAACCGGTTACAAGAATTCTGGCACTACAAACTGCCAACTTGGGTTAGGGAGGTCCGTGATTGCGTCTCCGTAGCATCGCACGGCGAGAATGCTGTCTCTGTCAAGGATCGGCTATACTTCTTTGCGCGCGCTCGTGGCCGTTAGCCGTTAAAGGCGTATAGGTTGGACGAGGCTCAGGCTGCTCGCCGAGGGACGTTCGAAAGCGGCTCGTACGGTGCTTTGTAGACCCGGAAAGTCAGCAAATCGTATGTATTTGAGAAGCTGAAAATTTCAAAACGATGGGCATCCCCGTTAGCATCGTAGAAGACGCTCTCGCCTTCGCCAACTGGTCCTCGCTTCCTCCTCGTGGCGTGTTCCACCACGGCTGAGAATGCAATGTCATGGGAGAGAGTGGGAAACCGCTCGACAAGTCCGCGGGACCTCGGAAAGTAAGCCACATTGTCGTTTCCTGCCTTCGAGCAAATGTCGGGGTGATAGGGGTGGCGGCTAATGAGCCCGAAGACAGGATGCTCGGGATCGCGCTCACAAACCATCTGCCAGAGCGTCGTGGTGAGCGTGTTGCCGTAGTGTTTCTTGAACTTTGCGACCGTCTTCCAGTCAAAACATGCAGTCTAGGGCTTCGCGCTGAAACTGGTCACCTAGGAAAATGAGGCGACGACCACCGTAGTTTGCCTCGGCTTCCATCGCCTAGTGAAAGGTTGGATTGAGCGTCGACTCGTTGTCCCCGATGAGCAGAGAGCGATGCCAGGGCAGCAGGTCATGTAGGATTTCGTGCGCAATCACAAAGCGCCGCTTGAGAGGTACGACGTCGTCGTCGATGAAGATGCGCTTGTCGCCCTCTCTGAGCATGAGCAGACCTTTCAAGCTGAACTCGTTCACGATGTCTCGCATGCTTTTCGCTGTGCTCGAGATTTTGTGCCCGGCCATCTTTGCTTTGTGAGCCATCTCATCGAGCAAGTTGATATCCGACTTGCTGTAGTACGTGAGATCCAGTTGCTGCAGTTCGCGTACGATTTCGAGACGGAGAGGGGGGTTCCGGGTTGCCGAGGTCTCGAAGGAGGCGCGCGATGTGCTCGTTGATGTCCGCCCGTTCGTAGTCGTCTATGGTCGGTTCGATGACCGGCATTCTCGCATCCTTTAGCCAAATGCCGCCAGAACTTTGACAAAATCGTCAAAGTGCTTCTTTTCGGCTCTGGTAAGCCTCGATAGGTCATCCGAACTCGCTGCAAAGCGATGAGCTGCTTCGGCCAAACCATTGTCTTGAGCATGTGCAGCAGATGTCAGCTGCTCCACCGCCTTTGCTGGAACGCCTAGATATTGCGCCAACTGGTGCACTGTTCTAGGTTTAGGTACGTACTCGGGTTGAGCTTCAATGGTCTCTATCTCTTGTGTATCGATGCGAATCTTCGCAGCCAGCTTCGCTCTCGTCAACCTATCTCGCCTTCTGAGTTGTCGTACCAGCTGGTATAGCACAACTGTCTTTTGTTCTGGCACATCTTCCTGTGGCGCGTGCGGTGCAGCGTCAACGAATTGATTTAGCGGTTCCGCACCAAGCAAAGGAATTCCAGCTTCGCATTCGATGTCTGGATCATTTTCGATGTGGCTGCGTAGCCATTCGGACGTGAAATGCAGTTTCATGCTCAGCTCCTTTGTCTAGTGTTGAGTGGTAAGAAAGCCAGAAATCTGACTTTCCGAAAGTTCGAAGTATCTCAGCCCCTTGTGAGGCCCGTCTTTGTCGACACCGAGATCGGCCATGCCAATCGCATCACGGTAGAAGTCCTCGGCGCCTGGCAGCGAATGCAGACCAATTCTTCCTCTTAGCTCCTCTTCGATGCTTAGGCTCACGGCTGTGCCGATCAGGACTCTTCCCGCACCCTTGTATGTGGGCTCTTTCACCAATCTTGGCCTGTTCCATGGGGCGGTGGCCAGGAACTCGACGTAGACCATGTCGGCTTTCGGATGCTCCGGATGGCGGCTGAAGCAATCCGTGCTGCCTTTGCAGGACAACAACAGAGCCTGGGTGTTGCCGCCACATTCCAGAGCAAAGATGTCATACAGAAAGGGGTTCGAAATCGCGGCGAGCGCCTTGCGGCCTCAATCCCAGTGCCCATCCTCAGCGTTGATGTCCGACATCGTCTGTCCGGACGCAATTGCCTCAGCCCGTCGCAACTCGAATAAGGGCCGCCAACGACCCTCTATGTGCGAGAGGTTGGTCTCGTCGATGCCATGGAACAGTTCTGCTGTTTCAAACTTCCCGGTGGTGCGGTTCCGCAGGAAGACCTTTTCGAGCAGTTCCTTCATAGAACCAAAAGTTCGGCCTTCTCCGACTTGTCGGCGTTTTCGACGAAGACTTTGTCTCCACGCGACAGCCGTTCATCGACCGACTTGTAGAGTCGAAGCGACTGACGTACGAGTGCTATCTTCGAGAGACCCTTCTGTACGCACATCTGCTCAACGGCGTTCATTTCAGCCTCTGTGAGGTTGAGTGTCATCGTTCGCTTCATGTCGGCCTCCCGCGCTTGCCAGTGATAAATAGGGGAAAAACGAAGACTTGTCAATACAAAATAGTTACGAAAAGGCTAAAAAACCGCTAAACAACAGCCAGAAAATGATTAACTATGCTGTCACCTCGATCAAGACCGTGCGTTGAATAGGCAACCGAAACAGGTCCTTAAGGGACCGCTGAAGGCCAGAAGGAGAATTGAAATGGCAGGCAGGATGAGTGGCGGGAACTACCGTAGTGCGAAGTCAGGTCAGTATGTGACCGAGGCGCATGGGAAGTCGCACCAACGGACGACCGTGAGGGAAACTCCAGGCAAGAGCGGATCGACGGGCGGCAGCTATCGCAGTGCAATCAGTGGTAGATTCGTCACCGCGAAGTACGGCAAGGCAAATCCGAAAACGACCGTCCGAGAAAAGTAACGGGCAAGTAGCTGGTCACATGGGCCATGGATTTTTGCACTCTGCTGAAAAGATTGCAGTATTCAGGGCAAGGCACTATATTTGGCGCCTGGCCAGAATGGAGACACCACGATGAGTATGACAAACGGAGATTTCAGGACCCTGCTTGACGCAATTCGGTTGGCTCTTGGCGACCCGAAAAGCCTTGGGCGCGATGGAGCAGAGAAGTCTTAGTGCCCGTCCAGACTGCAAAGGAGGCTGCCAATGCCGCTAACGAATACACAGTTGAGATTCTACGACAGCAAAGTCCTAAGGTTGCCCGACGACAAGCGCGCGGAGTACCACAAGCAGGTCGATCGGCTGATCTCCGAATTGAGCAAGAACATCCGGCAAGTGACCGCGATTAAGATCAAAAGGGTGGTCAAGGCCGGTTCGTTCGCCAAATTCACGATCCTTCGAAAAACAGCAACAGATCCAGTCGACGTCGACGTGGTCTTGTAAAAGGGGCAGAACTGTTGGTAGCGTTTTTTTCTCTGAAACTCTTTTCGGGCATTGGCCACTTTGTCCCCTGACCGCCGGCGCCCGATCCATGTGGGCCACAGGATACTCCGGTCCCGGCAACAGCGCCATCACACGACATCGTCCCGGCAACTGGCGGTCTCACGCGAGTTTCATGCTCCGGGGTAAGTAAACGCAGAAAATCATGAAGGTTTTTACCGCCGATGATTCCGGTCCCCGGGACATCGCTGTCCGGTGCGTGGGTGTATCTCAAACTTGTTGAAAAGCGATGCGAGAAAGTATTCCTATAGCAGCGCTCCTCTTTATGGGTTGGAAGGTCGGAAACTCACATTCGACCCAATCAACCATTTTGGGCTACACCCCCGGTGCGTTTTCCGGTTGCATCGGTTGATCGGATATGCTATCGGATAGTCAATAAAGAACAAGAAGCAGAAAATATTTACGGGCGATCTTTCATGGAGAACCGTTCGGCATCCGCCGCGTTCGCATTGCGTCGAGAGTTATCTGCTTCCGCGGCGACGCGGAGGGTTCGCCCGTGTGCCTGATACGGGAGAACGCGGCCCTGCGCGACGAGAATTGCGCGCTGCGGGAGCAGGTCGCTGACGTCTCCGAGCGGAACGCGGAATTGACGGCGCTAATCGGGGATCTGCGGAACGAGATCGCGGTCTTGAAGAAGGTGCCGAAGCGCCCGAGGCTGAAGCCGAGCGGCATGGACAAGGGCGCGGGCGGCGGCGAGGACGGCGGCTCGGGCAATGGCGGCGTGCGACGGCGCGGCCGCAAGCGGCCGGTCGCAGACCGGCGGGAGACCGTCGACCTGCAGGTCGACCCTTCTCAGCTTCCGGAGGGATCGGTTTTCAAGGGGTGGAAGAGCTAGTTCGCCAACGACGTTGTGTTCGAGTCGGTTCTTTTCGAATATCGCCGCTCCTGCTGGCTGACGCCGGACGGGCGGACGGTGCTGGCTCCGCTCCCGCCCGATACCAAGGGCCATTTCGGCGGCGGCCTCAGGCGCATGATCCAGATGCTGTATCATCAGGGCCAGACGACGCTGCCGCGCCTGGCGGCGCTGCTTCGCTCGATCGGCGTCGACATTTCCGAGCGCCAGGTCAAGCGGCTGTACCTGGAGGATGCGCAGGGGCTGGCCGACGAGGCGGATGCGGTGTGGGACGCGGCGCGGCGCAACTCCGAGTGGATTTCGGTCGACGATACCGGGGCTCGCCATGCCGGGCGCATGCGCGAACCACGCCGCGAAACCTCGCCTGCCTGTGCAACGCGGCAATCTCCATCGTTCGCTTCGAGGTCCGGTTTCAATACATGCCCCCGGCCAATCGCTACTACGCGGCTAGGGCGCAGGACGCGGTCGATGCCATTCCAAAGCCCCTGAAGCGCTCCTGGGCGGGTTGGAAGCAGAACCCGTTGGGCCGCGGTGCCGGCTCGAAGGATTGCTGCGCCCGCAGCCGGCAATTCGCCGGAAATCATCCGCAAACTCTCATCCGAGCCACTTCGGTCAGCCCCGATAACCGCAGCGATGCTCGCACCCGCGCCGGAATCCGCAGAATAAATCTTCCTCGAATCCGCAAAAACTAGACTTTTGCGCAAGTCTGCGGAGTTCTCAACGCATGTTGACTAATTCCACTGCCTGCTTCCGCTTTCGAAATTCCTAGGTCCGGTAAAGCAACAATCTGGATTCACCGCGTCGCGTTGGTAATCTCACTTCATGGAAGAGCCGGTGGGGCATCTTGAAAGCAATTAATCGAAGAAGAATCATGGACGCGGATTCTTGCTCTTGAAGGCTTGCAGTTCAATAAAAAGAGAAATATCGTCGGTGATGGTAGGCGTGGAATTGCGTTGCCTCGGAAGAATTCACTTGGCGCCAAAGTCTGCGTTATTTCAATGGATTGCGCCAAATCCGCCACCATCAAGTTGTGCCGCGATGAAAGATGCGGGCTAGCCGAGGGTCTCACAATGTCAACTACCGGAATTAGTCTGCCAACCTCGCTAACTCCCCAGGTGCTAAGGGAAATTCTGCGTTTCGAAACCCGGCAATGGAAGGTCGTCAAGACGCGCCTAGTGAAGAAGAACGCGACATCTTGGGACGATTTGAACCTCTCTGAAGATAGCTTTTACGACAAGTTCCACGAGAAACTCAATGTTCCAGAGAACCGGCGCGAGTTTGAAGCAGCGGCAAAAGCGAAGGGTAGCCGGAAGCGCGCCCGCGGATTGTACAGTCGAATTATCCGGCACTATGTCCAAGAATTACAAAGTGAAGGCGCGTTTGGGGGAATGATGCCCACGAGTATTTCGGCTAAGAAATTAATCGACACTATGTCTTCCCAGGGTGATGATGATCGTTTTGCAAACGTAGTCTGGGCAATGTTTCATGACGGTGGGCTGTCGGAAGCTAGGATGTCGGAGATTGCCGCCGAGTGCCCAGGAGTCGGGGAACGGCTTATGCTTGTCGTCGATAACGACATCGTCGCTGGAGAAACAGCTCTTAATCAATGGAAAAGTGGTCTTTCTCGACTTAGGGAAGCTTTAGAAAAGGCTGACGCGCGGCATCCTGACTTGAGCATAGTAGAACAGCTCGCAGATCTAGTAAACGAGTTGCGGTCACTCGCCAAGGAGACCGAACGGTCTGCTGCATTCTCGTCGTCCCTGTTAACGCTGATGCGACAGCATGCGACCGTGCTGTTGGATCAACCTGCTCTGAAGCCTTATGTTGACAGGGTAGAGCAAAATCCGCTCGCAATCCAAGCTCCAGAGAATGCAGACGAAGTCCTGGACGACATCGATCGCATTCTTCGATCCCTTCAAGAGGCGGTGGACCGTGTGCGAGAAAAATCTACGGCTTTAGGCGAAGCTGACGCGGTAGAACGCAGCGAACTGGTTTCGGAGATAAACGAACTTCACGCGACCGAAAATGACGAAGTATCCAGAGTTACGAATCTATTTCGTCAGTTGCTCGGTGACCTGGATTCCGGTGTGTCCGAAATTCCGGTCCGGCGGCAGTCAAAGCCCGCATCAATTGCCTCTTCGGAGCACGATGTGGATGATGATAGGCTTGAACCCAAGGCGGAAGAATTGATTGTTTCGGCCGACGATAATCTGCCGAGCAATGAAACAAAGGTTCCTGGCACCGAGATTGCCGTCCGTGCAAAGACGCAACTGCCGGAAGGCGATCAACAAAAGGATGCGGATTCAGCGTCGATTCGTTCTGGCAAGGCTTCAGAATCCGATAAGGTGTCGGATCCTACGCAAACTGCGGACACCGGTTTGCCCCTAGAGGCGAACAAAGGATCCCAGGCTGGATTAGAGGACAGCAATGTGTTGGTTTCTCGCTCCACCACTGAGGACGAGGCCGCGCAGGACGCTCCCGAAGGCACTGCGGCGAATCGGGGCGATTCTTCGGCATCCTTGGATTTTTCTGCGCCAGACGACTCCCATTCCCAGTCTGTTGCCATGGATGCGCTCAACGGGATGCTGAGCTCCCGCCGGTTCGCTCGAGCCTACTGGCTTACCCGCGCGGATCAGACGATCGGCGATCCAAACCTCTATGGAGCGCTCTGCGAAGGGGCGCGTATTGGACCCGGCGATCCTTGCCCCGGTTCCTTGGCCCACTTTTTCAACAGTCTCGCGCAGAGAGACCAATGGGACGAAAATGAGCGGTTGTTGCTAGCCGCGTCGGTGCTTGGTTCGTGCCTATTTGTGGACCCGCTTCCCCAAGATATCTACCAATTGGCTGAGGAGTTGCCGGACGACAGTTCCCCGGCTGGACAGTTCATGCGGCTTGTCCGTAACCACTCCGTCTTCCAGAACGCAAAGATCAATCCCGAAGATCTAGGCGTTGAACCGGCGGGAGCTGCACGGAATGAGCGGTTGGACAAACTCATAAACGACGCTGACCATTTCCTAAAGCTTGTCCCGCATATTAGATTCCAGTATTCCCCCGCCGACAGCGCAATCCAATACCTTTATCGTGCCGGTTCCGAGTGGCATCGACTCCACACAATCGTGAAAGGCCACCAGGTCAACCGTCTCAACGATGTTCGCTCCCTTGTTGAGCGTCTGGTTCCAGGCGAAGTCGTCGCAGCAATTCATAATGACGGAGAACTCTCGGCCCTCAGGCAGCCACTTGTTGGGCGCGCGCGCGACAAACTTACTCGACATCTGCATGACACTCTCGCGCTCTCCAGGGAGTGGATAGGATTGGTATCCGAGGAGTACAACGGCAACCAGGGCGGCAACCGCTCTCAGTCACTTGAACTACTCGAAATACTTCGGAGGGCACTGCCGAACGCTCGCAAGTCCTTGGCACAAACAAACAACAAGGGTGCCGTGAACGCCCTCTATTGCGTGCTTGAAGATTTGGAAACTCGCGTCTCGGGCGGCGTGCCGAAGAAAGTCGATTCCATCAACGGCGATCTTCGTCTCCTTTCCGGGCTGGTTCTCGAGGATGATCTTGAGCCAGCTGAGAAAGACCTTAACGCACTAGGGCCAGCGATTCTCAATGCCGAACATTCCGATCCTGATCCGAAAACGGTACTGAGTGAGTGCTTAAGTCGCCGGGAATATCGCCGAGCCCGGGAAATCATCGAGATCTGCAAGCTCGGCGAGGGCGAGAGAATCGAGTACGAACGCGCGGTCAACGAAGAATGCGAGAAATTGGAATCTAACCTTCGCGATCTTGAGCTTGAGATTGAGGATGCGTATCTTCTTGGCCAGCTCCGTGACAATGCCGACGAAAATGATTCCGCGGATGATCAATCTGACAACGATTTAGAACGAAGCAAACTCCTCGGTGTCGTTCGGAACACAAGGCGCCAGCTCAGCCAGTCAGAACATTCACCTGGCGATGAGCTTCGTTCCATCTCCGTTACGGTGGATGGTGTTAAGGACCAGGTCGTGAAGATGGCGGCAGGACGCCAGGATACGCTGCGTCACGAATTCGAAGATGTCATGAAGCAGCTTCCGGAGACGACGCAAGGCGAAGCTGATCGAGATTACCTGCGCGAGGCATTTGATGGGTGCATCAAAGACAACGACCATGTTGCCGCATTTGATCTCCTCGAACGCGGCCGAAGGGCAGCGCAGGGTCCGGAACCGATGGTGCGGGCCTCCACTGGCAGCAGCGAGGAACTTGAACGGTTCCTGAAACGGGCCGATGGCCATCGCGACGCCCTTTCGAAGCGAGACTGTTTTAGGCGACTGGAAGACAGCATTCAAAAGGGCAGCACGTTCTCGGAGATCCCCTTCGGACAGCTTGATCGCAACCGGCGGAACGAAGCAGCCAGCGCGGTTCGGGTTTGGCATTCGCTGATCCAGGCCCGGTTCTCCAATGCACATCGCGAGTTGAAAGACTCTCTGGAAGAACTCCTTCGTTTCATCGGTTTGCCGCTTAGGGAAGGAGTCATCCAGGACGCAGACACGACGCAGCGTGGCTTTGCCCATATCCGTGTGACGCTTTCCAGGCCCGTCACGGCATCGCCACTCCCAGCCTTTGGATCCGCGAACGGATGTCGCTACGAGGTCGTAGTTTCCCAGACCCGAAAGGAGCCGGCGCAATTTGAGGAGTACATTCGTGCGCGCGATTTGGCGGGCCAACCCGTGCTTGCGCTCCACTTGCTTCCCCAATCCCCGGCGTATCGGATCCGTTGGCAGCGTCACTTCGCGCGCGTTCAAATTACGGCTCTCCCCTTTGACTCTGTATTCCTTCTTCACTTGTGTGGAGAACGCAACCGTCTACCGGCGCTCTTCGAGCTGGGCCTTCCGTTCACCTGGACACGCCCGTACATCACAAAAGGAGAAAACGTCGCCTCAGAGATGTTCGTAGGAAGGCGCAACGAGACGGCGGCACTGATCGACCCCCGCGGGAGCTGCATCGTCTTCGGCGGACGTCAACTCGGAAAGTCCGCCCTGTTGAGACATGTCCTCCGAGAGCATCATGCTCCCGAGAACTCGATCTACGTGGTCTATCTCGATGTGGACGACTTGGGCACCGACTCCGAAGGGCATGAAACCATGATGCCGATCTTCTGGCGCCGCGTGTACGAAGAACTCGTTCGTTGCACCGCCATTCCCGAACTCTCGCAAAAGATTCTCAACAGGGACGCTCGATTGGTTGAAGAGGTACCTAACAGCATCTCGACCCGGCTCTCCGAAAACCCTCACATGCAGATTGTGCTCTTGCTGGACGAAACCGATGATCTACTTGATTGTGATTCCTCGCGCGATTTCGCCCTGATTCGGCGCATTCGCTCGCTTATGGCCGTCACTGATCGAAGGTTCAAGGCGGTCTTCGCGGGGCTGCAGAGCGTGCAGCGCTACTACAACTGGAAGAATCATCCCTTCGCGCAGCTCGGCGAGGAGCTGGTCGTCAATCCCCTGCCTCCTGCGGCCGCCCAGGACCTCATCATCCGACCGCTTCGCGCTCTTGGGTTTGCGTTCAAGAATACACGCTTGGTGATCAGAATTCTTTCCCTGACGAACTACCATCCGGGGCTGATTCAAATTATCGGTTACCGCCTCTTGGACAATCTCTTCGGCAAGTGGCAGCGCCAAGTTACCTTTGGACCGATAAGGGCGATTACCCCCGACGATCTTCTCGCCGTTGAGCGAGATGCCTCGGTGATGGAAGATATTTGTAATCGCTTCGACTGGACCCTGGATCTTGACGACCGGTACAAGGTCTTGACCTATGCGCTCGTTCTCACGCCGGAGCCGACTGCCCCGCGCCGCGAGTCGGAATTTATGGCCATTGGCGCGGAATGGTGGAAAGCGGTCTTCGACGACATGGACAGCCTGGGACTTCGTGCGGTACTTGACGAAATGGTCGGGCTCGGGGTGCTCCTTCGCGAACATGACGAGTCGGTGCGCACGTATCGGCTGCGAAGTCCGAATCTTCTTCGTCTGCTTGGTCCGAAGGAAGCGATTGAAACCGAGTTGTTGAGAATCATCGAGCGGGGCCGGGTCAACCGTCCAAATCCTCGGAACTTCCATCCAATCGTCGATCGTAAGCCGGTTGCATTTGGTCCACTGACAAATGAGCAGGTTGGCCAGATCTACGGGCAACGTAGACCGTTTCAGCTTACTTTGGTCACTGGCAGCGAAGCACTCGGGCTTGATGCCGTGGATCGGCAGCTCGAAATGTTGCTTGGTAAATCAGTTGACCACGAGCGAGATAAGGCGTGGAAGAAGTTCCCAAACGCTGGACTGACAGATGCCAATATTTTCGTGAGTAGGCTACGAGATGCGCTAAAGTCTCGTCGAAGAACCCACAAATACGCTGTGGTTCAACTCGGCGACATCCATCACGAAGGAGAACTCTCCGCACTCTTCGACCGGTTTATAAGGGAGCTAGGGCAGGTCTGCACAAACGAGTCCAAGGGGCATCTTGTCCTCTTGCTCGATCCTAAGGAATCCTGGAGGTGGCTCCGAGACAGGAACCGAGAATATGTGCTTTCCCAGTCCAGGGTGGCCGGACTTGAGCTGCGCAGGTGGAGTGACGGCGCAATCGCGAACGCTTTTGATATCATTGAGGCGCGCACAGGCAGCCAAGTCGCGGGCGAGGACGTTTTAAAAATCACCTCTGGATTTCACTGGCTTGTCGACCAGTGCCTGTCGCGAGTGAAGCCCCGTTCCAGTGTCAACGCGGGTACTCTCGTTCCGGAGTGGGAAGCACTATGTGACGAAATTTTGACTGAAGGCGGCGTCGAATCGGCTCTGCGTGCGCTTGGTCTCCGCGCGTTAGAACCGGAGCTAGAGTCGTGTGTCTGGGAGGTGTTGAATCTCGGGGAAGAGAGAAATGATGGTTGCTTTGTACTGACGGATACCAGCTTTGAACTTGCATCCGAACAATTGAATGGCGATGTCCGGAAGATGTTTAACAGCCATTCCGTCGAGATCCGCGAATGGATTCGTGCTATGGACCTCGCCCGTCCCCTCAACAACAGCGAAGAGGTTTCCATGCTCATGGCATCGTGGGTTCATAAAGTGATCCTGGCGACGGAAGGCTGAGATATTGCTTGTTCCCTCGGGCCTTCCCGGGCTCAGAGGCCTTGTGTCAGAGGTGCTCGCAGAGTTGCGGGAAGGGTCGTTGGTCGCCGTCAGCGTGCCGACCGGTAAGACTGGAAAGCGTTGGCTTGGCTGGTTCTGTGAGGCTCTTCGGGACCGAATTCGAGAATCCGGGGATCCTGTGCCTGTCGAGTTACCTCCGTTCTCTGCATCGCTTGCTGATCCGTTCTCGGAGATCGCTGCCGCAAATGGCGTGGGGCAGGTCGGCAATTTGGAAGGTCTGCTGGAGTATTACCCGGACGACGGCGCTCTGGTTCTCATGGTCGAATGTGAAGGGCGGCTCGGCAAGGATTGGACAGCGTTCTTCGACTCCGTGCGCCGCGCATTCCGAAGCGCTGGTCACCGCAGACTTCGTCCGGTGCTCGCACTCATCATCGGATCCGATGAATATCCGCCGATGGCGAACGATGTCGGGTCCCGCGTTTTCGCCCTTTGGAACATGTTGAGGTGGGAGGAGGTTCGGCTTCTAGCACTTGACGCGCTGCCTCGCGACGAGAATTCCTTGGTACGCGCCTGGAGAACGGCGACCTACGCGGGCGCCGCAAATGGCGATCCGGAATTGCTCCTACGCCTCTGCCGGGAATGTCCGAACAGACTGGATCAAGTAATTAAGTGCGCACTCACCGAAGCAGATGGCTTTGGTCAGCTCGATCTCGCAATGGGCGGCATTCCGGACCAACGTTGGAATGTACCGCGCGGTTGCGTCGCACCATGGTCGGTGGGAGATCTGATTGGCTACACCATTGACCGAGGTGCTCTACGGACAGTTTCCGGTATGGCAAAAGAGGATGCTGATCGCTATATCCGTGCAGCGATCTGGCGTGAACAGCTTTCCGGTCTTTTCCCTGTCGTGGTCGAACTCGGCTTCGGAATCGTACCGGCGATTACTTCTGCCGTGGGAATAGACTGGCTAAGTGAAGTCCCTGCTGAAAGAAAGATTTCAGATGGCGACATCCGGCTTGAGCCGAAAGAAGTGATGGACATATTCGCCAATGGTCGCTATCGCAGGCTGCCGGTTTCTATCTGGAATTTCCTAGATCTCCTTCGCATTACTCGCAACGACTTGGCCCACATGTCCCCGATCGAACTCCAGCGGATTAGGCAGATTTGGCAAGGTCATGATGTGATCGGTAAACGTTTTTGATTATCTGATCCGCGCTAATCCGCGTACGGGACGGCTGTATTCATCGCTACATTAAAAAAGATCGTCCAGCCCACAAGATTTTCGCAGCCTAGCACCGCCTATGCGCCCCTTAAGGGGTCAGGGCTGCAAAGCACCGGAATCCGCACCGAATCTGGCTAGTTTGCAGGGCCAAGCAGAGCACCCATCTTCCCCTGAAAAAAATTAATCGACAACAGCACCGATCTGCGTCCGTGAAGCCGGTTTCTCGCAGCAATTGAGGTTTGGTGCTTCCGCAACGGCACTAAGCGTCGTGGGCTTAGGTATATTAATTTACCACTCTTTTCTCCCTCATTTTCTTGTTCTTCCTCCATATGCAAATGGCGTGGTGTTTAATGAATGAGTAAAACAGGATTTCGAGTCTTTCCCAGACCATTAGCGTGCCTAGAAGGGGCTGTCGTCTCCAGGAGTGGGTCCCCGCCATCCCAATAGCCTCGAAAACGACGAAGCTCAGGAAATCCATATCAAAGGCGGTTGCAAGCGCGTCGTCGTTGACATCCTCAAGAAGAGCGGCAGCCGCCTAGGCGATTGAAAGCGCGGACGGCGGGATGGCGATTTGATGCAGCCGAAGCCGCATGGCCGGGCTTCGGATGGAAATGCGCGATTCCGCATGCAATCGCCGAGGCATTTCCGGAATCGGTCCGCATAGTTTTCCGCAAGCAAATCAGTTCTCGAGCCGGCTGCCCGAGCAGCGGTTTCGCCAAGCTCGTCTATATCGGACATATCCAAATAGAAGGATTCAGCCGTGCCAAGGCATAAAGAGAGCGAGAACGTCGATTCATCGCATCCCTCGCGCGGAATCGGCGACGAGGCGGGCGGTCCGTTCGAGCAGCTGAACGACCTCCTTTGCCGTTTCGAAACCATAGCGGCCCTGGCGGCTTTGAGCGTCGCTTGCTCCGCTGTCGTGCCCGGGGCCTGGCTCGCAGCGATTCCGCTGGGCCTGCTCTGCGGGCTTTGGGCCGGCACTCGAAAATACCGCCTTCCGTTTCGACTCCCGGAATCGTGGAAGGGTCCCGATTTCGGCAACGCGGTTCCAGGTGGGAGCGGCGGCTACAGAAAATCGGACGGAATTCTTTTTCTCGGCAACGACATGGCCAGCGGCGAGGAGCTCTGGATTTCCAACAGCGACGCGAGGCGCCACGCCTTCATTCTCGGAACTACGGGAGCGGGAAAGGCCCTTCCCCTCGACGCCCTGGTGCTGACGCCTTCCGGCTGGAGGGCGAACGGCGACCTCGAGCCGGGAGAAACCGTGATCCGCCCGTCCGGCAGGCGCGCCAGGATCTTATCGGTGCATCGCCAGGGCAGGCTGCCGGTAGCAAGGCTGCATTTCATTGACGGGCGCATGGCCGAATGCTCGCGAGACCATCTTTGGCAGGTTCGCACCGTCGACCGGAACGCTGCGCCAGACGGAAGCGGTGCAATCGAAGGCTTCTCGCTTAGAACGGCGGCGGATATCGGATTCCAGCTGCTCATGGAAAGGATGCGAAGCGAGGGGCGGCCGTCGCTGAGGTTTTTCATTGAATTCGTAGCTCCGTGCGCGGGGCCGCTTCCGGGCGGTAAGCTTGCCGCCGCCGCCGCTCGAAAGGCGGGACGGTCGAGCCTCGACCGCCTTGGCTTCATGCCCTCACTGGCCGGCGAGCCTCGCGATCGCCTGAATTGGCTCAGCGCGTTTCTGTCCGCAAGGGGCGTCGAATTGGACGGTTGCTGGATCGAGGCGCGAACCGCGGACTCAGCCGACGGATGGCGCCTGCGCCATCTGGTCTGGTCGCTCGGCGGCCTGGCGCTTTCCCTGGAAAAATCCGGAGGATCTTGCGTTCGCATGCAATTTCCGGAGCAGGAGAAATTCATTCAAGGCGCGCCGCAATGCGATCCGGCCCTGTTCGGGCAGGGGCTGGAGATTGTCGACGCGGAAGGTTTCTTCAGCGATGCCGAGAGCCATGCGCTCGGAGAAGTAGTCCGTTCGGGCGAGAGCGGCGGAGGCGACTTTTCAATCCCGCCCGGCTCGGTTGTCGAAAAGGAAATGAGCTGCATCCGAACCGATGCCGGCGACGGGCTTTTCGTCATGGAGAACTATCTGATAACGCACAATACGGAGCTCCTGCTCGGCCTGGTTTCGCAAGCGCTCATGTGGTCTTCGGGCTTTCTGTTCATCGACGGAAAGGGCACCGGCGAATTCCATGCGAGAGCTTGGTCGCTGGCGTGCCGCTTCGGGCGGCAGGACGACTACCGGATTTTGAACTTCACGGACGGCGGCGGCGACAGGGACGCTCCGGCGGGCGGGCCGAGCGTCCAGTCCAATACCATGAACCCCTTCGCGTCGGGTTCCGCCGATCAGCTCATGAATCTGGTCGTCTCGCTTATGGGCGACGCCGGCGCGGGATCCAGCATGTGGCACGAGCGAGCCATGTCGCTCGTCGCCTCCACGATGAAGGCTCTCTGCGAAATGCGGGACGCCGGGGACATCCTCTTGGACGTGCAGGCGATCAGGGACTCCCTGCCTCTGGGAACGGGCGTTCGCGGCGATCTGCTCGATGGCAAGCCTGTCGATTCGGTGGACGACGTACCGGAGGCCGCGTGGGCCGAAATGCGCGGGCGCGGCGGCATGATCGAGCTCTATCTCCGTGCGCTCAACGGCGAATTCTCCGAAAGCTCCCGGCTCGCTCTCAAGGGCTTTTTCGACACGCTTCCCGGATTCTCCCTCGAAAAGGCCCTTCGTGGCGAGCCGCAGGACGGCAAGGCCGCCGAGCAGTACGGCTTTCTGGCGATGCAGCTTACGAAGCCCCTGGGATCGCTGGCCGACGATTTCGGGCATATTTTCCGCACGCCCTTCGGCGAAGTCGACATCGACGACATCGTGCTCAACCGCCGCATCCTCGTCGTGCTCCTGCCCGCGCTTCAGAAAGCCCCCGAAGAAATGCGCAACTGCGGCAAAATCGTCGTCGCTCTGCTGAAGATGATGATGGGGAAGGCGGCGGGCTCCGAAATCGAGGGAAGCAGGCTGCAGCTTGTCGATGCGAAGTCGACGCGGTCGCCGGTTCCGTTCATCGCCGTCCTCGACGAGGCCGGCTACTACATGGTGAAGGGTATCGATACCATGATGGCCCAGGCTCGCTCGCTGGGCTTCATGATCGTTCTGGCCGGACAGGACATGGCCGCCATGCAGTCCGTATCGCCGCAGATTGCCGAAACCGCTTCCGCGAACGCCCGCCTGACGGCGGCGGGCGCGATGGAGGACTCCCATAGAACCTGGGACTTCCTCCGCAGGAAGTTCGACCGCCAAAGAATCGCGGTTTCCAGCGGACGGGTCGCGCACGGCGGATTGTTCCGCACGCGCTGGGTGGACAGGATGGACGCAAGCTTCGCGGAAGTCGAAAGGGTCAGGATCGGCGACCTTCAGAAGCTGAAGGAGGGCGAATTCTACTATCTCTTCGAATCGAAGCTCGTGAAGACGCATGCGTTCTACATCGGGGAGAAGCTAGTCCCGTGGATTTCCTCCAACAAGTTTCTCAAGATCCGCGGGCCGTGCGGCAGAGCTCCGGGGCTCGACCAGTCCAGGGACGGCGAATTCGTCGAAAGCTACCGCAAGCTCGCCAAGGCGTTTCTCGACCCCGCCGCTCTCGGCCGCCTCGCTTCGACCTTCCCGCGAAACCCCGAGGACGAGGCCTCTTCCGCCATTGCCGAAGCGGAGCGGCTCGCGGCGCAAAGCGATTTAGGCGAGGTTCCGGCGAACGGCATCAGGGACGCGTACTTGATAGCATTGTGGCGCCTTGGCGCCGAAGGCGACCGCTGGACCCCGTGACGGCACTCGTTGCATTCCGGCAATTGCGCCTGAACGGCTGCTCCGGCGCATATCGCCATCGGGCGTTTCGGCTTGGCGGGCGATTGGAAGCAGGCGAATTTCATGGCGGGCGGCCTTGTCTCGATTTAGCGGCGAATGCCGCGCGTCGCAGGCCGTCCGCGCGCGCCGGGAAACCCGGAATTCGCCGGTCGCATCATTGGGATGCCGGCCTGCTCCCGATGATTGCGCGCCACGTCGCGACCGGCGGATTGGCCAGCCGCCGCGACTTGCGCGCGAAGCGGCGCATTGCGGGGATCCCCGATAATCTCGCGCGCGCCTAGGGCGACCCCCGGGATTGACAGGTCGATTTTTCGAGCAAGCCCAAGACTCCCTGGAAGTTGCCGAGCAGAGCGCCGCCAGTCATTTAATCGTGGCGGCGCGCCGCAAATTCCGCTTTCGGTCGCAACTTTTCCCGCTAGTCGGCAAGCAGGTTCGACGTGGAGCCGTCCGTCATCATGCCGAGGATAGCTGCAAGTACGACCGTATTCCGGCTTTCCAGTTCCAGTCGGCGATAACCGATACGGGCATTGAGCGACAGGATGTCGATTGCGTCCTGCAGAAGAGCGCGTTCGGTCTTGATCATCCTTTGGTCCAGCGCCGAAGGCTTCGGCGAGGCGTAGGAGGCGGTTCGAATATCAAGTTCCTGGAGTTCGCTCAGCAGGGCCGGTATCGGTTTGCGATAGTGCGACCTTCCGGCGATTTTCCTGAATTGGTCGGAAGGAATGCTCGGCGCCGAATTGGCCAGCACGGCCTCGAGAGCGGCGATGGCCGCGTTGTTTCGGGCGGCGGTCGCCTGCCTCTTCACGGACTCGGCCGCGCCGCCCGGCGTCGAAAGCTCGTATTCCGTTAGCGGGCGGCGCGGTTCGGGCTCGACAGTGTTCGCCACAAGCCTGGCGACGCTCGCCTTGACGGACGGATCATCCAGCGCGGCCGTCGGGCTATTGAAGACCAGTCCCCAATCGGTCGTCGCGTCGCCGGACCCGCCGGAGTCCGCGAGTTCGCGCCGTTCCCGGGTGAGCCAGGCCGCGAGTTTCGTGCCGTGGGTTGCGATGATTTCCTTGTCTCCGGAGGCCCAGGCGGCGGCGTCCGCCGCGACGAGAATCCCGTGATTCGCGTCTTTTCGCGCCTGGCCCGCAGCTTCCGAAGCGTCGAACAGCAGGCAGTAGTCGGGACTGGGGTCGAAGCGTCCGCTCTCGGCCTCGGCGCGAACGATGTCGCGTATTCTCATGGTCGCGTTCTGCTCCCGGCCGTCCGCAATGCGCTTCATGGCCTCCACCTGCCTGTCCAAATAGCGGCTGTTCTGGCGCGCGTGGTTTCTAAGTCCCTCGACAACGGTATCGGCCGCATCCCGCGTCTGGCGCGTTACGTGGCTTCGCGTTCCGCTATGCAGTTGGCTAATGGTCGCGCAATTGCACCCGACGGCGCCGAAGATCGCCATTGCGGGCGTTGGATTCAAGAAAGCGGCGCTTGCCGCCGCTCCGGCCAATAGAATTGCCGGCAGCCCGGCATTCGGAATTCGCATTTATTTTTCGCCCCCGTAGAGTGATTTCCAGATTTCGTTGATTAGCGTCGATTCGGCGCCGGCTTCGTCGATACGCGATCCGTCGGGCAGAACGTATTCACCCGCTTGCGCATCGAAGCGCAGTTCGCGCCGGCTGTATGAATCGCCGATCGTCGAAGCCGCCGCATCGCCTGCGGGGCTTGAGTTTCCCGAGCTGCCTTCCGAAATCCCGTTGCTCCCGGAGGAGTTCCGGCGGAATATTCTTTCCGGCGATTCCGAATCGGACCGCTCCGGGAAGTTTACAAGGTCGAAACGCGAATAGTATTCGGGCGGAATTCTTGCGTTTCGGTCGAATCCGAACGTTTCGAGCGGACGGGTAACGTCGTCCCAGCTTTTTTTCGCCAGTGAGCAGATGCGCCGCGCGGCTTGCCCCGGCAAGTCGATGACATCGTCGAAAGACCTGAAGAATATGCTGTTCAGGCTGCCGGTCGGCGCGAATTGATCGATGGGCGCATCCATGAGGCCGTCGAGGCACGAAAGCTCTCCAACGGGAACCGGAGGCCGGAGTGACGCTTCCGCCCGACGCACGGAATATTCGATCTGCTTTCGCGCTCCCGCGGCGACTCGCGATCGCGAATAGTCGCTGCACGAGGGTTCGAGGGTGGATTCAATCCATCCCGCGCTGGCGGCGCATGGCAGTAGAATCAGCGCCATTGCCGCGGATGCCAGTAATGCATTCATAATTAGGCCTGGTCCGAATTTTATTTCATCGGCATCAAACACCGGTGTCACGAAATTCCATACCCTTGCCCGGGTGCAATTCGACCTGGAAGCCGGCTTCGCCGTGGACAACTTTTCATCGTGTCCGACATGCACAGTTTCTGCAACTCAGCCGACCGGAGCTGAAGTCCGGACATCGACGGAATTCGTTCCGGGGATTGCGCTTTCCGCTTCGATAGCGGTGAACAGGGAATTGACGAACTTGACTGGTCGTTGTCGTGTTCCGGCGGCCAAATCCCCAGGGCTGCGAGGGCGCCCGCCCTTTGGCATTTTTCACTGCAAATTGAATATTCGGATGGAGCTGGCCGGGTCGTATTGCAGCGTTCGATGGCCCGTGCGCCGACCGCTAGGCGCGCATAGACTTCGCGTTCGGCCCGATGGCACGGCGTACCGCATGCTTCCTGCCGAGGCGTCCGCCCGGTCGCGCCGCGAGCAGGAGAACCGACCCGAGCAAGATTCCCGGATAGTTTCGGCGATTCACCCGAACCGGACCGGCCCCTGTTATTCGGAAACGGTAATCTTGTTTCGGAGCTTGCTGCGAAAGTCTATAGAGAAGCTATAAAGCGTGGCCGGCGCTGACCGCGAATTGGAAAGAATTCGTGTATGCCCTGCTCAAAACAAGCGAAAACTTTAGGAATAAAGTACGAATCCCGCATTGCTGCCCATTCAGGCATCAAGCCGGAAATTGGAAGCCGGCGATGCAATCGCCGGAGGTTTCGAAAAACCATCCCCAAGTGGCCGACATGACAAGTAGCGTACGAATTATGCGAGGAATTGCGTTCCTTATACATGCGCTTGGGAGCTTCAAGCACTAGTACTCTTTCAACATGGAATTGTTGGGTAAAGCGACTTCAGCTTTACCCGAGCGTCTTCTGTCCTGAATCGCCAATCGACGGGCGTCGCCGCGGCGTTGCGCCGGCTTGCCAGTCGGCGATCTGGCGCTCGAGCGTCTCGCGGTCCGGGATGCGCCGGGCCAGGCACTGCCTGGACAGAACGCCGATCTCGATCTCCGCCATGTTGAGCCAGCTTCCGTGCTTGGGCGTGTGGTGAACTTCGAAGCGG
>MPMP01000111.1 GCA_002238565.1 Albidovulum sp. bin36
ATGTCAAAGGTCAAGATCAAGGTCTCGGGATGCTTCCGGACCCAACTCCAGGCCAAAGCCTGGTGCCGGGTCTCCAGTTATCTGGACTCAATGGCGGCGCTCGGCTACAATCCTCTCGTCGCCATCCAGATCGCGCTCGCCGGAGATGCCGCCGCAATGATCGCGCTGCATCAGGCACAGACCGCACCCGGGAAAGCGTGAAGCGTTGCGAAATTAACGAATAATCCGCGACAGCGGGGCCTGAGCAGTTACAGAAAGACTTCGTTAGGCATAGGTTCCGAGAGTAGTTGGAGATAAGACTAGGCTAGGCGTGGCGGCGAATTGCCGAGGCAATTCGCTCGACTTCAGAGTCTCCACCTCCCGAATCGTTAAGCTGAAAGTGAGGAAGGCGCCGAACGATCCATGGGATTTCGCGTTCGGGGATTCGTGTTTTGTCGCCGACCATAACCGGAATTAAGCGATTGCTGTAGCTCTTGGCTCCGAGTGCAAATTCAATTTCGCGTTTTACGTGAGTTGATCGAACGGCGTTTGGTGTAAGCAGAACAACCATAGCCTGGGATTGTTCAAGGGCGCGAGCGACTTCGGCGGCCCAGTTGTCGCCTGGCAATAGATGGGCGTTCGGATCCCAGACATCCAGACCTTGAGTTCGCAGAGCTGCTGTGACCTTGGCTGCCAACCGGGAATCGGCATGGGAATGGCTAAGAAATACCTTCATAATGCGCAATATAGTCCCGCCAAAGTTAATTTTAATCCTTTTAGCACGAGTGCGCGAAGAATAATCCAGCAAGGATTAATCATGACGTTACTATAATGCATTTCGTGGACTAGAGGCACGGAAAATCTAAATAAAATTTTCTCTGAAACTCTTTTCGGGCTTTGAGCACACTATCCTCTGGCCGCCGGCACCCGATCCATAGGCCTCAGGATACTCCGGTCCCGGCAACCGTCAGCCACACGCGAGTTTCATGCTCCGGGGTAAGTAAACGCAGAAAATCATGAAGGTTTTGGGCGCGCTTTGAAGTCGACGATATTGTGAAACAAACTGTCCGTCGCATTGCTGATTTGCGGAAGATGCTTTCAAAATCATTAGACGTGATCGTGATCGCCATAAATGGCTTGGCGCATCCCTTTTTAGCAATCGACGCTCATTGCCTTCCCAGTGCACCGATTGAATGGAAACGGTCGCAACGGCAAGAATTTGAGACGCGTATGAAACGACGGGTTTTTCTATGAATCTCCAGCCGGTGATAGCGGAGTCGATTCGCGTCGCCAGTTTGGGTTTTTGCCGCGAGCGCAGAGACGTTAGAATTTCGATGCCGGCGGGGGACCGGCATCGGCGGCGCGTATCGCAGGCCGTTGAGAATTCTCTAAATTCGTCGCGCCCGGCCCTGTCCTATGTAAGGGCGAGCAGATACGAGGCTTTTTGAAAGCTTTTTCGAAAAAAAAAAGCTGTGTATTCAGGTTCATTTCCGATGCATTCACGAGGCGTTTGAACTATTGCGAGACTGGCGTCTCGGAATCAATGCGCGTCAAATTTCGCGGGAGTAGCGATTATGGAAAGATTGGCATGGGGGCTTGTCGGCGGCGGCGAAGATAGCCAAATCGGATTTGCGCATCGCGCGGGCGCCACGCTGGACCGGCGATTTGAATTGGTTGCGGGGGCCATGGATGCCGATCCCGCAAGAGGCCGCGAATATGCGAAGCGAATTGGCGTTGAGCCGGACCGGGCTTACGGCGATTGGCGGGAAATGCTCGATGGGGAGCGAATTAGAGACGACCGTCCGCACCTGGTTACGGTAGCCACGCCAAATGCAACTCACTTCGAGATTTCGAAGTCGTATTTAGAAGCGGGGTTTCACGTGCTTTGCGAAAAGCCCCTTACGATGACTCCCGACTCCGCGTGGGAGCTATGCAAGATTGCAAGGGCGAATGGACGGATACTGGCCGTCAACTACGGCTATTCCGGATACCCGATGCTTCGGCAGGCCAAGGCCATGGTGCGGCGAGGCGAGCTCGGCAGGATCAGGGTTGTAGTCGCGGAGTTCGCGGGCGGATTTCTCGCGGATGCGAGAGATATGGAAAATCCTCGCGTGAAGTGGAGGTTCGACCCCGAACAAGTAGGCGTTTCCAGCATTACGGGGGACGCGGGCATACACGCCCTTCACGCCGCATGCTTCGCGACCGGTCAAAACGTCAGATCGCTGTCGGCCGATTTCGCAACCGGCATCGAAGGCCGCAAGCTAGAGGATGATTCCCTGATTGCGTTCCGCATGACGAGTGGGACGGTCGGAAGGCTTTGGTCGAGCGGCCTCGCCATTGGCAGGGCACACGGTTTGACATTGCAGATTTTTGGGGAACGGGGAGGTCTGCAATGGCAGCAGGAGCATCCCGGGCAGATCAAATGGACGCCTTTGGGCGAAGCTACTCAAATACTGGAGAAAGGCGGTTCGAATTTGCATCCCGAGGCCGAGAGAGCCGCGAGAATTCCGATTGGACATCCGGAAGGCATGGTCTTCGCGTTTTCCAACATCTACAGAGACCTGGCCGACGTGATTGCCTCTGCACTGAACGGGAGGGAACCGGATCCATTAGCCCTCGATTTTCCTCGCGCGACCGACGGCGCCCATTCGATTGACGCAATACACGCCGCTGCTAAGTCTGCAGAACTCAACGGAATTTGGACAGAAGTACCTCAAAGGTCGATATGAAGGACTAAGGTGATTGGTTCATGCGGGCCAGTAATGAGGCGCGGCAATGTCGATTTTGAATGTCATTCCGAGCGCATTGGCAAAATTGACCCGCATGCACTACGCGGGTGTCAGGAGATCCACGCGTAATCCTTCGACTCTCGCCGGGCAGAGCGAGGCGCTGTTCCGGCCGGCCAAGCTTGTCCGCCGAAAATTTGCCGATCTCGGGCCGAAGTCATCCTACGGCCGAACGGACTTCGCGTCGCTGCTAGAGCGGCGGCCCCCTCGTGATCTCGCTCTGCGATCAAGGCGACGGCTGATGCCGTTGGTGCCGCGTTTTTGTACATTTGGCCGCGGCAGGCAGGCGCTGCTGCAACTTTCCCGCCGTGATCGAAGTCGCCACTATTCGCAAGACGCCGACATTTTGCGATTCGACGACCGTCAAAGAAGAGCTTCCGGTCGATTGAGAAGAAAGCAATTGGAGGAAACGGAATGAAGCCGAGAATAAGCATGGTCGCCCTTGGCGTCGCCGATCTCGACGTATCGAAGAAATTCTATCGGGACGGCCTCGGGCTGCCGATGACGAAGTCTCCGCCCGGCGTGGCGTTCTTCAATCTGGATGGGTCGTGGCTCGGTCTGGCTCAGCGGCGCGAACTGGCGGCGGACGCCGCGATTTCGCCGGATGGGCACGGCTACGCCGCATTCAATCTGGTGCACAACGTGTCGTCCGAACATGAGGTGAAGGAAGTCATTCGACAAGCCGTCGCTGCCGGGGGAAGCTTGGTGAAATCGCCGCAGAAAGCCTCCTGGGGCGGCTATCACGGGTACTTCAAAGATCCTGATGGTCACTTGTGGGAAGTCGCGCACAATCCTTTCGCATGGATAGGTCCGGCTGACTAAGAATGCGACCGAGCGGACCGCAGCCGATTCATCGGGCGTCAAGAATTAATCATTTCGGTGTGGGCTGCGAGCCGGGCAGCGACATGTAGGTCCACTCGCCTCGGAAATTCCCTTATCGGATCACGAGCGCTTCAACCTCCTCCTTCGAAACCTTGACGCCCGTCTCGCAGAAATTCTCGTTCGCATCGCAGTGCACCTTCAGGCCGATTCTGGTGAACATCTTCAGATCGAGGAGCAGCCAACCGCGCCAATCCATGCTGATGAATGAGAACGGTTTGCGTTCGATTTTATTGCGCTTGCATGTCCTCGGCGGCAAGTTGCGAACTCCGGTCTCCATGCCCGGTCCGCTCGCCACTTTCTGCAGCTCCACCTTCAAAATCCGGATCCGCGTCCCGTTCGATCCGCCGCCGCCGTCGTTGATCATCGGGAGCTTTGCATCCAAAATCCGCTCATTGCTCAGACGCCGCCACGACCGGCGGACGCTTGTCACCGCGAATTCGGTGGTGTCGTGGCTGATGCCGACATTCGCCTAAGCGATGTCTTGGGCCGCATCGTAAGCGCCGCCGGGCGATGCCTCGCCAATCTACTTGTCCATGAAATTGCGCAAATTCGCCGACAGAGCATGAAACACCTTGAAATCCCTGCGCTGACGGCTCCGGAACCGGGCTGCGGCAGCATTTCGGCACGCACGGCAATGGTCGCTCCGGGTCCCGGCGCGTTCCGGGCTCGATTAGCAACTTCAGCGCTTCCCGCCCCGGCCCGACAGGACGCGCAGCTTAGCCGACGGCGGCCTCGATATGGGTCGCATAGACTTTGCCGCGCAGGCGCCGGCCGACCTCTTCGACATCGGCCGTCTCGAAAAACAGCGTCAGCGCTTCGGCAAGATTTCCGCGTGCCTCGGCACGGTAAGTCCCTGGCTGGCGACGTCCACTTCCGGGCGCAGGGCCACATACCGCTCGTCCTCGCGTTCAATGATCGCGGTCAGCCGGCTATGCATACCATCTCTCCCTGTCCGATTGTTCGGACCTTCCGGCCCCGGGAAAAGCACTCTAGCTCGGAATGCTCGTCATCGCGCCAGGCAATCAGGAAGCTAAGTGTAGAAACTAATATCGCATGTCGTGCCGACGCTACGCTAGGAACTTTGTCCTGGAGTATGAAGCCATTGATATCCCGTAATTTTGCGATGAAGCCGGCTTTTTGAGCACTCCCTGTGCTTTACGCTTCTTTTCAGGGCGAACTTGTCCATTGGACGGAGATTTTCAATTGGAGTGTATCGCCACAAATATCCACCTGGCCCGCCGCCCTGGTTACCAAAATCCCGCAGCGGTGCAGCGTCGACTTCCGCTGATGCTGCCTATCCCGAGATACGGCAGATCCACTCCGGCTCGTAATTCATCGCAAATACACGTAGTTATAACTCGCTATGAGTTTCAAGCCGTGCGTCGGCGGAAACTTGAAAACGCGGGATTTTGGCGATTCGTCGCGCCTATCCGCCATCGACAACTTGGCGAAATCCTGAATCCATGTTGAATCGGTGACCGAGCCTGGACTCGGGGCGGCATATTATCTGTGCGGTTTTGCGTACTAGTGCTTGAAGGCGCTCAACACGAAAAAGCGTCCGCTTGCAGATCTGCGGTCGCCTAGCCCGGCCGGACTTGAATACATGCGTTAGCGCCTCGAGTGTTAATCTCCAGCTGATCTTCGTTATTCGGCAGGCGGCAACTGGAAACTCGCGATTTTCGCGCTATCAAAGAACTTGGAGCGACCATCGGGCGCGAGCGAATTGCAGATTCGCTTGGCCGCAAGCATCCGCCGAATTCACTTCCCGATCTGCGGATTCTGCAACTGTCGATCAATTGGGCAATATCCGCGGCGGTTCGTGGGCCGTTACCGGAGGAGGCGCGCCCCGGAACAATTCGATGTCTACAAGGCAAGTGTGCGCAATCGGCCCCTGAGCGAGTCTGGACGTTCCCTTGTCAAGCGTTAAAACGTTTGGATTGCCGTGCTTGCACATGCTTCCCGGCTTGCCGGGAGCGGTTTGATCCAGCCACGCTCCGGTGCTCATCTGAACAACGCCGGGCCTGATATCGGAATCCAATTTGGCTGCGCCAAGGCATTGCCCGCGATTGTTGAAAACCCGCACGATGTCGCCCGCCGATATCTTTCGTACCCGCGCATCTTCCGGGTTTATTGCGACTGGTTCACGAGCGTTCAGCTTGGACGCGAGGCTTGCAGGTCCGTGGTCGAGCTGCGAATGCAGCTTGGTCTTCGGCTGGTTCGAGATCAGATGCAGCGGAAAATCCTTTTTTCCGGATCCAAGCCATTCGGCCGGTTCCAGCCAGGCGGCGTGACCGGGGCAATCATCGTAGCCGAATCTCGCAACGGTTTCGGAAAAGATCTCGATTTTGCCGCTCGGAGTTTCCAGCGGATGCCGGTCGGGATCATTGCGGAAATCGCTTAGGAAAACTCTCGGCCGCGCCGGGGGGTCGACTCTGAACCAGCCCGTCTCCCTTAGCTTCGAAAACGGCGGGATGAATATATTTCTAGCATCGGTTCGTTTGCGCGTTTCCTCGTACATGAACTCGATCCACCCGGCTTCGTCGACCCCGGAGTCGAACTCGTCCAGCACGCCCATGCGAGCCGCGATTCCCTTGAATATTTCGAAATCGTTCCGGCATTCGCCTGGAGGATCGACCGCCTTTTGCATGTAGACAATGTACGGGTCCCTCGAAATCATGATGTCGTTGCGCTCCAACGGAGTCGTGCACGGGAGAACAATGTCGGAATGCTTAGCCAAGCTGTTCCAGCACCAGTCGTGAACGATTACGGTTTCCGGTTTTCTCCAGGCGCGCAAGAGCTTGTTGATGTCTTGGTGATGATGGAAGGGATTGCCGCCGGTCCAGTACACCAGGCGTATGTCGGGATATTCATAGCGCTGTCCGTCAAAGTCGAACGGTTCGCCCGGATTCAAGAGCATGTCGCTGACCCGAGCGACGGGAATAAACTTTTCAACCGGGTTCCGGAGCTGCGGGAACGATTTCGCCGGTATGATTGAATAGTGCTCGCCGACGGTATTCACCGCGCCGTATCCGAATCCGATGCCGCCGCCGGGCAGGCCGAGCTGGCCCAGCATCGCCGCGACGGCGATAGCCGCCCAATACGGCTGCTCGCCGTGATCCTGCCTGTTGAGCGACCAGGATACGTTGATCATGGTTCGAGAAGCCGCCATTCTCCGGGCCAGCATTCTGATGTCTTCGGACCCTATCGAGCTCAACGACGAAGCCCAATCGGCCGACTTTTCGACACCGTCCGTTTTACCGTTCAAATATGCAAGGAATCTGTCGAATCCGACCGTGTAACGGGCGAGAAATGCCTCGTCATGCAAGTTTTCGGAGCAGAGCGTATGCGCGATGCCGAGGAGGATGGCGACATCGGAACCCGGTAGAAGAGGCATCCATTCGCCTTCCACGGTATCAAGCATGTCCGCTTTGATGGGACTGATATTCATGAACTTAATGCCCGCGCGCCGCGCCGATTCGAGGCCGCCCTTTAAAAAATGGCTTCCAAGTCCTCCGGCATTAATTTGGCTGTTTCTGAGCGGGATGCCGCCGAACGCCACGAATAGCTCGGTGTTGGCAACTATTGAAGGCCATCCCGTCGACTGGTCGACTAGCTTGTGAAAATTGCCCAATACGTGCGGAACAATGGATTCCGCCGCTGCCAGGCTGTAGCTGCCGACGCTGCTCGTATGGCCTCCGATGCAGTTGAGGAAACGGCGCATTTGGCTTTGCGCGTGATGAAATCGCCCGGCGCTCGCCCATCCGTACGACCCGGCATAGATCGCGGAGTTTCCGAATTTCGAACGGACGCGCGCCAGCTCGTTCGCAGCCAGGCGCTCGGCGTCGTCCCAGGAAACTCGGACGAATGGATCCGAACCCCGAGCGTCCGTTCTTGAACCGGGACCGGAATCCAGCCAGCTTTTTCGAATCATCGGCGAAGTTATTCGCGTCGGACCATCAAGTACGCTCGCAACTCCGTAGCCTATTGGAGACGGGTCGCTATCCTCTTCGAAATCATGAAGCGCCTTGACTCGGCCGTTCTCGCATTCCACGCGATACGTGCCCCAATGATTGCAAGTTAGCGGCAGGCTGGATTTATTTTTCATGAGCAGACAGGTTTGGGAATCGGCTGCGGCGCAGGAAAGCGGCTTATTCGCTATTAATCCGTCTAGCGGACTCCTTCAATGATTCATGTAGGCGGCGATTGAATTGAAACGAAGCGCCTTCGCGATTCATGCAAAAGGAAAACGCCGAGGCGGTAGCTTGAAACCGCAGCCTACAAATAGCTTTCGGAGAATCCTGCCAAGCTCGAAATGAGCAAAATAGCGGCAAGACTTGCCGCGTCGACCTCGCCTTGACGCGATCAGCCGGCGACCTAGGCAATCGCATCGTTTAGGCAGACCGGCAGCGCGAAATTGATGATCGGCGCGCTAACGGCGCCTTTTCGATTCAGCGCTGGATCGAGGCTTTTTCGGAAGCGAAGCCGGAGTCGTTGAGCGACGATTCGAGTCGCTTCGAGTTTGCTGCCGCCCAGGGGCGATTTCAAGGCCGACCCGCGCGTCCGCATCAATTTTACCCGGCGGAGCTCTTCGTACGATCTTTCGCGGCATTTGGGTTGCCGTACGTTTGTACTCGGGCGCGTACGCAAATCGTCGTTGAACCCGCATTGCCGGCTTGACGGGCTGGCGAAGAACCCGCCCGTCCGCGAAACATGGATCGACGGAACCGACGAGGAACGGCGAACACGGGAGTGTCGCGAGTTCCACGCGCAGCTAACAAACCGGCTTGTTTTGATATTATGTCTGGCGCGGAGCCTTTTCCCACGATTCCGCGGCTGTCGGAACCGTTCTGCTTTCAGTTTGTCGATTGCGAGGGCAGCGCCATTGGCGAGGTATGAAAGGCGAACCTGCTGTATTCCATGCGCACGATCCTACATGGCGGACGCGGAGCGCTTAGGAGCGAAGTAAGTCAAATAATAAATCGCAATGGAGGCTGCAGGCATTCCGCAGTTACATTCGCAAGCATCGAGTTTATCTTTGCCGCTTTAGCGCCTTTGCGGTAAGCTGGAATAGATGCGCGGAGGAAAAATGCCTAAATTTGAGAGAATTTCACAGCCTGGAAGTATTGGCGGGCTGACAGTGAAGAACCGCGTTTCCATGTCGCCGATGGAAAGGAATTGGGGCGATCGGATCGGCAATCCGACCCGGGCCTATATCGATTATCTGGTTGAGCGGGCCAAAGCGGACGTAGGGCTGATGGCCATCGAGGCCACGTACATTGATCCGCGAGGACGCGGGAACGTCTTTCAGCTCGGCCTTTGGCACGATTCCAATGTCGAGTGGCACAGGAAGCTGAATGACGCCGTTCATCCCTACGGCGTACTCACGCAGGCCGAGATCAATCATGGCGGACGAAACTCGGCGGCTGCGAAAACGGGCCTGCAGCCTGTCGCGCCTTCGCCGATTCCCAATGATATCGTAGGAGGGCAAATCCCTCATGAGTTAAGCCAGGAAGAGATATCGGAAATCGTCTCTCGCTTTGCGGCCGGCGCAAGACGGGCAGTTGCGGCGGGCTACGACATGATCACGATACACGGGGCTCACGGCTACTTGGTAACGAACTTCCTCTCGCCTAAATTCAACCGGAGGGAAGACGAATATGGCGGTACGGAAGAAAATCGCTGGCGATTTCCGCGCAGGGTCTACGAATCCATCCGGCAGGAACTTGGCGGCGACGTTCCTGTCGGGATCCGAATTTCCGCGAGCGAAGATGTCGAAGGCGGAATATCCGTCGAGAATTCGATCAAATTTATCAATTATCTTTCCGATCTGGGACTCGACTATGTTGATGTCAGCGCCGGAATCTACGAGTCGCTGGAGACCGTGATCCAACCCATGGATCTAGAGACTGGCTGCCTGCTCCCCTACGCGAGAGCCATAAAGCGAAATGTTTCAATTCCTGTCATTGCCGCCGGGCGAATTAATAGCATGAATATTGCGGAGAGAGCGCTCGCCGATGGCGATGCGGACTTTCTGCATATGGGCCGGGCGTTCCACGCCGACCCCGAGATCTATTCGAAGTCGATTTCCGGTCGAGAAGACGATATCGTCGGCTGCATAGGATGCAATCATTGCTGCGCCGTGTTGTTCCTAAACGAGCGATCGGTCTGCACTGTCAATCCCTCGGCCGGGCGAGAACGCTCCATGGAGATTTCGTCCGCCCAAAAGCCTCGAAAGGTCATGGTCGTGGGGGGCGGTCTGGCTGGAATGGAAGCGGCGGCGGTTGCGGCCGAGCGCGGGCACGACGTAACTCTCTACGAGAAAAACTCCTTCTGCGGAGGAATCACGACGATTCTCGGAGCAAGCAAGAACAAGGCGAACTGGAACCGCGCCGCTGAAGACAGATTTAGAATGCTCGGAAATTCAGGCGCGAAAATTGTAACCGGCAAGGACGTTCAGCCATCCGACATAGAGTCGGAAAAGCCCGATATCGTAGTCTTCGCAACCGGAACTCGACCGTTCATGCCGATATTCGTGCCGGGTTTCGACAACGATATCGTCACGAACTACGACGACTTGATTCGAGGCGAGGTCGAACCGGGTAGTCGGGTCGTCCTGGTTGGCGGGGGCCTGGTTGTTGGTGCGGCTACCGCCGAATACTTGGCCGAGTCCGGCTCCGAAGTAACCATGGTCGAGGCAACGGGAGAACTCGCGGTAGACGAAGAGTTCATGGCGCGGAAAATGCTTCTGGCTCGTATTGAGCGAAACGAGCGAATTGCGGTTCGTTTCAATTCGAATGTCGAGCGGATCGGCCGGGATTGGGTTGACGTTCAATCGGGCGGCAACATCGAGAGGGTCGACGGTATCGATCAAGTCGTATTTGCTATTCAGCGAGATATGGAACGCGGCTTGATTGAGGAAATGACCGGAGACCGCGCTGCGGAACTGGGAATTGAAACTCATGTAATCGGCGACGCGGTCTTTCCTCGGCATCCGTACAATGCCGTATATGAGGGCGCGATGATTGGACGATCAATCTAGAGCCCGTAGTCGATCGACGCTTCTAAATTGTATATTGCCGCACTGGATCGAATGCGTTGGAAAAGCGCGCAAATCGACCGGATGCAGCGGATTCGTCGAGAGAAAGGAACCGAATTCCGTTTCCAGCAGGCTCTCGCCGATGGAGGCGACTTGAGGTCCAGCTTTAACAGGGAATTGAGGCATCATTGCCGCCTAGACTCGCCCCGATGGAAAATGCGAACTCTACCGAACGGTTTGGTTTGCTGTTTTCTATATTGCGACCTCCAAACAATTCCGCGGTTCTTGTACCGGCTTAACGGAGCGACCCGTCGACATCGGCCAAAAACTATTGGTCCGACTCTGTCGAGAAAACCCACGCCCGTTCCGCCTGGAAACGGCTAAAGTAGCCGATTGCGAACCCGACCGGCAATACGGCGTTTGCGATCAAGTAGACGCCCGCTTCCAATCCGATTCCGATGCCATAGAGTTCCTTCAATCGCGGAATTCTGTTTTCGCTCTAGTTCTGCTATGAGCAATTCAAAATCAATTTTGACAATTTCCTTGCCGTTGTTTAGGCTCAAGCTTCGGTCATGTCAGGATATGCGGCGATCAATCTTCGGATCGTACTGGCCATGGAACTTAAATGAGGCAATGAATCACGTAGTTAAGTCGATGCCGAATACGGCCTCGCTTGCGTTAAGTGTTCGAGCAGCCGCGCAGCCTGCGTGCCTTGGCCTCGCAAATGATAGTTTGCATGTATGCCCGAATACCCCAAACGCCGCTTTTTTGACTACATCCAACACCTCTTTAGTCTTTCCGCATTTGTTTTTCGGGTCGAAGCGCCGCCGGATATTCAAATGAATTCGATGAAAGCAAACCCATTCCGGATCCGAGAATCCCGAATTGCTTCGGGACGACAGTGCCGACTCGGCAAGGGCAAGATTGACTTGCCTGTTCAGCGGGAAAGCAAATTGTTTTCGTTTCGGATGGCGAGCGCGGCAAGCCCGCCATGAGCCTTGGACTGCCAATGACTGCAAAGGACATCCGCGCGAGAATTGCAAAAGTCCCGCGTGTAAGCCTGGCATGCCTTCCGACCCCGCTTCAAGAGGCGAAGCAGCTTTCGAAAGTTCTTGGCGGACCTCGAATATTCGTCAAACGCGACGATTTGACGGGCGTCGCATTCGGCGGCAACAAAACCAGAAATTTGGAGTTTCGTCTCGCCGCGGACAAGGCATCGGCGGCTGACACGATCGTGATGGAGCTGGACCAGCAGTCAAATTCCGCCCGGCAGACAGTCGGCTGCTGCAACCGGCTTGGCAAAGGCACGATACTGATTCTTGAAGGCTCAGCGCCCGAAAACATTCAAGGCAACCTGCTCGTGGACCACCTTCTCGGGGCCGAAGTGCGTTTTGCGTCATCGCGTTCGGAACAGAAGCGGATGAGCCAGGAAGCGGTTGAGAGAGAACGGGCTGCGGGTCGAGCGCCTTGCCTTCTCAACGATATTCCGATGTTCGACGAGGGTTCGGCTATCGCATATCTGGAATGCACTTGCGAAATCGTCGAAGCTCTCGAGGCGCAGAGCCTCGCGCCGGAGTGCATCTATATGTCCTCGTCGGGAAAGGGCCAGGCAGGTTTAGTTCTTGCCCAGCAATTGCTTGGCGGATTTCAAGTGCGCGGGATAACTGCCACTAACGAATTCGACATTCCGCCGCGCGGAGCGGAGATCGCGAATAGGGCGGCGCGAACGCTTGGACTTGATTTGCCCGTGTCGCCGGCTCTATTCTTCAACGACGATTCATTTGTCGGCGAAAATTACGGAATCCCGAGCGAAGCTGGAAATGAAGCCGTGCGCTTGTTCGCGCGAACGGAAGGAATCGTTCTGGACCCCGTTTACACCGGTAAAGCCGCGGCAGGAATGATCGAGCACATCCGCCGAGGCGATTTCAACAGCAAGGATATCGTGGTGTTTGTTCATACAGGCGGGACGCCCGCGATATTCACGCACAATCATCTTTGGCTTGATAACCACAGTGGGAATTTGGGAGGAAAAACACTATGACATCAGCAACCCGCCGTACAAAACGCATACTTCTCGCAGGCGCTGCGGGAATTGTTTTAGCGTCGACGAGCAGTTTAGCCGGTCCGCAGGACAATACGCTCGTCTTCGGACAAAGCCAGTCGATCACCGATATTGGCCCCGCGTACAATGCTTTCCTGCAATATCCTTCGGGATATGAAGCCAGCTTTGTGATTTACGATAGACTTGTAACCTTCGATGACCAACTTCGATTCAACCCCCAGCTTGCCGAAAGCTGGACAATAGCGGACGACCAGAAGTCGGTGACATTCAAGCTTCGCGCCGGCGCAACGTTTCACGACGGCACGCCGATTAACGCCGAGGCGATCAAATTCAATATAGAAAGGATGATGGATCCGGAGATCAACACGACCAACCGCCCGCTTTGGGATCCGATTGCCGGAGCGGACGCGGTCGACGACCTGACTGTTAGAATAAGTACGCACGAGCCATTTGCGCTCCTGTTCAATACGCTCGCGCACGGGTCCGGCGCCATTCTGAGCCCTACGGCGATAATGGAGAACGGTCAGGAAAGCGAGACGCAGAATCCGGTCGGCTCAGGTCCATACAAGGTCGAGTCGTTTAATCCCGGGCTGGAACTCGTGCTAGCTCCCCACGAGGGGTACTGGGCGGGAAAGCCCCCGCTCGACAAGGTTATCTTTCGCTACGTTCCCGAAGCGGCAACCCGGGTCTCCGCGCTGCGGAGCGGCGACGTCGACGTTATCGACGGCGTTCCAACCCACTTGATAGCGCAGATCGAGTCCGATGACGGGCTGCAGGTTCTTACATCTCCCTCGCTTCGACCGATGGGACTCGCAATGCAGACCACTGTTCCGCCGCTCGACAACGTCGACGTGCGCAGAGCGCTAAACCATGCGATTCCGGTGGATGCCATCGCCGAAAAACTGTTCCTCGGCCAGGCCAAGGCTTCGAATTCGCCTCTGGCGTTCAATACCGTCGGCTATCACGGAAACGAGCCCTATTCATACGATCCCGACAAAGCCCGCGAGATGCTGGCGGCGGCAGGGTTAACGGACAGCGACGGAAACGGCATCGTAGAGCAGGACGGAACAGATCTGGTCTTTACGCTTCTGGTTCCTGAAGGCGTGTTCGCAAACGATGTGCTAATTGCGGAGACCGCCGCCGCCGCTCTCCAGGATGTCGGAGTCGGCATCGAGATACGCAAGATCGAGAGAAGTTCCTTCTGGGATACTCTGCGCCTCCCGGTCGCCGAAGCTGGATGGCAAATCGGTATGTTCGGCTTTAATCCATCCAACGCTTCCGGGCTTTACCATCTTGATTCGATGTATACATCCAACCCCGACAATGTCGGGCGCCCGGCGGTCTGGAACATCACTCGCTATTCAAATCCGGAAGTCGATGCTCTGCTCGCTCAGGCCACTGTAACGGTTGACGGCGATGCGCGAGCTGCCATCCTGGCCGAAGCGCAGGACATGATCTGGAACGACGCGCCTTATATTTGGCTGCAAGTGAACAACATCATCTCGGCCACGCGCGCTGATCTCGACGGTGTGGAGGTCTGGCCGGTGATATTCACCGTAGTGCGCGGCGGCGCCTACTAGAGAAAACCTGCTCGGGGCCAATATCTTTCGCAGTGGGCAGCCGTGCCTGCCCCTGCGGGCATGAAACCCGCATTACGGTTTCTGGCACTAAGGATTCTGCGTGCCATTGCGATCGCTTTCGCGGTTGTAACCATTATTTTTTTTCTGTTCAGCCTGGTCCCGGGGGACCAGGCCGCCTACCTCGCCGGTCCCGGTTCGACACAGGCGGAAATCGATCGGCTGCGCGAATCGCTGGGGCTGAACGATCCCGTGCTCATCCAGTACTTCCGCCACGTCGCAGGGTTGCTTCAGGGCGACTTCGGCACTTCGGAGGTTTACAAGTCGGACCCGCTTCCGTTCATTATTGAACGGATTCCCGCTACTCTTGCGCTGACCGCCGCCGCGATAGGCCTAACGGTCGTGATCGGAATACCGGCCGGCCTCATCGCAGCGATGTTTCATGCGCGACTCCCGGACCTGGCGATCTCGGTTTCGGTCGTCGCGCTCCTGGCCGTTCCGAATTTTTGGCTCGGTCTCCTATTGCTCTCCTTTTTCTCAGTTCAACTAGGCTGGCTTCCAAGCTTTGGCTTTTCGAGCCCCGCCGCGCTTATTCTTCCGTCGCTCGCGCTCGCTGCGAGACTGATCGCCCTGGTTGCCCGAATGACGCGCGGAGTTACTATCGACGAGCTTGGCAAGGACTACGTTCGCACGGCGCGTTCCAAAGGACTTGGCAGAATCACAATCCTGCTACGCCATGTTCTTCGAAATGTGATGATCCCCACTCTTACGGTTATCGGCTTGCAGACCGGATACCTGCTCGGAGGATCGGTTGTAATCGAGCGGCTGTTCGCCTGGCCCGGGATCGGCGATCTTATGATAAACGCGATCGGACAAAGGGACTACGCGGTCGCTCAGGCCGTCACAATCCTGTTCGTGATTGCATTCCTAATCATAAACTTGATCGTCGAACTCTTGTACGTGTTGATAAACCCGCGCATGAGGGCGGCGTGAGCGCGGCGTCGCAGAGATTCGCCTTGATAGCGGTCCGCTGCGTTTTCGCGGCCAAATGGCTTCGTCAAAACGTCTACCTCGCGGTAGGCACTGTCATTATACTGGCGTTTTTGATCGCAGCGGTTTTCGGCGAACAGATTGCGCCGTACGGGGCGAACAAGCAAAATCTGCTGAATTCTCTCGAAGGTCCGAGCGAGGCCCATTGGCTAGGCACGGACCCGCTTGGCCGAGACCTGCTAAGCCGAGTTGTAGTCGGCACCCGGCATACACTGTCAGTCGCCGTGATTTCGGTAACCCTGTCCTGTTTTCTCGGCGTTATACTCGGCTTGATTTCGGGATTCGTGCGCGGCCATCTCGCAACGGCGGTCGACGCGATCGTGGATGTCGCGCTCACCATACCCAACATGATACTCGCTATTTCTATTGCGGCCGTTATGGGCGCGGGACTGACCGGCTTGATTATTGCCATCAGCATATCCTTCACTCCTCCCATTTCCAGGATCGTGCGCGGCCGCGTATTGGAGATCCGGGAAGAGGATTTTATTTTGGCCGCGCGCACGATCGGCGTACGGCCATGGCGAATTCTTCTACGACACGTATTGCCGAATGCGGCCACGGTAATCGTTATCGAGGCAAGCCTGCAGGCCGGCCAGGCCGTGCTCACCGCAACCGCGCTGGGATTTCTTGGACTCGGCGTGCAGCCGCCGACGCCGGAATGGGGCACGCTGCTCGGCTACGGCCGCGAATATCTGCATTCGGCGCCGTTCATGGTTATTGCGCCGGGCCTCGCGATTTCCTTGATGGTGCTAGGGTTCAACCTTTTGGGCGACGGGTTGCGCGACTTGCTCGACCCCCGAGTTGGAAATTGAAGGAGATTTGAAGTCATGCGCATTGTCGACTGCCACGGGCACATTTTTCCTCCGCTCGCCGAACCATGCGGTTTCGAAAGCCGGGCCGAACATCTTCTCTACATGCAATGGGGAATGCATACCCATACCAATCAGCCGGTAGTACGCAGCCGAGACGGCAAGACCGTGGCCGAGAAGCAACTTTGGAACCCGAGCGACCCCTCAGAATCCGGACGGGCGGACGGGCTGGACTTTCGCGTGGACGGAAACGGAAGGCTGGCCTGGAATCTGGATGGAGAAAAATACTATGTCCAGTATCTCAGCCCCAACACCCGGAATCTTGAAAGCCCGGCGGAGACGATAGTCGCGCAGATGGACTATGTCGGCATCGAGAAAATGGTTCTGCAAAACGACCACATTTACGGGAACTCCGCGGAGATTTTCGCATCTGCGATCTCGCTGTATCCGGGGCGCTTCATCGGCCTTGCGCAAGTCGAGGAGGGATTCGCTTGGCGAGACAGCGAAATCAGGCGCCTGGAGCGGCAAGTCGCCGGCAACGGCATGTCGGGACTCTATTTCACGCTCAACGGCTTCATGCGCTCCGGCTGGAAGGAATCCTATGCCGCCCCGTCCTACGATGATTTCTGGAAAACGGTCGAGCATCTCGATCTTCCCGTATTCTGGGTGCATCCCGGCGAAACTCCCTGGGGCAGTTTCCTAGAGGAGATGGGCAGATTTGCCGCCTTGCTGGAGCGGTTTCCCGGAATTCGTTCGGTTATGGTCCATGGCTGGCCAACCGCACAATTCGACAATGGATCGGGAAGGATCGAATGGCCGGGCATTGTACAGCGAATTCAGGACGAGTTTTCAGTTTTCAACGAGGTTCTTTATCCGATTTCCTGGGGGCGTCGGCACGAATATCCCTACAGCCTCGCCCTGAGCCACGTCCGACAATTTTACGAGCGCTTCGGCGCGCATCGCATGATCTGGGGCTCCGATATGCCGAATGTGGAGCGCTATTGCACGTATCGCCAGAGCCTCGACTACGTTCGGAACCACGGCTCCTTTCTTTCGGACAGCGAGAGCGCAGCGGTATTCGGCGGCAACTGCCTTTCGCTTTTCGAGCGCGATGCCGAATGAGGACGGAGCCGGAGCCAGCCGCCGCGAACGGAGTAGCCGCCGACGCGCCGAAACCCCTCTTGGATGTTCGAAATCTGACGGTGCGGTTCGAAATGCTCCGGCGTACAGTCCATGCGGTTAGCGGCGTTTCCTTCAGCGTGCGTGAAGGAGAGACGTACGCGATCGTTGGGGAATCCGGATGCGGAAAAAGCGTGACGGCCCTTTCGCTCCTGAAACTTTTGTCGATGCCGCCCGCCCGAATTACGAATGGATCCGTTTACTTCGACGGCCAGGATCTCCTTGAGCTTTCAGAGACTCGGCTGCAAGATCTGCGCGGCCCGGCCGTAAGCTATGTTTTTCAGGAACCAATGACTTCGCTCAATCCATCCATGAAAATCGGCTGGCAAATCGCGGAATCCTGCAAAAAACACTTCGGCATGAATCGTGAGCAGGCGCTTGCTCGTGCGCGCGAAGTCTTGCAGCAGGTTCAGCTTCCCGACGCGGACGAACGGCTCGACTCCTATCCGCACCAGCTTTCGGGAGGCATGCGGCAACGGATCATGATCGCAATCGCCATCGTCTGCTCGCCTCGGCTTTTGATCGCCGACGAGCCGACCACGGCGCTCGATGTCACGATTCAGGCGCAGATCCTCGATTTGCTTTCCGATCTTCAGAAACGAACCGGCGCGGGCATGATTCTAATTACCCACGACCTTGCCGTCGTAGCCGAATATGCGGACCGAATGATGGTCATGTACGCGGGGCGGAAGGTAGAAGAAGGACCGGTCGACGCCATTCTTTCCAATCCCCGTCATCCCTATACTCGCGGGCTGCTGCAGGCGGTTCCAAGGCTAGGGTCAAGCCTTAGCGAAAATTCCGGGCGATCGCTTTCGGAGATTCCGGGCATCGTCCCATTGCTCGACAGGCCATTCATAGGATGCCCTTTCGCGCCGCGATGCGAATCGGCGATTGAACGATGCCGTAGCGAATCGCCTCCGACAGTTGAATTCGCGGACGGCTGCCAGTCGGCATGCATCCTTAGCGAGAGCATGGGAGCCCCAGAATGAGCGTTGGAACAGAACCGGAAAAACCTCTCCTCTCGGTTGAGAACGTTACAAAACATTTCAATGTCCGTCGCGGCGCATTCGGCTCCGTAAGGGCCACGGTACACGCGGTCGAGGATGTTACTTTCCGAATAAATCGAGGCGAAGTCCTTGGGCTTGTCGGAGAAAGCGGCTGCGGCAAGTCGACGATCGCCAAGCTGATCGCTTGCCTGCATAATCCGACATCGGGCCTAATTCGGCTCGGCGGCGTGGAGATATCAAGCCTGCCGGAGGAGCGGCTGCGCGGATTTCGCAGCCGGGTTCAGATGGTCTTTCAGGATCCATACTCCTCGCTTAATCCGCGAATGACGGCCGGTGCGATAGTCGAAGAACCCCTCAGGGAGCATGCGAGAGGATCCGCCAAGAAAAGGCGCGAACGCGTGAAAACGCTATTTCGCCAGGTCGGCCTCCCGTACGAAATGGCATCGAACTACCCGAATGCGTTTTCCGGAGGTCAGCGGCAGAGGATCGGGATAGCTCGCGCTCTTGCATTGGATCCCGATCTCATCGTCGCCGACGAGCCGGTCTCGGCCCTCGATGTCTCGGTGCAGGCGCAAGTCATCAACCTTTTGGCGCGCTTGCGAGGCGAGACCGGCGCGGCCTATCTATTCGTCTCGCACGACCTCGCGGTTGTAGAGCACATTTGCGATCGAGTGGCCGTCATGTATCTCGGGCAGCTTGTCGAAGTCGCTCCGAAAAGAGAACTGTTCTCCATGCCGCGGCATCCCTACACAGAAATGCTGATGCAGTCGGTTCCCGCTCTAGACCGCCGCCGGAAGGCTCGCCAACTAGTTGTTGGCGAAGTGCCAAGCCCGTTCAACCCGCCATCCGGCTGCCGTTATCGAACCCGGTGCCCGCTTGCCGAGCCGCGTTGCAGCGAATCGAAACCTGTTTTGCGGCCCGTTGGCACGGGGCATCTCGCCGCCTGCCATGTTCGCGCTCCGGCGGTTCAGAATTGATCCCGGCGTCAATCGAGACCACGCGTGCGGACCGGTGCTTGGCTTTCGCATTCTAGCCGCAATTTGATCCATGCTGCGATCACGATATAGTCTCCACTGGGGCGGATTCTGATCGCATCCAGCCGCGGAGCCGCTTTTGATAAGCATCGGGCCGAGATCCGGGAGCCAAGGTCTGCGGCCAAATGTTCCGATTGTGAATCCCAAGCGGCGGCGCCAACCGAAGTTGCGTTCCTTCGCACCGGTTCCGCTCGCCGCATCCGATACGAATTCCGGTACCGGCGGTTCCGTTTTCGGCCGCGGTCGCTGTCTTGGCGCAATACCACCAAACGGCCGCACTGCCTGCTTTAGAACGGCCGATCCTATAGACATATCCACTATCTCCGCTGGATAGGGAAGAACCTAGTCAAGCTTCGGGCGCAGACAATCGGATCTACGTCTTGGCCGCGGTTGCAGACAAGAGACAAGGAGTTAGACGACAGAGATGATAGAAGTTAAATAAATGGGGGCGAGTACAATATTTCAGAAACGCGGCGAATCGCCAAAATCCCGCGCTTTTAGGTAACCGCCGAAATCAAAGCCGAACCACCGAAGGCAGCGCGGCTCGCCTAGCCGGATTCATCCCTTGGAAGCGGCAGTCGATGTCGGGAACCAATAAAACTCTGGGGTATCTGCTTGCCCCCTAGTATCTACTCGCCCCCTATTTCTCGCGAATCTAATTTTGCGTGATATTCACGTCAGGAACGCCCGCCCGGTGCATGGGTTGAACCTTGGGGGCAGGTGCGTTGATCTGAGCGCGCCTGGGCTTGAGGCCCTGTCGTGGCCGCCGTGTCGGGGCGATGGCGATTCCGTTTGACTTCATGCGACGGGCGTTCTATGGCTGGTTCCGGATGGTTCCGGGAAGGCGGTTTCGATGGGCGCATGGCATGGTTCAATCGC